>JANNPJ010000502.1:0-23381 GCA_031400005.1 Kineosporiaceae bacterium | reverse complement strand
CCTGCTGCGCGCGAAGGTCGAGCAAGGCTCGATCGATCCGCTGGCGCGCACCATCCTGGCCGCCGCACTGTCGCGGGCGGCGGACGGCACTCTCGCGGGTGCGCTGGTCGGTGACGGCGATCTGGCCGCCCTGCTCGGCGTCCAGCCACTCGCGCCGGCCGCCGCGCCCGAGGTGGGACTGAGTCTCGAGGTGGCCGCCGCAATGGTCGCCGCTAGCGCCTGATCTCTCCAAGTTCCCGCGCGCTTCCCCCCTGTGGAGTGCGTGGTTTCGCTGCATGGGCTGTACCGGACGGATGTGGCCGGTTGTCCTGCGCTCTCGCCAGTACCGGACGGATGTGGCCGGTGGTGTGCGGGCGGGCAGCTCAATCCCCCCACTCACGAAAGGAACTCCCGTGAAATTGTCCGAACTGCTCGCCGCCAAGGAGGCCGAGCACAAGAGCGCCGACGCCGCGGTGGAGGCGATCAAGTCCCGTCAAGCGGGCATCGTCAAGACCGTCCGCGATGAGGGCCGCAACACCCTGACGGGCGTGGAGCGCGCCGAGTTCGACGCCCTGGAGAACGACAAGACGGCCGCCCAGAATCGCCTGGTCCGCGCCAAGTCCGCACTCGACGAGATCCGCTCGGCTGCGGTCGAGGAGGACACCGCCGAGCGTGAGCAGGCCGACACCGTGGACACCGGGACGTCGGGTGCCGGCGAGCGCCGCGCCTACGACCAGGTGCACCGGGTCGCCTCCGAGGAGCGCCAGTACGCGGCGCACAAGGAGCGTGGCTTCGACCAGAACACCGGCAGGTTCCGGGCTCGCGTCAAGCCCGGCGGTGACTTCGAGCGCGACGTTGCGGCTGCGTTTCTCGGCGACTACGAGGCGCAGGATCGGCTGCGCCAGCACATGAAGGAAGAGCGCATCGAGCGGGGGGCGTACCTGTCCCGGGCGCTGTCCGACCCCACCCAGAGTCGGGCCGTCGGCACCGGCGCGTTCGCCGGCCTCACCGTGCCGCAGTACCTGACGGACCTGTACGCCCCGGCCGCGTCGGCGAAGCGGCCGTTCGCGGACGTCTGCAACGGTCACGAGTTGCCGGCGCAGGGCATGACCGCGAACATCTCCCGGATCACCACCGCGACCAGTGTCGACCTGCAGGCCTCGGAGAACACGGGCGTCTCCGAGACCGACATCGACGACACCCTGCTCACGATCAACGTGCAGACCAACGCCGGTCAGCAGACCATGTCCCGGCAGTCGATCGAGCGCGGCGCCGGCACCGAGCCGATCGTCCTGGACGACCTCTACCGCCGGTACGCCTCCCGGCTTGACTCCACGCTGATCAACCAGGCCGTCACCGGGCTGAGCGCCGTGGCGACCACGATCACCTACACCGACGCGACCCCGACCGTGGCGGAGTTCGCGCCGCTGCTCAGCCAGGGCGCTGCGCAGGTCGAGGCGGCCATGCTGGACCTGGCCAGCGGGGACAACATCGCGCTGATGAACTCGCGCCGGTGGTTCTGGCTCAACCAGGCCATGTCCGCGACGTGGCCGCTGATGTCGCAGCCCGGGGTCATGGCACAGACCCTCGGCGCGAACTACGGCGAGGTGTACGGGCGCGGCCTGCGAGGCATCCTGCCGAACAACCTGCCGGTCATTGTCGACGCCAACGTGCCCACCAACCTGGGCGGCGGCACCAACCAGGACGAGGTCTACATCCTCGACCGCCAGGAATCCCACCTCTGGGAGGACCCGGCCGCGCCCTTGTTCATCCGGGCCGAGCAGACCAAGGCTGCCACCCTCGGCGTCCTGCTGGTGCTCTACGGCTACTTCGCGTACACGCACAGCCGCGTGCCGAACGCGCAGAAGATCGGCGGCACGGGCCTGCTCACCCCGACCTGGACCGGCGTCTGATGGCGCCCGAAAACCAGGCGGCTAGGGCCAAGGCGGCGGCCGAGCACGCCGCCGAGCGGCGGGCCGACGAGGTCGCCGCGCTGCGGCTGGAGCGAGCGGGGCAAGTTCGCCGCGCCCGGGCCGGTCGGGTCGCGGCGATCGACGTCGAGTTGGTCCGCCTCGGCGAGGACGTCTCCGATCTGCCGGCCGTCCCCGAGGCCGGCGAGCCGGAGTCAGCGACCACACCGCCCCGGGGTCGTCAGGCGAAGCCTGGCCCGGCGAAGACCGACAGCAGGTAGGGCGCTCGTGGTGGCCGTCATCGGTGGGGATCCCCTCCTCCGCACTGGTGACGGCCTCACCCACTGGCGTTATCGGCTCGACCGCCTGGAGGTGCGTGGGTGACGGTGTCCTTCGTGGCGGCCACCACCGGTGGCACGGCCGACAGCCTTGTCGATACCTCGGTGTCGATGACGGTGCCCAGCATCTCCGTCGGGGATCTGATCCTGTGCTGGCTCAACCTGAGCAACGGCACTGCATCCGCGCCTGTCGTCACCGCTGCGCCCGGGTGGGCCCTGGTCGCCAGCATCGTGGACGGTGCCTCCCCGCAGCTGTGGGCCGGTCTGTTCTACCGGGTCGTCCAGGCTGGTGACACCGCGGCGCCCGCCTGGACGTTCTCCACCGGGACGACGGCCGCGTGGGTGCAGGCCGCCTACCGGGGGTGCGATCCCACGACGCCGGTCACCAACGCGGTCGTCGCCGCGTACGCCGGCAGTACTGCGGCCAAGGCCACGGACCCCACGACCACGACGGTCACGGGCTGGATCGTCAGCGGGTTCGGTGACCGCTCCGCCGGTTCGTACAGCGCGAACACCGACACTCAACGCGGCACCCATCGCCAGCTCGTGGCGCCGTCCGTCGTGTCGTGGTTGCAGGACTCGGCCGGTGACGTCGCACCCGGGGTGCAGATCCGGACCATCACCGGCCCGGGGAGTACCAGCGTCGGCAGCAGCTTCATCCTGCGTCTGAACCCGGCGCCGATGCCCTCGCCTCTGAAGGAATGGGTCAACGACCAGGGGCTGATGTACGTGGCTCACCGCGGCGGGAGCGTCGATTACGTCGAGGAGACGGCCGCGGCCTACGCGGCGTGTCATGCGCTGAACGTCCAGGCGATCGAGATCAGTATCTGGCGCACCAGCGACGGGGTGTGGGTCGCCTCCCACGACCAGAGCACGGCGCGGATGTTCGGTGCCGGCGTTGATATCCCGGCGAACCCCTACTCGGCGCTGACCGGACTGAGCACGATCGTCGGCGGGTACCCGATGGCCCGGCTGGTCGACCTGCTGAACCTCTACGCGGCAACGCACATCGTGTTCATCGACAACAAGCAGGACACCAATGCCGGCTCGCTGCTCGACCTGCTCGACACCTACCCGTCCGCGACGGGACGTTTCGTGATCAAGGGCAACTTCAGCGCGACCGCGACCCCTGTTGCCGCCCGGGCCCGCAACTACACGACGTGGGGCTACTACGCCGAGACCGACCTCGGATCCCTGGATGCCACGAGCAGCCGGTGGGACCTGCTCGGCCTGAACTATGACGCCAGTGCGCCCGCGTGGGCGCAGATCAAGGCCAAGGGCAAGAAGGTGCTCGGCCATGTGATCCTCTCGGCAACCCATGCGGCAGCGGCTTTTTCGGCCGGTGCGGACGGGATTGTCACGGGGAAGATCGCCGGGGTCGTCCCGATCGTCATCCCCGCCGGCAGCCTCACCGCCGGCAACCCGCGCAGCACCGGCACGCTGACGGGAGGCCCGCGATGATCGTCGATCTCGGTGAGACCTGGTCCAGCCCGCCCTACGAAGTCCGCGATGCCGCCTTCGTCCTGGCGGCCGGCAGCACCGTCACGGGTGTGATCACCTTGCCGGACGGCGCGACCACCGCGGCAACGGTGCTGAATCCCTCCACCGGGGTCTACACGGTGGATTACCCGAGCGTGCAGGCGGGCTGTCACGACGTCCTGATCTCGGCCACCGGCGGTGTCCTGGGCACCCTGCTCCGGCGGTGGCGCGACACCTTCACCGTCGAGGACGCACGCAGCGTGGTCTCGCTCGAGGACGCCATCCAGCATCTGCGGGCCGGCGGTGTCACCGGCGCCGCAGATCGTGAGCAGGTCCGGTGGCTGTGCCTGGTCGCGACATCAGCGATCGAGTCCGACCTCGGCCGGACGATCGTCCGCCGGTCCGTCACCGAGACCTTCGACGGCGGCGCCTCGGCGATCCTGCTGCGCTCCACTCCACTGATCTCCGTGACCGCCGTGGTGGAGAACGGCGCCGCCCTGAGCGCCGGTGACTACACGGCAGACACCTGCGCCGGAATTGTGTACCGGGGCGGGCAGCAGTCGCCCCGGTGCTGGGCGTGGGGGCGCCAGAACGTCGCCGTGACCATCGTCGCCGGGTACACCGCGGCGCCGCCCGTCGTGCGGAAGGTCGCGCTGAACGGCGTCCAAAGGATGTGGCAGATGTCGCAGCAGATGCCGCACCCGTCGATGGACGACTACGGCGCCGAGGAGCAATCCCGGGCCGGGGTCCTGACGCCGCTGGAGCTGGCCGCCTACAACGCCTTCCGTGCCCCGGGGTTCGCCTGATGTCCACCGTCCCGGCGGTCAGGTCCGCCCTGGTCGCACTCTGGTCCCTCGCGCTCGGCCCGGACGTCACCCCCGGCTACGGCTCCCGGGTGACCGTCTCCCCCGGGGAGCGCCTGGTCGTCGGGGACGCCCGGGGATCCAGCGAGCCGATCACTCTGGGGACGACCCGGCAGATGGAAGAGAACTACGAGGTCACCTGCACGATCTCGGTGACCCGCAACGGGGCCGTCGACATCCAGCAGGCCGTCACCGAACGGGCGTACGCGATCTTCGATCTCGCCGAGGTGGCCCTGCGCTCGGTGGCCGGGGAGAACGCCGGAGTCAGCGCTGTGATCTGGGCGTACGTGGGCGGGGACTGGGAACTGACTGAGGCCCCCGCCTCCGACACCGGCGGCCCGATCAACGCCTCCATCGAGTTCCGGGTACGGGTGCGTGCCCGCTACCGCCTCACCCTCCCGTAAGTCGCCAAAAGGAGTACTGGATGGCCCTGTTCGTGAAAGTTCGCAACATCAACCCGATCGGCGCCGTCATGACGGTCCTGGACGGTGAGGCCCGCCAGGTCGGCAAGGGTGAGGTGGTCGAGGTGTCGCCCGAGCAGGCCGGGGAACCCCCGCATTGGCGGGCGGTGGCCGACGGTGAGGTCATCGAGAGCCACCAGGCCCTACGCCCGTCCACACCGGATGGCGTCGAGGACGAGGTCTACGACCTCGGCTCTGGGCTGCTCGCGCAGTTCGGCAACTGGGAAATCGTGAAGGAGAACGACTGATGGCCGGTCCGCTCGATGCCCAGGTGATGATCGCCGCCGAGTCCGTCTACGGCACCGCCGTCACCCCGACCCGTTCCTATGAGTGGGATATCGACGGCAGCGAACACTCGTTCGATCCGAGGGTGATCATCGGGTCCGGGATGCAGGTCGGTGACGGCGGTTTCGAAAGAGCTGATCGCTCGGTCGCGGTCATCGGCCAGGGCAGCGGAAAGATCGCCCTGGACCACCAGACCAAGGGCATGGGCCTGCTCACGAACGGACCGTACAACACGGCCACCAGCACCCTGGTCTCCGGTTCCACGTTCCAGCAGGTCTTCACCGGGTCGCTGACCACCAGCCTGCTGCAGTCCTTCACCACCCAGTACGGGATCGTCCGCTCCGATGCGGGCGGAACGGTCGACGCGTACACCTACCTGGGGACGACCTTCACCAAGCACTCGATCAAGTGCCAGGCCGGTGAGGTCATCAAGACCGAGTTCGAGTGGGACGCGAAAGCCCAGACGATCGCTACCGCCCTGGCCGCTCCCGCCTATCCGGCGGGTCTGCTGGACCCGCTGCACTTCGGTCAGATCGTCGCCACCATCGGTGGTTCCCTCACCGTTCCGACCACCACGGCGCTGGCCGTCACCGGCACGGTGGTGAGCGACGTGAAGTCGTTCGAGTACAGCCTCGACAACCAGGCGGACACCGACCGGTGGGTGTTCGGATCCCGCAACCAGCCGCGGGTGGCGAAGCGGCAGGCCACCTTGAAACTGTCCACCGAGTACAACGCGACCACCTACGACGCCGCGCAGATCGCCCACACGACCCTGCCGGTGACGATCACCGCCACGTCCACGCAGGCACTGAGCACCGGGTTCGCCACACTCCAACTGGTGTTCCCCGCGTGCAAGATCACGTCCTCGAACCGGCCACAACCCCAGTCCGGAACACCTACCGTGGACTACGATTTCGCGATCCGCAAACCGGCAACGGGCTCGGCGATCTACATCGTGCACCGCACCGCGGACGCGGTGCTCTGATGGGCCGCGACGCCGGATTCGACGTGCGCATGGAGGGCGTCGAGAAGCTCGCGCAGCTCGGCCGGGACCTGAAGGCGGCAGGGGAGAAGGACTTGCGCCGCGAGCTACTGCGCTCTGGGCGGGCGATGGGCAAGCCGATCAAGGCGGAGCTGAAGGATTCGGCGACGGCGATGCTGCCGAGACGTGGTGGCCTGGCAGCGCTGATCGCCGGTGCGAAGGTCCGTGTCGCCACCCGCCTTTCCGGCCGGAATGTCGGCGTGTCCTTCATCGGCCGCTGGACCGGCCATGACCTCGCGAGCATCGACAAGGGCGAGCTGCGTCACCCGATCCGGGGGAACCGGAGCGTCTGGGTCTCGCAGACGATCCCGGACGGCTACTGGAGGAAGGTCTTCACCGGCCCCGGCGCCGACATCGCCCGCAAGGAATTCCTGAAAGCCGTCGACAAGGTCGCCACCAAGCTCCGCAACGGCGGCTAAACATCTATCGACCCCCTGAACGGGAGTAACAGCAATGCGTTTCACCTGGAAAGAAACCGGAGACCGTGAGTTCGACGGACCAACAACAATATTCGGTCTGATCGAAGCATGGCCCATGGGAATCCAGCGGTGGCTGAAACACCAGCTGAAGGTCGCGAAGGTCGAGGACCTGGATGCCGCGCAGGCTCGGATGGCGTACTACTTCCTCACCATCCGCCAAGCTGACCACACCCTGCTGCCCATCGGGCGATGGGACGAACTGGCGCTGACCGACTTCGATTTGGTCCGCCACGAGGTGACCGGGCTGGACCAGGACGGTGATTGCGCCGAGTGTCACATGACAGTGGACGCTTTCGTTCACCTGAAGCCCGTCGACTCTGAGGCACCGGACCCTACTCAACCCCCGAACCGAAGCGACCCGGCACGGATGACGGAGTAGTCGGTCTGCTCGATCGGTACTGGGCCGCACTGATCGAGGTCTTCCACATCCAGCCGTCCGAGCTGGAAGAACTTCTGCCCCACCAGGTGCGCCGCCTGTGCACCCGGATAGACCAGCTGAACACCGAGGCCCAACGGGCGGAAGCAGAGGCGAAACGTGGCTGACCGCACCATCACCACGGACCTCATCGGCCGGGACCGGTCGCTGTCGTCCACCCTGAACAACGCCGGGAGCACAGCCGAGCGCACCGGGGGCCGGTTCAAGTCCGCCCTGGGTTCGATGAAGGACGGGGCGCTCGGTGCCGGCGCCGCCCTGGTGGGACTCGGCGCGGTGGCGATCAAGAGCGCCTCGGACTCCGAGCAGTCCATCGGCGCCACCGAGACCGTCTTCGGGAAGTACGCCACCACGGTCATCAGCAAGTCCAAGGACGAGCGGGACTCGGTGCGCCTGACCGCGCACGAGTACCGGGAGGCCGCGAACCTGATCGGCGCCGGATTCAAGAACCAGGGCGTTGCCGCAGACCAGTTGGCCGGCAAGACGTCAGGCATGATCCAGATCGGCGCGGATCTGGCCGCAACCTATGGCGGTTCCACGAAAGAGGCCGTAGAAGCTCTCGGTTCGGCATTCAAGGGCGAGTTCGACCCGATGGAACGGTACGGGGTCGGCTTGTCGGCAGCGAAGGTTCAGGCTGAGCTGGTCCGGATGGGCGCGGACAAGCTCACCGGATCACAGTTGGCGCTGGCCACCCAGCAGGCCACCACCAACCTGATCACCCGCCAGGCCGGGGGTGCGCTCGGCGCCGCGGCCCGGGAGTCGAAGACGACGGCCGGGCAGACGGAGGCACTGCAGGAAAAGTACGGGAACCTGTCCGCCGAGCTGGGCACGAAACTGTTGCCGATCCTGAACAAGGTGTTGTCGTTCGGGGTGAAGTTGCTGGAGTGGTCATCCAAGCACAAGACCGCGACGATGGCCGCCGCGGTCGCCGTGGGGGTCCTGGCCGGCGGGATCCTCCTGCTGAACCTGGCGATGCTCGCTAATCCGGTCGGGTTGATCGTCCTGGGCCTGGCCGGTCTCGCCGCTGGTTTCACCGCACTGTGGCAGAAGAGCGAGAAGTTCCGGACCGTCATGACCGTCGGTTTCTCCCTGATGGCAACAGTGGTCCTCGATTACGCCTCGATCATTCTCAAGGCCAGCCGGGCCATGATGATGGGCGTCATCACATCGGTGTCTGGAATCCTCAACGCCGTGGCGAAAATCCCCGGCCCTACCCAGGATTCGGCCAAGAAGGCCGCCCGGAGTTTCGACGAATTCAAAAACGGTGTGGACAAGACATTCTCCGCAGCGGAACGGAAGGTCGGTGAATGGAAGAGCGCTGTAAAGAAGATGCCCCAGCGGGTCAAACTGCAGGGCGAAATCTCCGATCTCAACACCAAGATCAATGCCGCCAAGGCGAAGCTGAAGACTGTACCAAAATCCAAGCAGGCCACCGTCCGCGCGGACATCAGCCAGCTGCAGGAGCGCGTCAGGACAGCCAAGGCAAATCTTGCATCGATTAGCAATAGGAATGTATACGTCACATATAAGGGCATTTATAAACTAGGCAAGGCCCCCGGGTCGCCCGGAAATGGGCTTGGCGTCCTCAAGGCCAAGGGCGGCCCGGTCATGAAGGGTCAGTCCTACATTGTCGGGGACGGTGGCCGTCCGGAGCTGTTCGTGCCGGAGCAGAACGGCATGATCCTTCCACGCGTCCCAGCTGAAGGCGCCGGCCGCGCCTGGGGTGGTGGTGGAACTGGCGGCGACACCTACATCATCAATGTGTACGGCAATGGTGAGCGGGCACTGGGTGACGCACTGATCCGGGCGCTGGAAGCCCGCCCTACCGGTGCGAAGAAGATTCCCCGTTCGGCGGTGGCCTGATGCCCGTCGAGGTTCTCGGAAAACTCGAGGTTGAGTTCATTCCTGGCTCGGGGATCTATATTGACATCTCCTCTCGCTGTGTGTCTTTCGAGGTCACCCGACCGCGCCCGTCGCAAGATGGGCGAGCGAGTACGACAATCCTGGTCGCCGTGCTCGACAACGCACCCGATGCCAGCGGATTCTGCCCGTTCACCCCGGACTCGCCGGTCACCCCTTACTACCCGCACATCACCCGGGATCGGCTGGTCAAGGCGACGGCGGTCGTCGGGGCTTCCTCGTACGTCAGGTTTTTCGGATGGTCGGACGTTTGGATACCGGACGCACCGGACGGCAGTCCGGCCGCATCCACGGTCACCCTGACCGCATCGTGCATCCTCTCCCGGTACGCACGCCGACGGATGCTCTCGCTCTTCGGGGAGAAAGTGGGAGCGAGTGACGCACTGTCGCTCTACTACCCACTCGATGATGCCCCGGACTCCGATGTGGTCCGGGTGGTCAGCCCGACGCCGACAGGTGCGACCGCAGGCCAGATGATCGCACCGAGTCGCTATCCGGGATCGGCGACTCTCACGGCGCCAGATGGCGGGCATCTGACCGATGGGCAGATTGATTTTACCCGAGGATCGGACGATGCCCCGGCGCCGGTGGTCCTGCTGAACCTCCGAGATCCGGCGGTCGCCGCCCCGACGTACCTGGCGGCCTGGTACAAACTCTCCACCGACCCGGCCGGGGCGCTAGGCGATGACATGCTCGCCGCCTACGACACGACCGGCAGCCTGCTGTGGGTGTGGTCGGTGAAAGTCGTTGCCGGCAAGGTGTCGTGGGTCCTGTCCGATGCTGCGGGGACGGCCAAGTCGTTCGTCGACACCGGCGCCCCGCGAGATGAGGGATGGCACTACTGGGCCATCTGGCTGCTGTCCGCCACGATCACACAGCTGGCCACCAGGACCAAGGGCGACACTGGACAGGTGGCCGTCGCCTCGTTTGCATGGTCCTACGATCCTCGGCCAGTGAAGTACCTGGTTGTCGGTGGTCAGATGCCTCCGACCCGTAAAGGCAAACAATTTAACACGTTTCAGGGTTCGATCAGCTCGTTGGCGATTCAGTACACCAGTGTCGACCTTGCGCATTTCGCGAACCCGGGCATCGTCCAGGCCGCGGACTCCTACACCTCAGCGCTCAACACCTTTTCTTCTCCCATTGACGCACTGGTCGGCGGCAGCTTCTCCGGATCAGCAGATTCGACCCCGATCTCGTACACCACAGACCCGACGGACCTGCTGGAGCATTGGAACCTGCTGGTCGCCACGACGGGAGGCGGCATCTCCACCCGCCCGGACGGCCGACGCCAATACCGGGCCCCAGCCGACATCCGACCGACCGCGGTCACTCTCACCCTCGACGCGGGTGCCGACCTGCACATGCCCGCCGGCGGATGGCAGGGGGTGAGGGACGAGCGACCGACCCGGGTGACGGCGACAGCTCCGGTCGGGTCGGTCACCGTCATTGACACAGCCATCGAGGCGACGACCGGGCTCCGCCTGGAGGGCCCTGGCCTGACAACTGCGGCCGGCATCATCGATGTGGCTCGGTCCGCAGCGGCCTGGGTGATGGCCCAGGCGGCAACCCGACTGTCGTCCTTCGGCATGGACCTGACCCTGACCGCCACCGACAAGACGGCCGCGGCGATGACCCTGCTGCCCGGGGACCGGTTGCGGGTTGCCGGGCTGCCCCCGGAATACATGGGCGTCACGTACGTCGACGTCTACGCCTCGGGGTGGACCGAGCACTACGAGGGCCGGATGGCGTCCTGGACGTTCGACTCCGACCCGGCTGACGACCCGCCCGAGGCGATCCTCGACGACGCCGAGTACTCCCGGATCGGCATGGGCGACGGCTCGGCGACCATCACCGGCGGTACCTGCGTCGGGATCACCGGCACCGGCACCGTGATCATCACCTCCACCTCCCCGCTGAGCACTGTCGCCGGGGAGTACCCCCTGGACCTCGACTGGCTGGGTGAGCGGATCACGGTGAGCGTCCCGGGCGGGGCGAGCAGCCCGCAGACATGCACGGTGACCGCCCGGGGCGTCGCACCGAGCGTGGCACGAGCCCACGCGGCCGGTGAAGCGGTCGAGGTGTGGCGGTCCGCGCGTGTAGCGCGGTGACCGCTGTGGCAGAGACTATTTCGAGATCATTGGAGAGCATTGGTGGCTACCGTCCCGACCCCATATGACGCCGTCGCTGGGACCAAGCTGAGCGCCGCAGCCCTTGACCTCGGGCTGAAAACGCCCCTCGATTGGCTGCTCAGCGGCTACCCGCGCGTGCACGCCTACGACACATCAGGGGCGAGCATGGTCAACGGGGTGACAACGCTGGTCCCGTTTTCCAGCGAGGTGTTCGACACCGACAATATGCATGACACTGCCACCAACAGTTCGAGGATCGTGCACACGACTGCGGGACTGTATGACGAGTCCTGGCATATTACCCTCGGCGCTGTTGCCTACTCACAGCTTGATCTGATGATCAGGATGAACGCCGCCGGTGCTCCTGCGGGTGGCACGTTCATCCGGACGCAGCCGTTCGGCGGCGGCCCGCCGCACGCGTATTTCCAGTATCTGCGGTTCTTCGCCGCCGGCGATTACACCGAGGCATTCATCACGCAGACGTCGGGCGCAAACCGGCTGCTGTCCACGGCAGCCCTGGGGACCCGGTGCATGTCCCGATGGGTCGCCGTCTCATGATGCCGACCGAGATGGCCTCGTGCTCACCAACATTGCCTAGGAAGTGGAGAGATCTGTGAGCGATCACGCCAACGACCGCCCCTTGGTCGGACCTGTCGACGAACCACCCAAAGGCGGTGTCTTCCGCGATTGGGACGGCGCCCAGCTCGGGGTCGAGCTCGTCGCCGAGGGCAACGCCCTCGGCGAGACGATCGACCCGGACAACGACGACGACAACGGGGGCGTCGAATGAGCCGCGAGACGGCGCTTTCCGAGGCGCAGAAACTCAAGGCGGTGATGACCCGGCATGGGGTGAAGTGCTCGATTGAGCTGCAGGTCGGTCGCCCGTGGTCCGGTGATGACTGGTACACCCGCAAGCACGTACTGATGAACCACCACACGGCCGGGAGCACGACGGGCAACACGCCGTCGCTGGCGCTCGTCAAACGTGGCCGCTCAGATCTGGTGGGGCCCCTCTGCAACGGTTACGGCGGAAGAGATCTCGTCTACCGCACCATCTGCATGGGGCTCGCCAACCACCCCGGCGCGGGCGGCCCGCTGACCGTGTCGGGCTTCACCATCCCGACGGACTCAGCGCGCCCGAGCTGCTGGGGCACCGAGTGGGAACACGACGGCGTCAGCCCGTGGCCAGCCGCGATGCGGGAATTCATGGGCCGCGCCAACGCCGCGCTGATCGAGTACCACGCCATACCGGTCGGCCGCTCGATCGAGCACAGCACATGGGCGCCCCGCCGAAAGATCGACCGGTTCCGGTACACCGCAGCAGCAGGTCAGGCGGAGATCAAGACATGGTCCGGCGTGAAACCGCCCACCACAACAGCACCGGAGGATGACATGCTCACCGTCGCCGACATCGTGGCCGGGCTCCGGCCCGCCATCCGGGCCGATGTCCGGGCCCAGCTGATCGACGTGCTCACCAACGAGCCGCTGATCACGAACAAGGCCACCACGGCCGCCGTCGCTGCCGACCCGAAAGCACCGACCAGCAAGGCCTCGGTGGCGTGGTTCCTCGGGAACATCGAGGGCGACCAGGACAACGACCGCGACGCCCAGGCCCGCCTAGAAACCAAGGTCGACCACCTGCTGGCGCTGATGACCAAGCCCACTGGCCCGTGACCGGCACAACACCCGGTTCGGAGCTGCACCAGATCGCCCTGTCGGTGGCGCGCATGGAGGGCAAGCTCGACGGCGCACTCGCCCAGGGCGCCGACCACGAGACCCGGATCCGACGCCTCGAGATGGCGATGTGGCGCTCCGCCGGCGCCGGCGCCGCTGCCGGAGCCGGAGCCGCGGCCATCGTTGCGAGGATCATCGGCGCCTGACCGGAGGCCTACACGACACGTGGGCGACCCCGCCCACACCCAAACCCACCAACCCGCGGTCATCACCGCGGCGACACGGAGGTCACCATGCTCGAATCCATCGCCACCCTGCCAGCCCCGGTCCGTCACCTCGTCCTCGCCATGGCCAGCGTGCTGCTCGCCTGGCTCGGCACCGACGGTGTCTCCTGGCTGGGAGATCTACCCGGATCCGGTGCGCTCCTAGCCGGCCTGCTCGCCGCCGTCCTGGCTGTGGTCACCCCGCTGGTCACCTCCTACGGTGTAGGCGCAACTGCAGCGCGCCGAGCGGAGGCCCGAGGGCCCTTGAGGTGATGAAGCCCAGCCGAGGCCGGGGCCTGGTGCCTGGGCTGCCGGTCGCCCTGACCCTCGATGCTCTGATCAACCTGGGGGACCGTCGTCGCCTGCCGGTAGCATCGGCGACTCAGCACCGCTCCGGAAGACCTAGAGCCCGACCCCTTTTCAGGGGTCGGGCTCTAGGTCGTTTATGGAGGGGCTCAGCTGATCAGGCTGCGGGAACGGCCTCGAGGCCGAGCTTGACCCTCATCAGCTGAGCCTGTGAGTTGCCGCTAGAAAGGGCCGCTCTCGCATCATCGACTTCACTCATCGTCTTGGCCGTGGTGAGTGCGGTGTACACGCTCTGGTCTACCGCGGCGTCCTCGGCGAGCTTGTCCGCGTGCTTCTGCGTGCCCGCCGGCCATTGGGTGCCGGTTAGCACGGCCAGGAACTGCCGATTCGCCGTCGCGCAGGTCTTGGCCGTCGCGTGGATCCGCTTGAGATTGCCCGCCTCGAGCGCGTCGTTGAGTTTGGACGTGGCCTTGTTGGCCGGGCCGACAGCGGATAGGTAGATCTTCGCGGCCTGGGCTTTCGTGGGCGCCGAGCTGGATGTCGACGTTGCCGCAGCGGCGAGCGGCCGAGTGGCCTCCTGGGCGGAGCTGCAGCCAGCCAGCGAGGCAGCTGCAATGAGCAGGGCCAGGGCCGCGATCGAGCGGCGCGAGTTGGTCATAGTGGTCTCCATTGCACTGCGGGGTAGTGCAGATACTCCACCGTCTCGCGCCGCGTGTCCGGCGAATCAGACATTCACTCGACCTTGCTGCGCCAGGCGGTCCGCAAACGCAGGCGGCGCGGCCCCCGACTTCGGGGGCCGCGCCTTACCGTGGCGGAGCTAGATCAGCTAGATCAGGTGGTCGAACTCGCCCTTCTTCGCGCCGTCCAGCCAGGCCGCGAACTCGGCCCTGGTGAAGCCGAGGGTCGGGCCAGCGCCGCGCTGCTTGGTGTCTCGGACCTGGACAGCGTTGCCGTCCCGGCGCATCTCGACGCAGTCACCGTTAGCGCCGGAAGCGCTAGCCTTAATCCACTGAGTTGGGTCGTTGGTGCTCATTTCAGGTACTCCTCGATGGGTACGGATTGGTCGCGGACTCTCGTGAAGTCCTCGCGGTACTGCAGGAGCATTGTGGGCTCCTCGATGTACCGACCCCCGGCGCTCGTCTCTAGATAGACGAGGTCGGGGTCGTCCGGGCTGTCGAAGCCCAGGACAGTGAAAGCGCCCTTCATCGCCGGGTGTGCGCCGGCGGTGAAGGGCAGGATGTAGACGGCGACATTCGCCCGCCGGGCCAGCTCGAGCAAGTGCTTCCGTTGCTCGGCCATGATCTCCGCCCCGCCGACCTCCCGGGCGAGGACGCCTTCGCTGAGCACGGCGGCAAGAGCGAGTGGCGCCGGCCGATCGAAGGCAGCGTGCTGCCGGTCTACGCGCAATTGAACCTGGCGTTCTGCGGAGTCGGGCGGCTGGAGTCTGGCCGCTTCGAAAATGCTGCGGTGGTAGTCGGGCGTCTGCAGCAGTCCGGGGATGAGATCGGATTGGTAAGTCAGGGCCTCCAGGGCCGCTGACTCTCGTTCGACGTAGGTCGTGAACCAAGTGGGGATCGCGTCACCGTGTGCTTCCCACCATCCCTTCATAGCGGTCTGCAGGGACAGATCGGCGAGCTGGTCTGTCAGGTCCTGGTCGACCTCGTAGAGCCAGCACAGGGCTCGGACATCGGCCACCTTGACCGATTGCTGGCCGGCCTCGATTCTGGCCAGTTTCGCCTTGCTTGCGATCGTCGAGTCGACGACATCGGCGGATGTCTTGCCGGCCTGCTCTCGCAGTTGCTTTAGTCGCCGGCCGAGTGACCGGCGGACTGTGGTTGACCCCGTAGTCATGTGCTGAGTGTCGCATCTCGTGACTTGTCGTCACAGGGGCTTCTCACAAGGTCGCGTCTCACATGAGTGGTCTCACGACGCGCGGCTCAAAATGAGACGTTGAAGTGAGCAGTACGTCACATCACAGTTACTGACAGGTGGGGTCGGCGCTCTGGCCTTCGAGTGCCGACCCTGCCCTCCAATGAGGGACTGCCGGGGACGTGGGGACGTCAGATGCTGATCACCATGCAGGTCACCGATGAGTGAGCCGACGCCGGGTCACTGGACGGGTGTCCTCGACCTGCACATCCGCAACAGCCGCAACTGGGACGCAGGCACCCTGTCGGTCACCGTCGGCCTGAACGACATCGCCGTCAGCCGTGCACGTCAGCAGCTCGGCGTCCTCGAGCGAACGGCGTTCGCTGATTGGCTGGCCTACCCACGAACACCGTTTCAGTGCGACTGCTCGCCGACCGAGGACCACGGAACCGAGACGGTCTGGTCCATGCACGGCGATCTCCTCGTGGTGGCCGTCGGACCGCACGCGGCCGAATCCTTCGTCATGCTCCGGCCCGAGGTTGACCTCCTGCGCCAGGCGATCCTGACATGACGTCCACCGTGCCCGACGTCGGCACCCAGTCGATCGGCACCGCCCCCCGGGCAGTCCTGCGGCTGCGACGGCACGGATGAGGGTGCGCCTGGTCGGTGGCCCGGCCGACGGGCGGACCGCGCGGACAGCCGACCCCTGGCTGTTCGTCGCCATTGACGCCGGCGAGCTGCTCGTCTTCACCGCATTCCACCAGGATCAGGAGGCCATGGCCAGAGCCTTGGAGCGGGTGCCACACGGAGGTTGGGCCGAGTACATCAGGGCGGATGATCCTGCGGTGTACGAATATTCGCCGCAAGTGAATCGCCACCTCATCTATCCCGAATCCAATAGCTGGCCGAAATTCCGCACGGTGGAGGATCTTCAGCTGGAGGTGACGAAAAATGATGCACGTCAACCAGACTCCCCGCCGGTGCCTTCGTGCCGGCCAAGCCCATGGGGCCGCGTGGTGACTCGTGCCGTCGTCTGCCCCTGCTGCAGGCATCTGGTCCGGGATCACGGTCTGTGGGGGTGCAGCCTCATCGACCCCACGGTTTTCCCGCAATGCCAGTGCCCGCTGGGCCAATCAGGCTGCCTCGACCCGGCCACCGTGGCGGCGGTGGCGCCTGGCCACTGCCAGGCGTGCGGGCGAGGCGACCATGCCCGCTGCGCGGGCATCCTGTGCGCCTGCGCCCACTGCACGCCCTGTGGTGCCCCTGCTGCCTCCCGCGACGGCCCGGCCAGGCCCCCGCCACGGTCGCCGCGGCGTCCCTCCCGGTGAGCAGAATCCGGGAGATGCGAGAGACCCCAGCCACACGGGGTGGCTGGGGTCTCTCGCATCCAGAGGGGGGTCGTATGGAGAGTTTGCCTGCTGGCTACTTAGGCGGCGGTCGCCGGCGGATCCGCTCGAGGCCGATAGCCGCGAGTTCGTCGGCATCGGCATCGATCGCCAGCTCCGCGAGAGTGAGCCCGAGCGCGGTGCAGATGGGCGCGATGTCGTCGAGGCCGAGTTTGCGCCGACCGCTCTCGAGGTTGGAGACCATGTTCTGGGTCCAGCCGATTCGCTCGGCGAGTTGCGTCTGGTCCCAGCCGCGGCGAGTGCGCTCGGCCCTCACGTTGATCGGGAAGACGACACTCAGGCGGGGCACCCCCGAACGCTAGGGATCTCCCAACTCGACCGCACATCTCCCCCCGAACGGGACGCAGAGAACAGCGTGCTCGCGCTAGATTCGACGTGTGGAACGCCATTATACGCGGCTTGACGCCGCTGGTCACGGCGGTCTGGCTTGACCCCTCTCGGGTCGCCGTGGCTGTCCCGGCTGGAGCGGACCGAGGTGCAACCCGGGGCCGTACCCGGCCGTACACAAGAGTGCCCCCGCCGACGGATCGGCGGGGGCACTCTGCGCCCGTGCTAGTGGCAGGCGGCCTGATCGGCGACAACCGCGAGCTCGCGCAGCTCGGCAGCAGTGGCGTGCGCCAGGGCGATCTGCCCGGGTCCCCACCGATCCAAGCTTGGCCACTCGGCGGTAACCTGGAAGGCGAGCCGCGCGGCGGCCTGAGTAAGCGTCTGCGGCTCGAGCGAGCGGTGCAGACCGCTCGGGCCGCAGAATTCCAGGCTCACCCAGCACCCGTAGCACCAGGACGCCGGCAAAGGGTAGGTGGCCGGGTCGAGCGGAGTTTCAATGTCGGGCAGTGGGACGCTCAAGGGAACAAATGGTTGGATCTGCATGCTGGACCTCCGAGGGGTCTGGTTCGGTTGGCCCGGCGGGTTGCACCCCGTCGGGCCGACACCAAAGGGAAAGAGTTCTAGGCTGACTTCTGCACGAGGCGCGGCCCTGCGAAGCGAGCGGCGGCCCGCTGGGTGGCGGCCGCCGTGTGCTTGGGCCGAACCTTGACGTAGATCATGGTGGTGGCGATCGTCGAGTGGCCGAGGAACAGCTGGATCTCCTCGATCGGAACGCCCAGCTCGTGCAGTTGGGTCGCTGCGGCGTGCCGAAGCTGGTGCGGAGTAACGCCTTCCGGCAAGGATCGGCTGATCAGCTTGCCGACATAGCCGGCGGAAAGGTGCCCGCCCCAGTACGCGGAATGGGCTGGTGATGCGGTCGGGAAGACCCAGCCGTCGGCCGACCGGATCTTCGCCGCGATGAATTCTGGCAGGTCGATAGTGCGGAATTTGCCGCCCTTGCCGTGCACCCGCAACCGGCAGCCGTCGAGGTCCCGACGATGCACACGGGAGATCTCCTTGCGGCGCAGGCCACCGATCGCGCCGAGCATGATCATGAGCCAGACCCTGACGGTCGCCCCGAGCAGGGCGCGCTGAATGACCTCGTCGGAAGCTGGCCTGGGCTCGGGGATCGGGACGTGGATCTTCGGCAGCCAGGCGGCCGGGTTCTCCGGGATGAATCCGGACCGATGCATGAAACCGAAGACGCCGACGACCGAGGACCGCAGGGAGCGGCGGTACTCAGGCGCCCAGTCGGGGTGCGCGAGGAAGTCGACGAGCAGGTCGCGGGTCGCTTCCTCGGGCGAGGGACAGACGTGCTGGAGGCGGGTGATGTGATAGAGGCGAAGCCCGATCGTGTCGGGCGAGAGGCCGCCGGCGGCCATTTCTTGACCCCAGCGGAATATGACATTTTCCCATGTCGTTACCATGTCCGTGATCATGCGCTCAGGCCGCCCCATCCGTGGCAGAACGGACGATGACTGGGCGAAACGGACGAGGGAGAACCGGTCCCCTTGGCGGAAGTCCATGGTCCGGGCGGATAGGTTTCAACGGTGTTTCTTCGGGGTATAAAGGAAGTAGTGGATTGAGATCCACGCCGCGACCGCACCCACCAGGGATGACCCTTAACCAGCGGGTTCGGGGTTCAAGTCCCTGACGGCGCACCATCTCGGCCTCCGGCAGCACGTTTGCCGGCTCAGCCTCCGGTAGCAAGTCTGCCGGACGAACACCGAGAGCAACCGATACGCGGATCAGTTCGGTCACCGACCAAGGAACTGATCCGCGTAGTTTTTTGCTGAGTACAGACTGACTGATTCCGATCTTCGGCGCCAGTTTCGTCTGACTGATGCGCGCACGGAACATCGCTTGATGCACCCTGGCGCCGACTTCCACATCTGTGTGCTGCGTGTGCTGGGCCCCCACTAGGCCTGGGTCCCCCGCTGGATTAGTCGTCATGACTGACATGCTCCGACATTCACTGACAGCTCGTCAAGTCATACTCGCAGATTCTTAGTCATGCAATGACTTGACACTCATCCGGCCCAGGCACTAGACCTCTGTCTATGCACCCCATGACTAGCACTGCTCAGGGTGACTACTTAACTCTTCAAGAAGCGGCCGATCTGATCAAGATCAGTACTCGGACCATGCTTCGGTACGAAGAGCAAGGTCTCATCGAGAGCTCCCGCCTCCCCGGCGGTGGGCGCCGCTACATCGCCGCCGACGTCCGCGCCCTGCTGAGCCGCCCGGCTGGCACAGCCGACGGATCGGCGGTCGCATCATGACCGCCCGTGTGATCCGCGTGTCCTACGACGGCGGCTCGATCGAGGTCGAGCCCTACGACCGCACGACCCGCCCCTACGCCCACCCCACCGCCGATGGCCGGATCGTCCTCGACGTCATCGAGCGTGGCCTCGACCGGGCGGTCCTGCATCTCACGGCCGAAGAGGTCGGTGCCCACATCGCCGACTGCGTGAGTGCGCTCGCCGAACTGGACGGGCTCACTCGCCTCGATGTCCTGCGCAGGCTCGCCGATGCCGAAGAGCAGCTCGCCACCCAGGCCGCCCCTGATGGGGCTGGTGCGGCCCCCACCGGCGATGGCGGCGATGCCGGAGACCAGCGCCTCTCGCCGCAGCACGACGACGGTGGGCACACCCGCACCACGGCGACCGGGCTCAGCAACCCCCCTGCTGAGTCCGGTCGTCTCACCCACGTCCACACCGAGGGCCGGGAGGACTGCACCCACTGCCTCCCGCAGTGCTGCTCGGGGTGCCACGACGACGAGAGCGCCAGGGCGGTGGCCCAGCGCCTGGCCCACGAAACCCACCTGGATGCCGTGGATCGGCAGCTAGCGACCGACGAGGACCGGCCGTTCGGCGAGCGGATGGCGTTGCACGAGGAGGATCCCGGGCCGGACGACATGGCAGAGCCCGACGAGCCGATCGGCCACCTGGCCGGCGGGAACTACTACCGGTCCGCCACGGTCATCGACGCCCTCCGCCGAGCCCGCAACGAGCTGCTCGCCAACAGCACGCTGGTCGGTGATGCCCGATGAGCGGCGGCCACGGCATCACACTGAAGATGCGGGCGATCAAGCGCCCGGCCCCCGCCGTGCTGGTCGCTGCGCCAACGGGCATCGGCTTCAACGGAAAGCCGATGAACCGGGAGTTCCGGCGGCAGGGCACCCGGCTCAGTGCCCGGACCGAGTACCGGGCGCAAGTCCGCGCCCGGCGCGAGCAGATCCTGGAGGCGCGGGCTGATGCCCGCGCACAGGCCGCGCTGAGACCGCGCACCCGCTTCCCGGCCAACACCCTGCACGCGCTGACCGAATGCTCGCAACTACCGGCCCCTGACGGTCCGGCGCAGCGTCGCCGGGCACGTCTCGCCCGTGAGGCGGCGGCCCGATGATCCCCACCCAGACTCCCCGGATGTCGGCTCCCCCCGTGGCCGACGTGCGGGAGGGTGCGAGCCTGCCTCGCACCGGAGCGGCCGGGGTGGACGACGTCCCCCCCGTGGCCACGCCCGGCCGCTCCACCGAACAGATGTGCGACCAGTGCGGCCGGACCGCCGCCATCAAGGTGACGGTCGACCTCGGCCGCCATCGGGTGCGCTTCTGCGCCTGGTGCGCAGGTCGAGGTGAGAAAACCACCGTGGTCCGGCCGGTCGTGTGCGCACACCCCTACCGGCAGGCCCACCGTGTGGACGGGCAGCTCGAGTCGCTCGTCTGCACGGAGTGCTTCGAGGCGGTAGCAGACGACGGGTACGACGACCCGCCCGAAACCCGGTGCCCCTGCGACCTCTGCCGCGACGCCGGTCACGCCGGTCTATCCCTCGTGGTGCCAGTGATTTTCGCCGCCATCATGGTCGCCCTGGCCATCGCGTCGGGGACGCTGCGCGCGGCCATCCTGGCTCTCCCGCTGCCCGAGCCCGGACTGACCGGGTGGCCGGTGATGGTCCTGCTCGTCGTGGCCGTCGGCGCCTGGCGCCACCTGTCCCGGAGCAAGGGCCCTGGACTCGAGCAGCCGGACGATGCTCCGGGCGTGAACCCGTGGTTCGGGTCGCCTCCCAGAGACCTGGACCTGGACCCGGACGAGGCGCGCCCCGGGCTCCTGCCCAGATGCCCCGGCGATCCGTACGACGCCTTTGATCACCTCGACGTTGACGACGTCGATTGGACAGAGCTCCTGACGGGCCCTGGCGACGAGATCGGCGGGTATCGGTGATGAGCGTCGATCCCTACCGGGCCCGCCGGGTCGTCCGGATCCTGCGCGCGGCAGTGCTCGGCCTCTGGGTCGTGACGATCCTCGCGGTCATGGCCGCCGCGATTGTCGAGACGCTGAGCGGTGCTCGATGACCGTCACCTACCTCACGCCGGTCCCCGCTCACCTCCTCGAGTCCGCGCTCGCCGACGCCCGATGCCAACGCGACCGGGCCCGTGGGGAGTGTGTGCTCCTGGCGACCGAAGGATCTCCCCAAGCGGCGAGCGGGAATGCCCGGGTGCAGCAGTGGGAAGCCCTCAACCCCGGCTTCACCCAACTCCTCGACTGGATCGAAGGTGCCCGATGACAGCGACGACATCTATTGGCCGCGCTCTGGATAACGCCCTGGATGGGCGAATTGGACCGTACGGACTCACGTTTGATTTCCAGGTCATGCCGGACCTGTCCGCCGATGACTACCAGGACCTCAAGGCCGACATCGCGGCGAACGGCGTCACGGTCCCGGTCGTCGTCGATCAGCGTGACCGGGTCGTCGATGGGCATCATCGGCTCCTGATCGCCGATGAGCTCGACCTAGACACTGACGAGATCCCTTTCCGGGAAGTCCACGTCAGTGATCCGGCGAGCGGTCGTGACATGGCATGGAGGCTCAACGCTCACCGCAGGCAGTTGACCCGCGAGCAGAAGCGCGCGGCGCTGGAGCGGTCACTCCGGGTAGACCCTCAGTTGTCTGACCGACAGCACGGCGAGCGGGTCGGGGTGCACCACAGCACGGTGGGCGCCCGGCGCGAAGCGCTGGAGTCGACTGGCGAAATTAGCCAGTCGGCGACCCGCGAGTCCCGCGACGGTCGGGTGCGGCCCGCAGCCCAGCTCCGGCGGGAGTCGATGCCTGACACGAACCCCACGCCCGTCGTTCCCGACGCGTCCGCGCACCCGGTGCCGACTCCGGCACCGCACCACGTGGCGTCGACCGACTTCGAGGCGATCCGACGGCGTGAAGTCCTCGCGACCGCGCACCATGCCCGCGACCGGATCGTCTCGGCCCTGAGGGTCGATGCTGTCGCGATCGTCGCCGGCATCGAGCTCGGCGAGCCGGATCTCGTCACGGCCGCGCTGATCACCGACCTGCGCTCGGCTGTTGCTCTGCTGGAGGGCCAGCTCGCCGCAGAGCCCGGCTGACCCCCACCGACTGGCGGGCGGCGGCTGACTGGTGCCCCGAGCCTCGGCCGCCGCCCGCTTTCCAGCCCGCCTAGCTCAACGGCAGAGCACCCACACCTACAGCGCGCTCGTCGTGCGGGGGAGTGTCCGGGTTCGAGTCCCGGGGCGGGCACTACTCGCCCGAGTGACCCATAGATCCATCGGAACTTTCGAAAGGCATTTCATGAAAACCCGTTTCATCATCGTGGTCACAGCGGTCATCGCGGTCATGCTCGGCCTGGTCTCCGTCGCGCCGGCGCAGGCCGCCGCCGACATAACCCGGGGTGGGTCCTGCTCGGTCTCGGCGAACTGGTCGATTGCCATCAGCGTGAATTTCAACAACACGGTGGGTTCGCCGAGTCTTGGCACGGTCGACTACATCGTCATGAACTCCCCCGGATCGCTGGGTGCTTTCCACGTCCGGTACTTCGGGGCCGTCGGCCAGGTGCTCCGCGGTTTCGGTAGCTCGGAGATGTCCCAGTACCGGGACGTCAGCAAACCGGGCTACGTGTACCGCGTTGATCCCTCCGGAGACAACGACGATGTTCGCAGGGTCGAGATCAATCCGGAGTCGTACACGGGCATTTCGTGCTCCGCGTACGGCGACCCGTCCATGATCTACAGCGCGAACTAAGCCCCCTCACGTGGTGTGCGGCCGGGGATACCGAGTCTACCGGCCGCAAGACCACAAAAACTCTAACCCCGAACGTGCCCCACAATAGCGGCTAAAAGTCCACCCTGCACCCGGTGAGCGCGCCGCTC
>JANNPJ010000459.1:0-9572 GCA_031400005.1 Kineosporiaceae bacterium | reverse complement strand
GATCCCCAGCGCGATGACCAGCGCGATCATCAGCCCTGGCCCCTTGAACAGCGCTCCGCCGACGAACAGGATCAGTGCCGACATCCCGCCCAGCAGGACGGCCGTCTTCAGCCCGTTGTAGTGACGATGACCCATGTCGGTGTCTCCGGCTCCTCTATCTCGTCGATCCAACGGGGCCTAGGTAGGCACCCACTGAAATCAACGCAACCCCCCGACCCGACGTTCCCGCTCAGGGCCGGAGGGGACGCCGTCAGGGCCGGAGGGGACGCCGTCAGTGCAGGACGCCGGGCAGCAGGTCGGCGATGATCTGGCCGCCCACCGAGAGCCCGACACAGGCCGCGGCGGCTCCACCCAGCACCAGACCTTCGGCGGGACGGACCCGCCAGCGCGGCGGAGCCTGTTCCGGGGTAGCCAGCAGCAGGCCGGCCCAGCGCAGGTAATAGGCCAGTCCGAGCGCCACGTTCACCGCCGCGATCACCGCAATCACCCAGACACCCTGGTCGACCAGCGGCTTGAGGACGACGACCTTGGCGATCAGGCCCATCACCCCCGGCGGTAGCCCGGCCAAGCAGGCCAGCGCGAAACCCAGGACGGCGGCGGCCAGCGGCTCGGTCCGCGCCAGCCCCCGGTACGCCGCCAGTGTGTGCTCCTCCCCCGCCGGGTGATGTCGGGCCAGGAGCACCACCACCGCAAAGGCCGCCAGCCCGGCCACCACATAGGCCAGCAGGTATCCGATCGAGGCCGCGAGCGCCGTCCGGATCCCCTCGGTCGACCCGTCGACGGAGGCGAACGGGATCAGCACCCACCCGGCCTGAGCCACCGTCGACCAGGCCAGCAATCGGACGGCGACCTGCTGGCGCAGCGCCACCAGGTTGCCGACGGTCATCGTGATCAGCGCCAGCACCCCGACGATCGGAACCCAGACCTCGGTCAGTGGCGCCAGCCCGATACCGAGCAGCACCGCCAGCGCTGCCACCCCGGCGGCCTTCGACACGGTCGAGAGGAACGCGGCGATCGGCAGCGGCGCGCCGGCATAGGTATCCGGCGTCCATAGATGGAACGGCACCAGCGAGATCTTGAATCCGATGCCGGCGATCGACAGCGCCGTCCCGAGTCCGGCGACGGCCAGCACCGGCCGGTCCAGGTCCGGCGCGGAGAGCGTGGTGGCGATCGTCTCCAGGTACAGCGAGCCGGTGGCCAGGAAGATCAGGGCAACGCCGAGCATCAGCAGGCCGAGCGAGGAGACGGCGGTGAGCAGCATGGTGACGCCGGCCTGTGCGCCCTGCGCGTCCCGGCGAAGCGCGATCAGGCCGATCGCCGGCAGCGACGCGGTCTCCAGCGCCACCACCAGGGTGGCCAGGTCGCGGGCCCCGGCCAGGGCAGTGGCGCCGGCCACCGCGGCCAGCAGCAGGACGTGGTGCGCGGTCCGATCGTGCGCACCCGGACCGTCGATCGACAGCAGCAGGCAGCCGACCGCAGCTAACAGGATCACCGCCTGCAGGGCCAGGGTCAGGTTCGAGGCGACGAACGAGCACTGCGTCAGCAGTCCGGCCGGGCCGGTGACACAGGCGGTGCTTCGATCCGGCCCGGAGCCCTCCGCGGCCAGGACGGCGACCGCGACGGCCGCACCGATCAGCCCGGCCAGGCCCACGATATCCATCGCCGTCCGCCATCTGGTTCCCCCGGGGACCAGCGCATCGATCAGCAGAATCAGGATCAGGGCGACCACCGGTGCGATCACCGGGGTGAGCGCGAGCAGGTCGATCGACGGCACCTGGGACAGGGTCGGGATCATGGCGAGACCTCCACACCGAGCAGCGACCGCACGGCCGGAGCGGTCAGCGCCAGCAGTGGCCCGGGGGCCAGCCCGAGCGCGATCGTCGCCAGGACCAGCGGTGCCGTGGTGACCGATTCGTGTGCGGTCGCGTCACCCATCGTCACCGGTCTGAGACCACCGGCGTCCACCTCGACGGGCCCGTGCCAGAGCACCCGCAGCACCCGTAACCAGTAGGCCGCCGCCACCGCGGTACCGATCGCGGCCAGCACAGCCAGCGGCCGAGCCAGATCATCGAGGACCGTCGACTCCCAGGCACCGGTGATCGCCAGGAGTTCGCCCCAGAAGACCGCCAACCCAGGCAGGCCGAGACCGGCGACGGCGCCGAGGGTGAGCAACCAGCCCAACCGGGGCAACCGATCCCGCAACCCGGAACCGAGCACGCCGAGATCGGCGCTGTGGTGGCGGTCCTTCAGCGCACCAACGACGAAGAACAGCAGCGCGGTGACGATGCCGTGGGCGACGTTGGCGAACAGCGCCCCCTGCAATCCGGTCGGCGTCATCGATGCCACCCCGACCAGGACGAACCCCATGTGCGCTACCGAGGACAGTGCCACCAGGCGCTTCAGGTCGCGTTCCACCAGACAGACCAGGCCACCCCAGAGGATCCCGACAACCCCGAAAGCTCCGAGGAATGGCGCTATCTCGACCATTCCCTCGGGCAGCACCGGGACCGCGACCCGGACCAGGCCGTAGGTACCCATCTTGAGCAGCACCCCGGCCAGCAGCACCGACCCGGCGGTCGGCGCGATCGTGTGGGCCGGCGGCAGCCACGTGTGCAGCGGCCACATCGGGGCCTTGACCGCCAACCCCAGGACGATCAGCACCGCAGCGGTGACCTGCACCCCGGTGGACATCTCCGAGCCACCCTGCTGCGCCAGTTCGACCAGGTCCGTGGTCCCGGTCCGCAGCGCGATCAGGAGGATCCCGAGCAGCATCACTGCCGAGCCGGTGGCGGTGTAGAGGACGAACCGGTTCGCGGCGTCCCGGCGGGTGACGTCACCACCGGTCTGTTGATCGTCGCCCCAGACGGCGATCACGAACCACATCGGGATCAGCACGATCTCGAATGCGACGAAGAACAGCAGCAGGTCAAGCGCGGTGAAGGTGGCGATCGCTCCGCCGGTCACGGCGAGCACGCAGGCGACCAACTGCCGGGCGTTGGACGGCGAGGCCGCAACGGGCCGGATCTTCACCAGGTGGGCGCAGACCAGCAGCCCGAGCAGGGCGGTGAGCAGCACCAGCGGAGCGGAGACACCGTCCAGCCCGAGATGGAGGCGCAGGCCGAGGGCCGGCACCCAGGGCAGGTCCAGGTCCAGCCGGTCGGCTCCGGAGTCAGCGGTGATCACGGTGGCCGCGACCGCGATCACCAAGGTAGCCAGACAGATCAGGGTGCCGATCTTCGCCGCCAGCTGTGCCGTCAGCCGACGCACCGCCAGTAGGGCGAACGCGGCGATCAGCGGAAGCAGTGCGGCGGTCGGAACCAGCCAGTCAACCCTCATGAGAGCCCCACCCCGGCGATCGCGATCACGACCGCACCGAGAACCAGCCAGGCGGCGTAGCCGGTGGCCAGGCCGGTCTGCGCCCGGCGCAGCAGGTTAGCGCCTGCCTGGGCGGTGAGCGGGACCGCTCGGACGTAGGCGTCGATCACAGCCCAGTCGGCGCCCTTGACCACCCGGGCCAAGCCAAGCACCGGACGGACGACGAGCACCTGCTGGATGGTGTCCAGCCGGAACCCGTCCCGCAGCAGACCCCGAGCCCCGGCCGGCAACGCGACGGCGATGTCTGCGGTACCCAGTCGTGGCGCGGACAGCGCCCAGCCCAGTCCGGCGAGCGAGAGCATCGCCCCGGTCACCCCGGTGACCAGGTCGATGTGGACGCCGTCCAGCAGCGCCGGGGGGTTGATCAGCACCAGGCCGAAGAACAGCGTGGGGACGGCGAGCAAGTACAGCGGCAGCATCATCGCCGGCGGTAGGTGGTGGTCCCGCGTCCCCGGTGGGCCGAGTGCGACGATCGACCAGGCCCGACCGGCGTAGATACCGGTCAGCAGGGACGTACCCAGTCCCGCCAGCAGCACCACCCAACCGGCCCAGGATCCCGCGTGGGCGGCCTCGTCAGCGGCCGTGAGCACCGCCTCCTTGGACCAGAACCCGCCCAGCGGAGGCACCCCGGCCAGGCCGGCCAGGCCGATCCCGAAGAGCACGGCGAGCGGGCGGTGGGTACGCAGCAATCCACCCATGTCGGCGAGCAGGGTGGAGCCGACCACGTGGATCACGCAGCCGGCGGCGAGGAAGAGCAGGGCCTTGAAGGCGGCGTGCGAAAGCAGGTGGAAGATGCCCGGCCCGGACCCTTCCGGACCGGTTGCCACCGCGACTCCGGCCAGCATGTACGCCACCTGGCTGATCGTCGAGTAGGCCAGCAGCCGTTTCAGGTCGTCCTGGGCGATCGCCGCGAGCGCGGCCCCGACCATACTGATCGAGGCGATCACGGCGGCCACCTGCAGCGCCCCCGGCACCGCCAGATAGAGCGGAAGGAGCCGGGCGACCAGGAACACCCCGGCGGCCACCATCGTGGCCGCGTGGATCAGGGCGGAAACCGGGGTCGGGCCTTCCATCGCATCCGGTAGCCAGGTGTGCAGCGGGAACTGCGCCGATTTACCGGCCACCCCGGCCAGCAGCAACAGCCCGGCGGCCAGCAGCGTGCCATGCCCGAGTTCACCGTTCGCCGCGGCCTCGGTGATGCGGGCGATCGAGGCGGTCTGGGCATCGGCCAGCAGCACCACGACGGCGAGCAGCACACCGAGGTCACCGACCCGGGTGACCAGGAACGCCTTCATCGCGGCCGCGCGGGCCGAGGCCCGCTCGCTGTGATTGCCGTCCAGCAGGTAGGAGGCCAGGCCCATGGCCTCCCAGCCGATCAGCAGCAGGACCAGGTCGCCGGAGTGGATCACCAGCATCATCGCGGCGGTGAACAGCGAGACGGTAGCGGCGTAGGCGGGGTATCGGGTCGGTGCTTCCGGCGTCCCTTCACCGCTCAGGTACGCGATGGAGTAGACCTGCACGCAGAGCGCAACCAGTCCGACGGCGACCGCGATCGAGGCGGACAGCTGGTCCGCCCGTAGGTCCAGGCCGATGCGGTAGGTGCCGAGATCAACCCGGCCGAGAAAGCCGATCGAGGTGACCGGACCGTCCCGCAGCACCAGCACCAGTTCGAGGACGGCAGCGATCAGCGCCGCCAGCGAACCGGCCACGGCGAAGTCCGCCGCCCAGGGGCGCCACCGACTTCCCATCACCAGGCCACAGACGGCGACGACGGCGGGGAGCACGACCGTCAGCAGCGCAGCCGCCTCGATCACGAGGCCTCACCCAGCTCCCGGACCTCGGTCAGGTCAGCGGTCTGTCGGGCCCGGAACAGCAGCAGGACGATCGCCAGTGCGACCCCGATCTCGGCCGCCGCGATCGTGATCACAAAGATCGCCATCACCTGGCCGGACAGCAGCGGGTCGGTGATCTCGGCCGGCGGCACCTCGCCCGCGCCGCCGATCGCCGCCAGCCCGCCGGCCGGTAGCGCGGACGCCGTCACCAGGAGCACGTTCGCCGCGTTCAGCAGCAACTCGGCACCGATCAGCACCAGCACGGCGTTGCGCCGGGCGAGCAGCCCGTACACCCCGATCCCGGCCAGGACAGACGCCAGAACGGCGGGCCCGATCAGGTGGATCACTCGGTCACCGGTCCACCCGCGAGCGAGAGACCGCCAGCGCGGCGATCAGCGCGGCCAGCAGCAGGACGGACAGCAACTCGAAGGGCAACAACCAGCCACCGAACACCGCCGCGCCGACGTTCTCCGCCGAGCCCCGGTCGGACTGGACGTCGACCGTGGCGTCGGCGAAGGCGTAGATCAGGGTGCCGGCCAGAACCGCCGTCAGACCGATCCCGGCGAGAGCGGCCGCGGCACGCTGCCCGGGGCCGGCATTCAGCCGCCGGCTGGCCTCGATCGGGGCCCTGGTCAGCATCAACGCGAAGATCACCAGAACGACGACGGCGCCGACGTACACCAGCAGCTGGACCAGGGCGACGATCTCGGCCCCGAGGACCAGGTAGACGCCGGCCAGGCTGCCGAGGCAGACCACCAGCCAGAGCGCGCAGTGCACCACCCGCGGGCTGGTGACAGCGAGCAGCGCGGAGCCGGCAGAGAGCACCGCGAGCCCGAGGAAGACGATTTCCAGCCCCGTCATCTGCGCTTACTCACGGCGTTCTCTGGCCTCACTGGCCTCGCTGGCCTCGTAGGCGGCGATCGCCTTCTCGGCCGCGGCCCGGGCAACGGCCACCTCTTTGGCCTCTGCTGCCCGGGGGTCGTTCAACGGCGGTGGCGGGACGCTGGCCATCCAGCCTTCGAGCCGGTCGCTCTCGTGCAGCAGGTTGCGGATGTCGAACTCGGCGTACTCGAACTCCGGGCTCCAGAACAGCGCGTCGAACGGGCAGACCTCGATACAGATCCCGCAGTACATGCAGAGCGAGAAATCGATCGCGAAGCGGTCGAGCATGTTCTTCTGTCGGCTCTTGCCACCAGCCTCGGCCGGTGGCACCTCTTCCTTGTGCGATTCGATGTAGATGCACCAGTCCGGACATTCCCGCGCGCAGAGCATGCAGCTGGTGCAGTTCTCCGCCAGGAGCGCGATCACTCCCCGACTGCGCGGCGGCAGGTCCGGTTTCACGTCCGGGTACTCGGCGGTATGCGATGGCCGCATCAGCGCACGGGCGGTGGTCGCGAGACCGGCCACCAGCCCGCCAAACCGCGGGTCCGACACACCCTGCTCAGAAGTCACGTAGAGCATCCTGCCGTGCCGGACGGTGGTAAAGCGATGTGCCTCTCCGGTCAATGTCGCCGGATCACTCGATCAGCACCGGAACCGGGCACAAAGCCCGGTGCCCTGCGGCAGCTGCGCGGCGGCCTGCGCGGCGTCCGGCCCGGTCGGTCACCGGAATGACGTAGCCTGGCTGGTAAGGGACGTGACGAGCAGCCGGCGTCCGGGTCGGCCATTCGGTCGGCCGGTCGGTGCCTTCCGGCTCTGGTGAGGCGATGCGAGTGGAACCCGAGACCGAACACGAAGGCACTGCTACCCGGCATGCGTACCGCACGGTGGCCGGTTATCAGATGGACGACCGCAAGCTCTTGCTCCGCGGCGGCATCTACGACGGGCGGACCTGGACCGGCGTGGTCGCGGTGGGCAAACGCGTGTTCTGCGGCGGTGATGAGCCGTGGTCCCCGGCCGGGGTGTACATCGTGACCGATGAGATCGCCACGAATGACGCCGGGGAATCAGTGAATGTCGCCGTCCCTGCTTTTGCCTAGACAGCCCAGGTAGCTCGCTGCCGGCTCAGCGTTGAGCCGGCGGCATCACCGGTCGCGGCAGGCCGAGTTCGCGGGCCGCATGCTCATCGGCCCAGAGCGCCGCTCGGCCCCGCGACAGGCTGCCGCGCACCTGCGAGGCGACGGCCAGCCCGTCGAGCATCACCGCGATCCGTAACACGCTCTCCTGCGGGCTGTCCGTCCGGAACTCACCGGCCGCCACGCCCGCTGCCACCAGGCTCTGCAACCCGTCTCGCCAGCGTGCGTCGTTGCGCCGGCAGACCTCGCGGATCTCGGCGGTGTACAGCCCTTCCGCCCAGGCATCGATGTCCCGGGACCAGCCCTCGGCGTTACCGGAGGGTTGGTACAACCGGAGCACGATGCGCAGCCGCTCGACATACGTTTCAGGCCCGGTGATCGCCTCTTCCATCGCGGCGAGATCGCGCTCCGAGGCGATCGCGAACGCCTCGGAGAGCAGCCGCTCCTTGGATTCGAAGTGGTAAAAAATGAGCCCGGCACTGATGCCGAGCTCGGCTGCGACATCAGCCACCCGAGCGCGGGCGAATCCCCGACGCGACACCACGGTCGCCGCGGCACGCAGGATCTCTTCGCGCCGAACATCTGCTTGCTGCCGCCCCATCCGCAGATCTTACTGCCCAGCAGTGACCTTGACGGTGGGCCAGAATCCCTACCCTGGGACGCCTGGTTGCTGACGTTCTGGCAGGATTCGCGACGTGGAACGAGTAACAGGTATCGGGGGGCTGTTCTTCCGCAGCCAAGATCCGGCAGGTCTAGCAATCTGGTACGAGCAGCACTTGGGGATCACCCCCGTGCCGCTCACGTATGCGGAACCGCCCTGGCGACAACAGGCTGGACCGACCGTCTTCGCCGCTTTCGACGTCGAGACAGATCACTTCGGCCGCGACCAACAGCAGTGGATGGTCAATTTTCGGGTTCGTGACCTGGACGCGATGGTAAACCAGTTGCGCTCGGCCGGTCTCACCGTCGAGGTTGACGCCGAGGTCTACCCGAACGGCAGGTTCGCCCGGGTGTACGACCCGGAGGGCAACCCGGTCGAGCTGTGGCAGCCAGAAGAGGTTCCGTTATCTTTCCAAACCTATTTCGAATGAGCATTTTTCAAGAGGCGTCGCTGCGCGACGCCCAACTCGACGGACCGGAAGGGCTCGTCCTGATCGCCGAACTGCAGCAGGAGTACATCAGGCGGTACGGCGGACCGGATGAGACCCCGGTGAATCCGCGCGAATTCGACCCGCCGACGGGCGCGTTCCTGGTCGCCGAACTCGACGGCGATGTCGCCGGATGCGCGGGCTTGAGGCGACACGGGCCGGACGTCGCCGAGCTGAAGCGAATGTACGTCCGCCCCGCCCACCGCCGCCGCGGCCTGGCTCGGTTCCTGTTGAACGCGGTGGAGGATCGGGCGCTGAAGCTGGGTTATCGACGACTTGCCCTGGAGACCGGGGACGAGCAACCAGAGGCGCTCGCCCTCTACCTGTCCTCCGGATACCAGCCGTACGAGAACTTCGGCTACTACCAAGGTTCGGGCCTGGACCGCTCATTCATCAAGGAGCTCTAGCTCGCGTCAAGGAGCTTTAAAAAACAACCCAGACGTGCAAATCCGTCCGATGGCCTCGATCGAATCAAGGTCATGGGGCACGGCATCAGGCCGCGCCTCCCCTCGTGAACGATGGGAGCTACATCGTGTCCAAGAGATCGCCCATCTTAAACAGATGGACCCGGAGGTTGACCGCGACGGCCGCGGTCATGCCGCTCGCCCTGGCCGGTCTGGGGCTCGGTTCACTCGCCTCCGCGCAGGCCGATACCGCACGCCCGTCCACACTCGCATCCCCGTCCCCGGTCCCGGTCCCGGTCGACATCACCAGCGAAGTGAGCGCCTCCACCGTCGCCGAAACACAGCAACTTCTCAGCGGCGTTCTCGCCGCCAACAACGCGTCAAGTGTCTGGCCGGAAGTGGCCGCCGACCTCACCCCCAAGCTCGATGACGCTGTCGCGGCAGGCGGCGGCGATGTCATGACCACCGTGCTCGGTTTGGGCATCAAGGTCATCATCACCTGCACGTTCACGGCTCCGCCGCCGCGGATCGAGTGCACGGTCGAGATCCAGATTGGACCCGCGAACCCGCCCGTGCCGCCCCCTGACCTGGAGAACCCGTTCCCGATCCCGCCGATGTCTCCCGTACCGCGTATCCCTGTCCCTGAACCGGACCCGGTTCCGTCCAAGCGCCCGGCCCCATCCGAGTGATCGGATAGCGCCGGGGACCCGGTGAAAGCGGGGGGGGGTGGCGTGTAAGGGTGGCCGGGAGAGGGGCAAAAGAGGGCGCGCCCCCCATTCGCCCCAGGGAGCGCCCACC
>JANNPJ010000259.1:0-5945 GCA_031400005.1 Kineosporiaceae bacterium | reverse complement strand
GGCAATGTTGCTGGGTGCACGTTTTTACGCCAATTGTGACATGCATATTGCACCAGTCTGCGCCATAGTCCAGACCGCCTGGAAAGGCAAATTGGCGCAACTATGAAGTTGCATTTCAAGCATGAGCGCTTCCGCATGCGTCTAGCTCTTTACCAGCCGGACATAGCGCAAAACACCGGAACGCTCCTCCGGCTCGGCGCCTGCCTCGGCGTCGCCGTTGATATCATCGGGCCAGCCGGATTTGACGTAAGCGACAAAACCCTGCGCCGCGCCGCTATGGACTACCTCGAAAAAGCCGAGTTTCGATTGCATTCCAGTCTGGTGGAATTTGAACGCTGGCGGGCTGAAAAAGGATCGCGCCTGGTCGCGCTCTCCAGCCGCGGCAAAACGCCATATACAGAATTTGCCTATGACGAGACTGATATACTCTTACTCGGACGAGAAAGTGCGGGCTTGCCGTCAAGTTTGCTTGACACTTGCGCCGCCGAGTTGTTGGCCACCGAATTGCTGGCCGCCGGTGGACTGGCTGGTCAGGACGGTCTGAACGGTGTTGAGGATGACGGGCAGGGACTTCATGATGATGTCGAAGATGCCCTGCTGGTCGAGCTGGCCGCCCTGGCCCTGCTGCTGCCCGACGGCGGACTGGCCGCCGAGTTGTTGGCCACCGAACTGCTGGCCACCAACTGACTGACCGCCGGCGGACTGTCCGGAGAGGAGGCCGCCGACGACACTAATGATCGTGGGAATGAAGGGCGCGATGAATCCCAAGAACTGTGGGTCGAACTGCCCCGCCTGCCCCGCCTGCCCCGCCTGGCCCGGTTGCCCGACTACGGATTGACCGCCAGCAGACTGGCCGCCGAGGGATTGGCCGCCAACAGACTGGCCGGCGACAACGTTCTGGACGATCTTGACGATGTCGGGGAGCGTTTTCATGATTGCGTCGAAGAGTCCCTGCTGGGTCAGCTGGCCCGGGTTTGTGGTCTGCGCGGCCTGTCCTTGTTGCCCCAAGAGGTTCTGCCCCAGGAAATCTGTCACTGCGCCATTCGTGGTCATTTTCGTGATCCCCTCGTTCCACTGGAATTGATCGGCGTCATGAAGAGGTCGGCGCTGCCTTCTGCACCGGTAAGGGGGCTAAAGTCAGCACACGATATTCATGCACCCTGGGAATTATGAATGACCGGCCGTCATCAGAACGGCTTGCGACTACGGCAGCTCCGTCGCGAAGGTGTCACCTACACGTCTCACCTTCTGTTTGGAACATCTGAGCAACGTCTCAGTACCGTCTCGGCATCGTGGCGGGTTGATCTCAGATTCGTCGCGGCGTCCAGATTCGTCGCGGCGTCGACTCAGCTGCCCTGGCGCGGATTTCGTCCTGGTGGCAAGGCAGTTCGGTCTGTCACCGAACAGGTCGACGACGGCTAGGCCGGTGGCCAAGATTCCTTAGGCCGCCAAAAGACTTCTCGTGCAATGATACTGGCCTGATCAACTCAGTTGATCCTTCTATCGCGCAGCCTTTGGTCCGGCGATGACCTCGACAGGTCGCACCCCAGAGGGTTGACTAGCTTGGGTGGTCCTCCTCGTGCGGACTGCAGTGCAACCCGGCGGGAGGGGGCGTCATGAGGTCGTCACGGGCGCGGCGAGTTTATTCCATTAACGTTCTTGGTACGTTTGAAGTCACAAGTCAGGGAAAACCCCTGAACCTGAGACCGAGCGTCCAGAGAGTGATTGCTTTGCTCGTCGTCCGGGGTGCCCTCACCAAAGCCGATGCTGCCGGGCTGCTGTGGCTGGACGTGTCGCAAGCTCGGGCGAGAGACAACCTGCGAACCACCCTGTGGCGCCTTCGACAGGACTGTCCAGGACTGGTCTCGCAGAACGGCACCGGGGTCAGGATTGACAGTGCTGCCATAGATTTTGTCGAGGTCCGCGAGTGGGCGTGGACGACACTCAGAGGAGACGGCAGTGCACTGTCGCCGCCAGACGGCGTGGCGAAGGAACTGCTGCCTTGCTGGGGGGAGGAGTGGCTCATCGAACCTCGGGAAGAGCTTCGGCTACTCGTCCTCTACGCCTTGGAAGCCGCAGCGCATCGCCTCCTCGTCGGTGGCAACGTCGGCGAAGCCGCCGGCCTGGTGAGGTCAGCTCTCAGTATTGATCCGGTACGGGAAAGCGCTAATCGGCTGCTGATCGAAATACAGCTACGTGCCGGGAATCCGACGGATGCGCTACGCCAGTATCAACGGTATCAAGAATTGCTGCTCAAGAACTTGGGAGTTGAACCCAGCCCGGGCCTGACGGCACTCATCTCCTCGGTGATGCCATCCGATCGAGTTTCCTCGGTGATCCCGGCTCATCGAGGCCTGCGCCGTTGACCTCCTGGTCGCTCTGCATTGGGCAATCGGCCGGCACCCGCAATCGGCCGACACCCGGACGTCACTCCGGGTGCCAGCCGATGGTGAGCGGTGAGTCGCTTACGTGGTGCGGCTCTCTTTGACAGTGCCGGCGGCACCCTGAGCGTCGCCCTTGACCTGCTGGGCTGCGGAAGCGCCCTCTTGCTTGGTGTTCTCGACGGCTTCGGACGCGGTGTCGCGGACCGAGTCAACCGCCTGTTGAGCCGGTTCCCGCAGGTTTTCGCCCACCTGCCGGGCGGCAGAGGCCACTTCTTGCTTGAGCGGTTCTGCGTTGTCCTTCAGCGCGGTGGCGGTCTGCCGCTCACGCTCGGTGGTCGGAATCAGCGACGCGATCAGCCAGCCGGCGCCGAAGGCGATCATCCCCGCCGCCAGCGGGTTGCCTTGGGTCTTGTTCCGAACCAGTTCGGGGGAACTTGCTACCGCATCACCCGCGCTTGATGCAGCGTCGCTGACCGTGGAGGCCGCATCGCTCGTCCGAGCGGCGACGCTTTCTCGCGCCGATCCGACGCTTTCTCGCGCCGACCCGATATCCGGAGCTGCTCCCATCACTCTCTCCTTCGTGCTGACGGCCGCACCGCGGACCTTGTCCACCCGACGCCTGACGACGTTACCCGGCTTCACGCTTTCGGCCAGCGCGTTCACATCCGAGCTGAGCTCTCCGCGGGTCGCGCGAATCTCTTCGCGGATCTGGTCCGCATCCTTGGTCATCGAACTCCCTCATTCCCTTTCATGGCGTCCGGAATCTTCTTCACCGTGCCGGCGGTCTGCGGCAGTCCCTTGACCGCCTTCATGTCCTTGCGACCGACCGCGGCGAGAGCGCCAGCGATGAGCAGATAGACGACGCCGATGATCAGCCCGGCCCAGCCGCGGCCGATGCTATTTCCGATCGCCCACCACAGTGCGAGGGACAGGAAAACCAGCCCGAGGTGCCCCAGGACGGCGGCACCACCAAGTTCTCCGGCGCCTTTGCTCGCGGTAGCGGCCGATTCACGTAGTTCGGCCTTCGCGAGTTCCACTTCCTGCCGGATCAGCAGCGAGATGTCTTTGCTGACGTCGACGAACAGCTCGCCGATCGACTGATCCTGGGGATTCGCGTTGGACGGTGTGGTCACGGCCGGGGCTCCCCACTCGCTGGGTACCCGGGCGGCGTGGACGTCTCGGTGTACGGACGCTCGGTGTAGGGCTGCTCGGTGTACGGACGTTCGCTGTACGGGCGCTCGACGTCATACTCCGGGGCGACCACGGGTTCAACGACGCTGACCGCCGGGGCAGGTGCGTATCCGGGGGCAGTTTCGGTGCCGGGTGCCACCGGGTAGCCTTCCCTGCTGCCGTAGCTGACATCCCGGCCAGTGGTGTCTGGGCCGCTGGCCTCGTCCTTCAGTCCGCGAGTCAGCCGACCTGCGGCCAGCCCGGCGCCTAGGGCGATGGCTAGGAAGGCACCGGGGCGCCGACGGGCGAAGGTCTTGACCTCGTCGAGTAGGCCGCTCGGCTCGCGCTGTTCCAGCCACTGGGCCGCCTCATGGGCCTTGGAGGACGCCTGTCGGGCCAGATCGGTGGCCAGGCCTGGCTGCTCGTTGCGGTCGGCCATCGTACTGAGTTCGGTGCCGATCGAGCGCAGTCCGTCGGCCACTCGCTGCTGCTGCTGAACGGCTTGCTGGTTGAGTTCGGCTCGGGCCTGTCCGACGACGTCCTTGGCCTGTCGGCTGGCCTCGGCCGCGACGTTGCCCGCCTGATCCTTAGCTACCCCGGCCACGTGCTGACCTGCGCTGCTCGCGCTACTGGCGACATTGCTGGCCTGGTCCTTAGCCACGTCCGTGGTCGGAGTCTGCCCGGCCGAACTGTCGGCGGGAGGAAGACGGTTGTATTCCGTCGTGGAAGATTCTGTCGACATTGATGTCACTCCTTCGGATGGGACGCCAAAACGTCCGTCCACCAGAGACTTGCATTGAATCTTCTGCAGGCAACCCGACATGTTCCTTTACGTACGCTAAGAATTGGTCATCCCGGCATCGGAGCTAGATCCAAAACAACATTGGATCATGTAGTTACGATCCTTCCGGCCGATGAACAGATCTACGGTTCAAGCGAGGTCACACTGAACGGGTGACCATGGCCCAACCGTGCTACATAGTCGGTGTGAGCATCGATACGACAGACTTCTATGGGTTGGAAGGGCTCTTGGAGCCTGACGAGCGTGCCATCCTGCACGAGGTCCGCGACTTCTTGGCCAAGCAGGTTGCGCCCATCATCACCGAGCACTGGGTGAAGGCGACCTTCCCGTTCGAGATCATCCCTGGGCTACGCGAGTTGCATACCGCAGGCCTGTCGTATCGCGGCTACGGCTGCGCCGGGCGCCGGCCATTGGTCGAGGGGATGCTGGCGATGGAACTGGCCCGCGTCGACCCGTCCATCGCGACCTTCCACGGTGTTCACAGCGGCCTGGCGATGGGATCCATCTACCGGTGCGGCAGCGACGAGCAGAAGCAACGATGGCTGCCGGGCATGGCGGCCTGGGACATCATTGGGGCGTTCGCCCTCACCGAACCGGACGTCGGGTCCGGGGCTGCGGGCGGGTTGTCCACCACGGCCCGGCGTGACGGCGACGGCTGGGTGCTCGACGGCGCGAAGAAGTGGATCGGCAACGCCACGTTCGCCGACGTTACTGTGGTGTGGGCCCGAGACCTCGACGATCAGCAGGTCAAGGCGTTCGTCGTGGAGAAGGACACACCCGGTTTCCGGACCGAGAAAATCGAGAACAAGATCGCATTGCGAGTGGTGCAGAACGCGCTGATCACCCTGCAGGACGTTCGGGTGCCAGAAGCGAACCGGCTGCAGAATGCGAACTCGTTCAAGGACACCGCGCAGGTTCTGCTGATGACTCGCGCGGGCGTCGCCTGGCAGGCCGTCGGCTGTGCCCTTGGTGCCTACGAGAACGCGCTGGCCTACAGCAAGCAGCGCGAGCAGTTCGGCAAGCCCATCGCCGGGTTCCAACTGGTGCAGGATCTCCTGGTGCGAATGCTCGCCAATACCACCGCCTCGGCCGCCCTGTGCGTGCAGCTTTCCCGGTTGCAGGAGGCCGGGACGATCACCGACGCTCAGGCCTCGCTGGCCAAGTCTTTCAGTACCGTGCGGATGCGTGAATCGGTCGGCTACGCGCGGGAGCTTCTGGGGGGTAACGGTATCCTGCTGGAGCAGAACGTCGGCCGGTTCGTCGCCGATGCCGAGGCGATCTACTCCTATGAGGGCACGCGGGAGATGAATACCCTCATCGTCGGCCGGGCCATTACCGGTCTGTCGGCCTTCGTCTGATCCAGGTGCCTGTCCCGACGCCGACCGCGCGCGCCGGAGCCACCCCAGAATCCCTCGCGATCAGACCTTGTTGGCGAATTCGGAGCCCTGGATACCGGCGCCCCAAACTTTCCCGTGATCATGCACGGTTGCCGTCTCGCCGGCAGACGTGAGTGCCGTTACGCCGGTTCGGGGCCGTCAAGCAGCGATTTGACCCGCTGGAGGCCATCGTTGCTCGTGGGTGTTTGGAGG
>JANNPJ010000434.1:0-6990 GCA_031400005.1 Kineosporiaceae bacterium | reverse complement strand
GACGATCACCGCGTTGACGCCGCCGAGCAGGCCGTCGCGGGTCCCCAGGTCGCCGAGGGTGATCTCGCGACCGCCGGCGAACCGCAGGATCGTTCGCGGTAGTGCGAGCCGGAACGCCGGAACGCCGCGATCGCCCGGAGCGCATCGGCGGGCTCCACCTGCGGCAGGTCACCGAACGGGGTACCCGGCCTCGGGTTGAAGAAGTTCAGCGGCACCTCGTGCGGGTCCAGTTCGGCCAGCTGACCGGCGAACTCCGCGCGCTGTTCAAGCGTCTCGCCCATCCCGATGATCCCGCCGCAGCAGACCTCCATGCCACCGGCCCGGACCATCCGCAGGGTCTCCCAGCGCTCCTCGAAGCTGTGCGTCGTCACCACGGTCGGGAAGTACGACTTCGCGGTCTCCAGGTTGTGGTTGTAGCGGTGCACGCCCATCTCGACCAGGTCGTCGACCTGCTCCTGGCTGAGCATGCCCAGCGACGCGGCGACGTTGATGCCGGACTCGGCCATGATGATCGGCACGGCCTCGCGCATCTGCTTCATCAGCCGCTCGTCCGGCCCGCGCACGGCCGCGACGATGCAGAACTCGGTGGCACCGGTAGCGGCGGTCTCCTTAGCGGCCTGCACCAACTGCGGGATGTTCAGCCAGACTGCACGGACCGGCGAGGTGAACTGACCGGACTGGGAGCAGAAGTGGCAGTCCTCGGGACAGCCGCCGGTCTTCAGCGAGACGATCCCCTCGACCTCGACCTCCGGACCACACCAGCGCATCCGCACCTCATGCGCCAGGGCCAGCGCGTCCGGTAGTTCGTCGTCCGACAGCCGAAGCACCTCAAGTACCTGCTCGGCGTTCAGGCCTACGCCGTTCTCCAGCACCTGCTGACGTGCCAGTTGCAGTACCTCGGCCACACGAACCTCCGACCCTTGAACGACGCCGGGCTGCCAGGCGGCCTCTCAGCCTTGTCACCCTAACCATCCCCAGGCCAGATCCGACGAGCGGGCGGGTGAGGAGCCTCACTGCTAGCTCGTGGTGGGCAACCGGAACGAGGCGATCAGGGCGTCCAGCTCAACCCGCATCTCGCTCAGCTCCTGAGCGCTCGCGTTGCCCCGAGCCATCGATTCCGCCGTCGCGGACGACTCCCGGGCCACCCCGCCAATAGTGTCGGCGATCTGTGACGACCCTTCGGCCGCCAGGCTCACCCCGGCGTTGATCGCTTGCGTGGTGGCCGTCTGCTCTTCGACCGCGCTGGCGATCGTGGACTGGAACTCGTTGATCCGGGTGATCACTCCCGCGACCGACGTGATCGCCTCCCCGGCCTGGACGGCGTCCAGCTGGATCGTCTCCACCCGCCGGGAGATGTCCTCGGTGGCCCTGGCGGTCTCCTGGGCGAGTTGCTTGACCTCATCGGCCACCACCGCGAATCCCTTACCGGCATCGCCGGCCCGGGCGGCCTCGATCGTGGCGTTCAACGCCAGCAGGTTCGTCTGCTCGGCAATCGACGTGATCAACCGGACGACGTCGCCGATCTCCCGCGACGACTCGCTCAGCTTGTTCATCGTCTCCGTGGTCGACTCCACCGCCGAGACCGCCTGGGTGGCCTCGCGAGCCGCATCGTTGGCGCTCCGGGCGATCTCACCGATCGAGGCTCCCATCTGCTCCCCGCCGGCGGCTACCGCCTGGATGTTCGCCGACACCTCGTTCGCCGTCGTGGATACCCCGCCCATCTGCGACGACGTCCGTTCCGAGGCGGCACCGACCTCGCGCACGATCCCGGTGAGATTCGCCGTCGCCCCGCCGAGGCGACCGCTGGAATCGACCAGCTGGGTGAACACCACGACCAGCCGGTCCCGCAGGCCCGCCAGGGCAACGGCCATCTGTGCCAGCTCGTCCCGGCCCCGCACCGGGATGTCCACGGTCAGGTCACCGGCGGCGAACCGGTCGATCGTCTCGTTCAACTCGGCGACACCCCGGTTGATCCGCCGCCCGTAGCTCAGAATCAGCCCGCCCACCAGGACCACGGTGATCAGGCACAACAACATCGTGATCACGTTCGCGGACTTGCCGGACGAGACCACCTTCGTGTCCAGTTCAAGCCCGCGCTTGTCCAGCGCGGCCAGCGCCGTCTTGACCGCACCCGCCGCCGCCGCGGTCAGCGCGGTGTACTCCTCGCTCGCCTTGGCCAGCTGGGCGGGCGTGGTGACCACCCCGACGTTGTCCAGCCAGGTACCGAGCGTCTGATAGCTCGTTCCAATGGCGTTGACCAAGGCTTTGTCTTCGGCGGCGATCGCCAACCCGTTCACGTGTGCGACCAAGGTCTTGATCTGGGCAAGATCCGCGTTTCGCGCCTCGATCCCGATCTTCCTGGCACCGGGGATGTACGTGGCGATCGTCGCATCCAAGATCATCTGAGTGCCCGCGGTCTGGATCGTGCGGACGTCATCCTCGGCCATCAGGGCCACCCGGAACTCGCCCCGCAGCGACTTCTGCCGCTGATAGGACTGGGTCACCGACACTGCGGTGCCGACACAGGTGATCACGGTGACCAGCGCCAGTAAGCGGAACACGTGCCTGATGGGCCAGGCGGACAGGCTGAACATATGGACTCCTCGGCGCGATCCGGACCACGCAGGAGGGCCTGACCTGCGAGACCTACGACTGATCGACCGGAAGGAGGGCCATCCTGAGCCCTCGGCAGACAGAATCCTGGTTCAGCCAGGACCCGGAGCCCGGAGCACGTCCACCAGCTCGACCTGCTTGGCTGCCATCAGATCACCGCTGGACACCCCTCGCAGCCGCCGCCCCACCCACGGCAGGAAGTACCGCCTGGCCCAGCGCAGATCCGCCAGCAGGTCGGCAGCACGACCCGGCAGCCCGCGCTGGGTCACCGCCGGCAGCGGCTCCCGCCACCACCCGACCGCACCGGCCAGCAGCTCCGGATCGCTGAACCCGAGCACCTCCAGCGCGGCGGCCGCGACCCGGGCATGCCCGGCCGGGGCCAGATGCAACCGGTCCTCGTGCCAGAGCCGCCGATCCTGCAGGGCCGCCGTCGCCCCCATGTCCACCAGGAGACAGTTGTGCCGCCGAGCCACCTCCCGAGCCGCGTCGTTGAAGGCCCCGAACCGGGAAGCCAGCAGATCGGCGGTCCGGCCGGTACCACCGGCGCGGCCGATCACGGTGAAGAGCAGCACCTCAGCTCCGGTACTGCGCAGGCTTTCAACGGCAGCCTCGTAGCGGCGCAGCAGAGCCGGCAGGTCCACCCGGGGGCGCAGGACGTCGTTCGGTCCGGCATGGAAGGAGATCAGCGCCGGCGCCAGCGCTATCGCCGCCGGTACCTGCTCCGCGATCACCTGGTCCAGCAGCCGGCCGCGGATCGCCAGGTTGGCGTAGCGGACCTGGCCATTGCTGGTCGCCAGCGCCGCTGCGACCCGGTCGGCCCTCCAGCGGTGTCGGCCGTCCGGACCGCGTTCGTCCTCCAGGCCCTCGGTGAAGGAGTCACCGAGCGCAACGAAACTGTCCAGGCCCGCTGGATCGACCATCGTCATCTCTGCCTTTCCCGCCGTTCGCCCGCCGAATCGCCGGGATTGCCCGACAGTATCCGTTGTCGAGAAATCGATCATCCCGTCGCTCGGGCGTGTTCCTGCAGACGGGCGACCCGGTCGGCCGGGGTCTGCTTCGGACAGCTAATACACAGCCCGTCCGGCACCCGAAACAGCAGGCAGCACGATCCACGCCGGACATAGCGGCGCGGTGGGCCGTCGGGGCGACCGAGGATGTCCAGGTACCGCGGCAGCGGACGCAGGTGCGCTGCGGCCTCGGCGACAGCGGTGGCCACCTGGGGAGCTTGGTCGGTGCCGCCGGGCGCCACCGAGGTCTCGGCCGTCTCAGACAGGACCCGGGTGGCAAGCGAGTCCACCGCGATCGCCCACAGCGACCGCTCGGTGGCTGCGCTGGTCCGCGCCAGCGGCTCGATCACTCGGGCCAGGACGTCGTCAAGGTGGCGACCGAGAGCGGCCGGACCGGCGACCAGCGGCGGACCGGCGACCACCCGTTCCAGGTAGCCGTTGAACCTCAGGGTGAATCGCAGCGTCTCCGGAGCCAGGCTGACGCCGGTTCCGGAGACCACCAATTCGTGTACGGAGGGGCCGAGGAGGACGACGCTCGCCGAGTACCACCACAGGGTGGCGCTGGTCCGACGCTCGGCGCAGCCGAACTGCCGGCCGGTCTGATCGACGCGCTCGGACAACCAGGACTCGTCCGTCAGCAACCCGCCTGGCAGCAGCATCTGTCCGTTCACTCCTTCGCGGACATGGCTACGCGGAGACCACGACAGACCGAAGTCTGCCCTGGCCTCCGCGCGGCATATTCACCGTGGAATTGAATGGTCTCGCTTGAGCACTTGCCGGAGTGACACGTGTCACCAGCCGCCGACAGGCTCAAATGATCAGATCAGCGGGAGTAGAACTCCACCACGAGCTGCTCGTTGCAGACAATGGGAATTTCTTCCCGCGCCGGCAGACGAACGAGCCGGGCGTGCAGCTGCGGGAGCAGCACCTCGAGGTACGGCGGGGTGGTCGCGAGCTCGTGCGCACCGGCGGCGGCCACCTGGAACGGGACCATGTTGCGGCTGCGCGGCGCGACCGCGATGACGTCTTCCGGCTTGACCCGGTAGGACGGCTTGTCCACCCGGAGACCGTTGACGGTGACGTGGCGGTGCGTGACGGCCTGTCGGGCCTGGTAGATCGTCCGAGCGAAGCCGGCCCGCAGCACGAGCGCGTCCAGGCGGGTCTCCAGGGCGACGACGAGCGCCTCACCGGTCTTGGCCGAGCTGCGGTGCGCCCGGTCGAAGGCCAACGCCAACTGCGTCTCGCTGACGTTGTACTGGTAGCGCAGGCGCTGCTTCTCCAGCAGCCGAACCTTGTAGTCGGACGTCGACTTGCGCGCCCGGCCGTGGTCGCCCGGCGGGTAGGGGCGCTGCTCGAAGTACTTCACGCACTTCGGGGTGAGAGGGATTCCCAGAGCTCGGCTCAGCTTTGCCTTGGGACGGGGGTGGTTCACAGACATGCCTCCACGGTAGGTTAGGTAAGGCTTACCTAATAATGCTGGAGGCGCAGTGGACACCCGCACACACACCCCCGTCCGCCCGAACTGGGCGGAAAGAGCTCGAACCGTTCTTGCAGCGGCCGCCTCGGCGTCGGTCCTGTGGGACGGCGGTCGCGTGGATCTCCTCGGGTGCCATCACGATGACCCACTCGGCGACGTGATACTAACGCTTCAATCGACTAGCACGTTAGTCAGGGCCACCCGCGAGGCAGTCAAAGGAGATCTAACAGTCACCATAGAGCTTACCGAACTCTGTGCGGTAAGCACACGTGAACGGGTCCGAGCCAGGGTCACCCTCGGTGGCCGGATGTCCGAAATCATTGATCCGGAACTGCCCGACTCCTCAGCGCGCCTCCTGGCCCGGATCACCGACGTCAACCTCGACGAGGCCGAATCGCACCCGGTGCCGCTCGCGCAGTACCGCGACAGCGAGCCTGATCCGCTGCACTTGGGCGCAGCCGATCAGCTGCAGCATCTCGCCGCGCACCACCCGGACGCGATCGAAGTCCTCAGCCGACTGTGCACCCGGGAGGCGCTGCTCGGTGTCACCCGAGTGCTGCCGATCGCCCTCGATCGATACGGAATCGTGCTGCGCGTGGAGCGACTGCGCGGCCACGAGGACGTCCGACTGCCATTCGATCAGCGGGTCGACACCGGCGCCGCGGCGGCCGCCGAGCTGCGCCGGCTGCTCGGCCAGGGCACCCGGCGCCGCCCCTGCGGCAAGTGAGGTTATGGCGAGTTGGGAGTGAGGCCGGTGATGCCGCCATCCAGCGGGATCACCGCGCCGGTCAGGTAGGCGCCCGCCCGGGAGGCCAGGAAGATCGTCGTCCCGGCGATGTCGTCTGCCTGACCGACCCGGCCGAGCGGCACCATCTGCCCGACCGCTTCCTGCTGCTCCGCTGTGCCAAGGAAAAAGTTCGTCATCTTGCTCGGGAACGGCCCGGGAGCGATCGCGTTCACCGTGATCCCCTCACCGGCCAGCCGCTTGGCCAGGTGCCGGGTCAGCATGTGCACCGCGGCCTTGCTCGCGCTGTAGGAATAGTTCTCCATCGTCGGCGGGCGCAGGCCGTCGATCGAGCCGATGTTTACCACCCGGGCCGGGTCCCCGGCCCGGGCGGCCTTACGCAGTTCCGGCAGCAACGCCACGGTGAGGGCGAAGACACCGCGCACGTTGGTGTTCAGCACCTTGTCCCAGCCGAGCTCCGGGAAATCGTCGACCGGCGCGCCCCACGACACACCCGCGTTGTTGACCAGGAGGTTCAGCTCGTCGAATCGTTCCCGGACGCCCGCCGCCAACAGGTTGGTACCGGCGTCGATGGACAGGTCGGCCGGCAGCGCCGCACACCGGCCGGGCCTGACGCCCGGCCCGGCCTCGATCGCGGCCCGCTGCGCCAGCTCGTTCAGTTCGACGGCAGCTTGGTGACAGGCCGCTTCCTTGCGGGCCGAGATCACCACCTGGGCCCCGGCTTCGACCAGCCCTTTGGCGATCATGAAGCCGACTCCTCGGGACCCACCGGTGACGACCGCGGTCTTACCCCGGACCGAGAACAGGTCGTGGGCCGGCCCGGCATTGGATGATTGCGTGCTCATGCTGACTCCTAGGTAGGTCCCTCGCAGTGTGCCGACATAACGCTGTCACGTCCGCCCGGGCGGACGTGACAAGGCCCGTTCGGGCTGTGACGCGTACGATCGAAGGACTACACCATTGGAAGGATCCTGATGTCGGTCGAGGCACAGCAGCATTTGTCCCCGTTCGCCCAGTTGCTGCAGGAGCAGGTCAGCCGCGAGTTCACCGCCCAACAGCAATACGTGGCACTGGCTGTCTGGTTCGACGCCCGCGACCTCCCCCAGTTGGCCGCGCTCTTCTACCGGCAGGCGGTCGAGGAACGCAAT
>JANNPJ010000431.1:0-21850 GCA_031400005.1 Kineosporiaceae bacterium | reverse complement strand
GTCGGCCCCGCTCAGCTTGCCCAGCGAGTCCGCCCGGTAGACCGTTCCGGTGACCACCTGGTCGCCGTCCGCGGTTCGGTAGCCGCCCAGATCCCTGAAGTTGTGGAGCCTCTCGAACGTCACGTGCCGGTCCATGGCCTGTTCCTCAATCCGTTACGCATCCCGGAAGTACCGGGCCGGGAAAAGCTTGCCGGAGACGTCAGTGTCACCTGCGGGACGGGCGGTCCGGTCAATCGCCCGGATCCGCGTGTGACAGAGACCTGAGGTGACGCGCCTTCTCCTCACTCCCCCGCGAACTAAGCCCTGACATCATGCGGTGATAGCCACGGGTGTGACAGCAGGTACTTGGCGACTTAGCCGACCGCGTCCTCGGGCTACGGATCGATCATCGAGTACGGGTGGGAATCGACGACCACTCTGCGGCCGGCAAGTGGACCAGCAGGTCACCGAGCGAAGTGCGGCCGTGTACGACGGATCGCCCAGTCCGGGTGCTCACGACCAGACCGGCAGCGTGCAGCGCACTGGCGTGTGCGGAGGCGGTGGCAGTGCTGATCCCCAGCCGCCGGGCGATCTGGCTGGTGGTGAGTTCCTGGCCGAGCTCCAGCAGAATCTTCTGCCGGGTTCGGCCGAGTACCCCGGCCAAGGCCCGGTCCGGGTCGCTCGATCCGCCGGGCAGCGGCGGAAACCCCGGTCCAGCAGGGTAGGTCACCACCACCGGATGGTCTGGCAGGTCGGCGACCAGCGGGTATCCGGTCCAATGGAATGTGGGCAGCAGCAGGATGCCCCGACCAGCCGGATCTACCGCGTGCTCGGGCGAATCGGCGATCTGCCAGACACCGTCGCGGATCTCGCTGCCGGGCACCAGTTGGGTGAGGGCCGCGGCCAGGCCGTGCTCGCCAACTGTGAGCGCGTGTCTGGTGAACTCCTGCCGGTGCAGGTCCTGGATCAGTGGCCAGACCGGACGCAGCACCGCCTCGAACGCGGCGCGCTGGGCCCGCAGCAGCGGTTGCCAGGCGGTGGCATCGCCGCGGTGCAGGTCGCGCAGCCAGGCTGGCGGCGTCCCGGCCCGGCCTGCGTACATCCGCTCGACCTCGGAACGAACAAGTTCGGGTCGGGTGGAACGGATCGCTTCCCACCCGCCCGCGAGTGAATCGCCGAACTGGTCGAGGAAGCATGGCGCCAGCCGACTCGTGGGCCGGTCGAACACCGGTCCGGGCGCCAGATCGCGCAACGGCAGGGCGACCGGGGGTAGCCCGCGCAGCATTCGCCCCCGCCACCTGTCGAAGAGCACGCTGCCGTCGGGCCGAACCATCGTCAGGAGGGCGGCGTTGAGCTCCTGAAGCGGTGCGGGGCGGCGCGCGAACCTGGTCTGGGCGAGGTCACCGGCCCCCATCCGAATCCGGATCAATACCACTCCGTGAGCTCTCGCACCATCGTTTCGGCCAGGACCTGAAGCTTGGCAACTCACCGGTCCCGCATACCAGCCTAGACCCGACAAGGATGAGACGGTCAGGGAGGCGCGATGCACCAGGGGAAGGCCGCCGATGGCAGGAACAGTGAGATGGGTCGGAGAGAGTTCACCCGGTTCGGTGTACTGGGACTGGGGTTGCTCGCCGGTTGCGCGATACCAGGTCGCTTGGTCGGCCGAGCAACGGCAGCCGGCATAGTAACCTCCGGCGCGGCTGCCGAGGACGTCACGCTGCATCTGCCCGCGCCGACCGGGCCGCACCGGGTCGGCGTCACCACGATGTACCTCACCGACACCACCCGGGCGGACCCCTGGGACGCCGTGATCGGCGTTCGGGAGGTGATGGTCACCGTGTTCTACCCAGCGCGCACTGTTGCCGGCCGACCGCAGGCGACCCAGATGACCCCGGGTGCCGCAGCGGTTTTCGGCCAGTTCCTGCCGCTGCTGCACCCCGGTGCCCCGGCGGCCGGGGTGGACTGGGCCGCCACCCTGACCCACGCGCACCTGCTCGCCCCGGCCTTGCCCGGCCGGTGGCCTGTGCTGCTCTACAGCCCCGGCGGCGGCGATCCACGGGCGCTGGGCACGCACCTGGCCGAGGACCTCGCCAGCCACGGCCAGGTGGTGGTCACCATCGACCACTCAGGCGATGCCGCTGCGGTCGAGTTCCCGGTGCCCCGAGTCGGCCGGGACATGGTGCGCATCAGCGTGTTCCGCGGCGATCCTCGGGCCGACCCGCAGACCTTCGACACCATGATCGCGGCCCGGATCGCGGACACCCGGTTCGTGCTGGACTCGCTGCACCAGCTAGCGAACGGTTCGAACCCTGACGCGGCCGACCGGCCGCTGCCAGCCGGGCTCGGCACCGCGCTGGACCTGCGCCGGATCGCCGCCTACGGGCACTCCGCCGGTGGGACGGCGGTGGCCCAAGCAATGTACGACGACCGGCGTATCCGGGCCGCCGCCAACCTGGAGGGTTACCTGGACCACCCGCCAACCGATCCCGGGGCCGCCGGCGAACCCTTCCCGATCAAGCGGCACGGTACCGACCGCCCATTGCTTCTCTACGGCAGCGAAGACTTCGCGCAGCGGACGGCGATAGAGCAGTCCTGGCGCGGGCTAACCGTGCGCCCCGGCGGGAGTATCCGACAACGACTGCTGCCCCGGGCCGGGCACTGGGCCTTCACCGACTGGGCGGTATTCGCACCGCAACTGGAGGCTGCCGCCCTGATGCCGGTGCGCACCCGGGCCGATCTGGTCGGAACGCTCGGCCCGGCCCGGTCGGTCACAGCTGTCCGCCACCAACTGCGCTCGTTCTTCGCAGCGCATCGGAGCCCTTACTGACGGCAACAGCCCAGGCACGGGGACCACCCCAGCCGCAACGGACAGCGACGTACCGCTGATCGGACAACACCTTGTCGCTCACCAACTCTGCGAGTCTCCAGTAAACGACCGAAGGGCCCGGACAGTTACCCGTCCGGGCCCTTCGAATTTCACGCCATGCTTGAGCTTTTACCGGTCACCCGGCTGCGTTTCAGCTGCAGCCGGAGGTGCTGCCGCAGCCTTCGCAGACGAAGCAGGATCCGGCCGGGCGCATCTTGGTCCCACAGGTGAAGCACATCGGCGCGTCGGCCGTGCGTCCCTGTAGCGCCTCGAACAGCTCGGCCGAGGAGTGCACCTTGGCCGGAGCGGCTTTCGCCTTCGCCACGCCGGACCCACCCAGCGCGACCCCCGACGCACCCGCGTCCGACGAGCTGGAAATCGGCCCGGTGTGGTTGGACGCACCAGCCGGTTTGGACGGCGCGGACTGGGCGAGCGTCTCAAGCTCCTCCTCTACCCCGCCGTCACCGTGCTGGTCGTTCTGCGGCAGATACGAACCGGTCTCCAGTTCGCGGGTCCGCTCCGACGCACTGTAAATGCCCAGCGCGGAACGGTCTTCGAAGGACAGGTGATCCAACGCCAGCCGACGGAAGATGTAGTCGACGACGCTGGCGCTCATCCGCACGTCCGGGTCGTCGGTCAGACCGGCCGGCTCGAACCGGAGGTTGGTGTACTTCTCGACGTAGGTCTCCAGCGGCACGCCGTACTGCAGGCCGACCGAGATGGCGATCGAGAAGGCGTCCATCACGCCGGCCAACGTCGAGCCCTGCTTGCCGAGCTTGAGGAAGACCTCGCCCAGACCGTCGTCCGGGTAGGAACCGGCCGTCATGTACCCCTCGGCCCCACCCACGGTGAAGGACGTGGTCACCGACGGACGGGACTTCGGCAGGCGCTTGCGGGTCGGGCGGTACTCGACCCTGACTTCCTTTTCAGCGACTTCCTTTTCAGCCGGCTTCTCGACAACGGCGGCCTTCTTCTTGCCGTCGGACAACGGCTGGCCGACCTTGCAGTTGTCGCGGTAGACCGCGAGCGCCTTCAGGCCGAGCTTCCAGCCCTGGAAGTAGACGTCCTGGATGGCCTCGACCGTCGCCTCCTCGGGCAGGTTGACGGTCTTGGAGATCGCCCCGGACAGGAACGGCTGCGCCGACGCCATCATCCGGACGTGGCCCATCGGCTTGATCGAACGCTCACCCATCGCGCAGTCGAACACCTCGTAGTGCTCCAGCTTGAGGCCGGGCGCATCCACGACATGTCCACGTTCGGCGATGTATTCGACGATCGCTTCGATCGTCTCCTCGGCGTACCCGAGCTTGCGCAGCGCTCGCGGGATCGTCTGGTTGACGATCTGCATCGACCCGCCGCCGACCAGCTTCTTGAACTTGACCAGGGAGAAGTCCGGCTCGATACCGGTCGTGTCGCAGTCCATCATGAACCCGATAGTGCCGGTCGGAGCCAGCACCGAGGCCTGGGCGTTGCGCCAGCCGTTCTTCTCACCGATCGTGAGGCCGTCCTGCCAGGCCTTCGTGGCGTGCCGCTGCACGTCGATGTCCATCTTGTTCACGGTACGGATCGCGTCGTTGGCGGCCGCGTGCTTGCGGATCACTCGCCGGTGCGCCTCGGCGTTGCGCTGGTAACCGTCGTAGGCCCCGACGACACCAGCCAGCTCGGCCGAGCGACGGTAGGCGGTGCCGGTCATCAGCGAAGTGATCGAGGCGGCGATCGCCCGGCCGCCGTCGGAGTCGTAGCCGAGGCCGGACGCCATCAGTAGCGCGCCGAGGTTGGCGTAGCCGATACCGAGCTGACGGAATGCGCGAGTGGTGTCGCCGATCGCCTTGGTCGGGAAGTCCGCGAAGCAGATCGAAATGTCCATCGCGGTGATCACCAGCTCGACGGCCTTGACGAAGGTCTCCGAGTCGAAACCACCGTCGTCCTTCGCGAACTTCAACAGGTTCAGCGAGGCCAGGTTGCAGCTGGAGTTGTCCAGGTGCATGTACTCCGAGCAGGGGTTGCTCGCGGTGATCCGGCCGGACTCGGGCGTGGTGTGCCAGTCGTTGATGGTGTCGTCGTACTGGATGCCGGGGTCAGCACTGGCCCAGGCGGCCTGCGCCATCTTGCCGAACAGTTCCTTGGCGTCGACGGTGTCGATCACCTCACCGGTCAACCGGGCACGCAGGCCGAACTTTTCGCCGTTCTCGACGGCCCGCATGAACTCGTCCGACACCCGGACCGAGTTGTTCGCGTTCTGGTACTGAACGCTGGTGATGTCCTTGCCGCCGAGGTCCATGTCGAACCCGGCATCCCGCAGCGCGCGGATCTTCTCCTCTTCGCGCGCCTTGGTCTCGATGAACTCCTCGATGTCCGGGTGATCGATGTCGAGGACGACCATCTTCGCCGCGCGTCGGGTTGCCCCACCAGACTTGATCGTTCCGGCGGACGCGTCCGCGCCCCGCATGAACGAGACCGGGCCGGAGGCGGTGCCACCGCTGGAGAGCAATTCCTTGCTGGACCGAATCCGGGACAGGTTCAGGCCGGCACCGGAGCCGCCCTTGAAGATGAACCCCTCTTCCTTGTACCAGTTGAGGATCGACTCCATCCCGTCGTCCACCGCGAGGATGAAGCACGCGCTGACCTGCTGCGGTGCGGACGTCCCGACGTTGAACCAGACCGGCGAGTTGAAGCTGAACACCTGGTGCAGCAGCATCCAGGTGAGTTCGTGCTCGAACACCTCGGCGTCCGCAGGGGTCAGGAAGTAACCGTTGTCCCGACCCGCCTTGGTGTAGGTGAGCACCACCCGGTCGAGGAGCTGCTTCAAGCTCCACTCCCGAGCGTCCGAACCGAGCGCCCCGCGGAAGTACTTGGTGGTGACGATCGTGGAGGCGTTGAGACTCCAGAAGTCCGGAAACTCGACGCCCTTCTGCTCAAAGATCGTCTCGCCGGATTTCCAGTTCGTCTGGACGACGTCCCGCCGTTCCCAGGTGACCTGGTCGTAGGGGTGCACACCCTCGGTGGTGTAGACCCGCTCAATGGTCAGGCCGGTCCGCCGCACCTGCGGCGCACCGCTACGTGTCTTACGTGCACCACTACCGGACGCGATCTCCGTCATACTTCCGTGCCCCTTTTTGTCTGTAGTACCGAAATGTGTTGTCCGCCGGACCGAATGTGTTGCCCGCGTACCGAAGCCGCCGTACTAAAGCTTCCGTACCGAAATCCGTCGCACCGCCGTCGTACCGCAAGCCGAGGTATCGAAAGCTGTCACGAGCCCATGCCGATGCTCACGCGCTCGTCTTGAGCCGTGTTGGTGACCTTGCGTTGTTGGTGACCCTTGCTTCGTTGGTGACCTTGCGCTGTTGGTGACCTTGCGTTGTGTTTGAGGCCTTGCTCTGCTCGTCTCCCGGTGTAGCTCTGACTCACGTACTGCCTGGACTCCCCGACTACCCGCTGTGTTGGTGACCGCCGGCTGCGCAACCTTCCCCAGTCCCGCAGCCGGCGGCGATCATGTGGCTCCGGGAGCAGCCACCTGCTGCTCGCCCGGCTCGATCCCGGTCGGCTCGCGCTCCGCACGCAGCACCGTGATCGCGGCCTCGAAGTCATCGAGAGAGTCGAAGGCTTGGTAGACGCTGGCGAAGCGGAGGTACGCCACCTCGTCCAGTTCCCGTAACGGACCGAGGATGCTCAGCCCAACTTCATGTGCGTCGATCTCGGCGCAGCCGGTGGAGCGGATCTGCTCCTCAACCCGCTGAGCCAGCAGGGCAAGATCGTCCTCACCCACCGGTCGACCCTGACAGGCTTTCCGTACCCCGCTGGCGATCTTCGCCCGACTGAACGGCTCGCTCGCACCGGAGCGCTTGACGACGGTGAGACTAGCCGTCTCCAGGGTGCTGAACCGACGACCGCACTCCGGGCACTGCCGACGCCGACGTATCGCCGTGCCGTCCTCGTTGCTGCGTGAGTCGACCACACGAGAGTCGGTGTTCCTGCAGAACGGACAGTTCACGACAGCTCTCCTCTTTCTGTATCCAACTCGTCCTGCATCCAACACTTCCTGTATCCAGCCCTGCATCCCCGACGAACCAGATCACCCGACGATCAGGTTCACCCGACGAATCAGGTTCACCGGACGAACCGTATTCCTCCGACGAACCGGACGAATCAGATTCGGCTGACGAACCAGCACGTTCAAGCCATTCCACCGTCCCTACGGCCACCATTGTGGATGACGTTGGGGACAAGCTGGGGATGAACCCGCCGAAGCTGTGGTTAACCCTGAACTAGATGTGGATAGCTTACACCTGTGTAACTACTAGATGTAGGGGTAACGGTAGGCCTGGTCCGGACGAGATGCAACCTCGCCGCGCCGCGACAACAACGATCCGCCAGACGTCCGGCCCCTGGCGATCAAGCACCCAAAGCAACATTCAATGAGCTCTAAGTAATCGTCAGGGTGCGTTCAGAGAGTCGCACACGGAGACAGTGGAAGGAGCAGATCACGGATACTCGCTCAGTTTGAGCAGGCTGCTCGGTTCAGAAGAGCCGCCCGCTCCAGCGAGCCGTTTGAGTTGAGCAGGCCGCTCAGTTCAGCGTTCAAGGCCAGCACGCTCAGCTGCCAACCGTTCACGTCGACTTGGACAAGCCGACGTGATCATCGCGACTTGGATCAGGGTGCTCGGATCACGCGACTTGGCTCATCGCGACTTGGATCACGCGGCTTGGCTCACGGTGCTTGGCTCACGCGACTTGGATCACAGTGCTTGGATCACGATGCTTGGCTCACGGACGTGGATCAGGGGCATTCACCGGGACGGCGATTCGCTGGCCGGCGTACACCCCAGCCGTCGAGAGTGCGTTCAGCTCGAGGATCCGGGCCACCGTATCTCGGCGATCTACCCCGGGAGCGACCTCACCGGCGATCTCCCACAGCGTCTCCCCGGGCAGCACCGCTCGGTAAGTGACCGGCACCGGCCGCAGGGTCGAACCGGCTTCGGCAGTGCGGTCGATCAGCAGGACGCCCAGGACGAGCGCAAGCATGGCCAGACCGGCGCTCCCGACCTGGACAACGATCCGACCACGTCGAGTAAGCCGCATCGGGGCAGCGGGCGCGGCCGACACACCCGAACGACGAGAAGCGCCCGAATGACGAGGAGCACCCCCACGACTAGTACCCCCCGAACGACTGGAAGCCCTCGAACGACTCGGCACACTCGAGCTAGCGGGAGCGCCAGGACGAGAGGCTGTGTCGTGGCCGGAAGCCACGCCTTGGCCAGAAGCCATCCCTTGGCGAACCGACTGCCCCGAGCGAACGGACAAGTCGGACCGGTACACCGAGATCGGCCGAGCCGAGTTGGCCGGCCGCCGTTCCACCGACGCTGGCCGACGTCCCTGTGGTGCAGGCCCACGTTCCTGTCGTGCCGGTCGATGTTCCTGTGATGCCGGTCGACGTTCCTCTGGAGCCGGTCGATGTTCCAGCGGTGCCGGTCGACGTTCCAGTAGGGCCTGCCCACGTTCCAGTAGTGCCGGCCCACGTTCCAATGACGCCGGTCGACGTTCCAACGACGCCGGTCGACGTTCGTCCCGGACGACCCGCAGATGCGACTCCGCACTCGAAGGCCCTCTGGAGCGGTGTGCGCGCAAGCGGATTTTGCGTGCGGACGGCGAAGCGATGGTGAAACTCATCGTGGCAACTCCAATCAGCAGTCTGTACCGTTGTGCGTAGCTGTGGTGTAGCGCTCAACCTCGAAACCGTTGCCCGACCGAACCAATCGAACAACCGTTCGAACGAACGCTTGGCTGATGTCTACCACTGACCGCCGACAGAATCGAGACACGTTCGAACACTTGTTTGAAAGTGTCGCCGATGCGCCATACGGTGATCCTGTACCGGTGGGCGCCGGTGACGAGGCTTGCGGAGGTGGAGATGGCAGAGAAATCGGCTGTCGAGGGAAAGGCCCTGGAGTCGACCGTGCACGCGTTGCCGGACGGCCCCCCCGGCGGCGACGGTCTGACCGTTCGTCAGCGCCGGGTGCTGGAGACCATCCAGGAGGCGGTAGAACGTCGGGGGTACCCGCCAAGCTTGCGGGAGATCGGCGAGGCGGTAGGCCTGACCAGTCCCAGCAGCGTTGCGCACCAGCTGACGAGCTTGGAGCGCAAGGGCTTCCTTCGACGAGATCCCAACCGGCCGAGGGCTATTGAAGTGATCATGCCCGGGGAACGGACGACAGCTGCCGAGCGGCGCAGCATCGAACGGGCTCGGACGCAGGAATCGGCGATCACGGACGAGCCGGGAACGCTCAACGCCCACCCGACGCCGTCCTACGTTCCGCTCGTCGGGCGGATCGCTGCCGGTGGTCCGATCCTGGCCGAGCAATCCATTGAGGATGTTTTCCCGCTGCCGCGCCAACTGGTCGGTGACGGCGACCTGTTCCTGCTCAAGGTCGTCGGGGATTCCATGATCGATGCGGCAATCTGCGACGGTGACTGGGTCGCAATCCGGCGTCAACCGGTGGCGGAGAACGGCGAGGTAGTGGCCGCGATGATCGACGGCGAGGCGACCGTGAAGACGTTCAAGCGCCGTGACGGTGAAATCTGGCTGCTCCCCCAGAATGCCGCTTATCAGCCAATCCCGGGCAACGATGCGACGATCCTCGGGCGGGTCGTGGCGGTGATGCGCCGGGTGTGATTCGCCCGGCGATGACTTCGCGCTAGCCTCCTTCGGGCGAAGCACCTGCGGTGCGTCCCGAGGTGCCGTCCGGAGGAGGTCGAAGTGTCCGATCCCACGCTGGATCTGATGGTCCGTGCGGTGGTCGCCAACCAATTGCGGCTACCCCCGGACAACCTGACCGGTGACCTCGATCTCGAGGTGGACCTCGGCATGACCGAGGACCGCGGCCGAGAGCTGATCTGTGCCATGGGCGCAGCGCTGGACGTCAGCTTCCCGGACGACCTGCTCGACGGGGTACAGACCTATTCCGATCTGACCACGGTCGTCCGGGTATCACTCGGCTCATGAGATCGGTACCACCCGGCTCACGAGAACCAGATCCCACTCAGGCTGAGGAAAACCAGATACCACCCGGCTCACGAGAACGAGCAGCCCGGAAGAGCAGGTAGCCCGGGAGCAGGAGTGGCCGGGAGAACGAGTAGCCCGGTCAGGTGGTTGCGCGGATCGCCGCGTCATCCACCGGCCGAACGGCTCCGGCCGTCGCGTCGATCCGGCGTAGCGCCTCCAGGACTACCTCACGGTCCGTGGTGGTCCAGAACGGCGGCAACGAGGCCCGCAGGAAGCCGCCGTAGCGAGCGGTGGCCAGCCGAGGATCCAGCACCGCCACCACTCCCTTGTCGTCAGAGGTCCGGATCAGCCGGCCCACGCCCTGCGCCAACCGCAGAGCGGCATGGACAGCGGCCACCGACATGAACCCGTTGCCGCCGGCCTGGGCCACCGCCCGCTGCCGGGCCGAGGCGAGCGGGTCGTCCGGGCGCGGAAACGGGATCCGGTCCACGATCACCAGTTGGCAGGCCGGCCCGGGCACATCAACGCCCTGCCACAGCGACAGCGTGCCGAACAGGCAGGTCTTCGCGTCCTTGGCGAACTGCCGGACCAGGGTGGGTGTCGCGTCGTCCCCCTGGCAGAGGATCGGCACGTCAAGGCGCTCGCGCATCGCTTCGGCCGCGGCTTCTGCCGCCCGGCGGGAGGAGAACAGGCCGAGGGTGCGGCCACCGGCCGCGACGATCAGCTCAGCCAACTCATCCAGGGCCTGCGTCGACGTCCCGTCGCGTCCCGGGGCAGGCAGGTGCTTGGCCAGGTAGAGAATGCCCTGTCGGGGATAGTCGAACGGGCTGCCCACGTCCAGGCCCTGCCAGTCCGGGGCGTCACCGTCACCCAGCAGACCGACCGAGCCAGCCGCCGAGTCGAAACTGCCACCGAGCGCCAGCGTTGCCGACGTGAGGACCACGGTCCGATCGCCGAACAGCTTCTCCCGCAACAGACCGGCCACCGAGAGCGGGGCGACATGCAGCCCGATGCGCTCGCTGCCGTCCAGCCGCTTGGACACCGAAACCCAGACGACGTCGTGCCCACCGGGGCGACCGGCATTGGCGGCGAGCCGCTCGGCGACGTCGAAGATCTCGGTGACCGAGGCCCGCGCGACCTGACGCCCACCGTCGGCGTCACCCCCCTTGTCCGGCTCGAGCTGCTGGATCGAGGTGAGTACCAGGCGTGCGGCGTCCCGAATCGAATCGACCGCGGCCTGCAACCCTTCCGGCAGACCCTGCTCGAGTCGGCCCGCGGGTAGCCCGGAAAGCACTCCTTCGAGGGTTTCACCGGCCACCTCAAGCATCCCGGTGTCACCGACCCCGATCCGGCGGGCGCTGCGGCCGGCGGCCTCGATCCCGGCCGGGGTCAGTTCATCCGTGATCACCGCGGTTACCCGGTCGGCGAACTCGTGCGCCTCATCCAGGATCAGGACGTCGTGCTCCGGCAGCATCTGCCGGCCTTCGAACGAGTCGATCGCGACGAACGCGTGGTTGGTCACCACCACGTCGACGTGGCGGGCGCGCTCGCGACCCAGCTCGACATGGCACTCGGTGACCATCGGGCACCGCGATCCCAGGCATTCGTGTGCGCTCACCGACACCTGCCGCCAGGCCCGCTCCGACACCCCCGGAACAAGTTCGTCGCGGTCTCCGGTCTTCGTGGTTTCGGCCCACTCTCTGAGCCGGACCACTTCTCGGCCGAGCCGACCGCTGCCTGCCGCCCCGTACCCCGCGCCGTACCGTGCCGACGCAGGAGCCGGAGCCGGGTGCCCGACGGCCCGGTCGGTTGCATCGGGAGCGACCTCGGGCGGGTCGTACAGGGTGTCGAAAAGCGTTTCCTCGTCGGGAAATCCGCCCTCCAGCTTGTGCTGACACAGGTAGTTCCGGCGACCCTTGACGAGTTGCCAGGTGGGACGGCGGCCGAGCAGCGGGGTGAGCGCGGCGGCGAGCCGGGGCAGTTCCCGGTCGACGATCTGGGCCTGCAGCGCCAGGGTCGCCGTCGAGATCACTACCGGCAGCTTGCCGCGGACCGCATGCGCGGTGCCCGGAACCAGGTAACCGAGAGACTTACCGGTGCCGGTGCCGGCCTGGACCAGAAGATGCCGGCCGGAACCGAGCGCGGCGTCGGCCGCGTCGGCCATCACCTGCTGGCCCTCCCGGGGAACCCCGCCGATCGATGTCACTGCCGCGGCCAGTAGTGCGCTCGCGGACGATGGCTTCGTCGTCGGTCGGGACGACGACGAACCCGCAGACCGGGACGACGGCGGTGCTGGGGGTCCGGACGACGACGTCGCCGAGGGGGACGGCTGCTGCGTTGGGGATCGGTCGGTGCTGGAGGGACGTCCGCCGCTCGACGGGGACCGGTCCGAGCGGCCGAGCTGTCCCTCGTGCAGATCTTGGGAGGCGGCCACCGAAGCAGCCTAACCGGCCCTCACCCGAAGGGTTGAATATGCCGCTTGATGTCGTGTCGTTGAACCTCACCTGACACGGTGCGTTCGTAGCGTGTGCGCGGGGGACGCACGAGTCATCGTTCGTCTATTCAAGGGAACGTCTGTCATGGGTATTGCACGGCAGCGTCGGCGCGATCCGCCCTGCAGATCCGGTCAAGGAGATCGCGTGGAGTGGGTGCTCGAACCAGCGGACACCGCAGCCGTCCGCCGGTTACGGCATCAGATCATGCAGACGCTGGCCCGGATCGCGACCCCGGAGGCCGATCTGTCGGCAACCGGGATCGTGGTCTCCGAACTGTTGACGAACGCACTGGCCCACAGCTCGGGTCGGGCCTGGGTCAGCCTCCGCTGGGACGGCGAGCACCCCTTGCTGAGCGTGGCCGACCTGGGTCCGGGTTTCACGCTGCCCGACGTGACGGCCGGGCGACCTGGAGCGAGCCTGATCGATGCCGCCCGCACCCTGGTCCCCCGGTTGCCGGACGACCCGTTCGCGGAGAGCGGGCGCGGGCTCTTCCTGGTTGCTCACTTCGCGCTGGACGTCGCGGTGGCGCCTCGATCCACCGGTGGGACCGTCGTCTCGGTAACCCTCAACCTCAGCCGGACCTCCTGAGACAGGCCTCGTATTGCTGCGCCATTGGGTTGGTGGGCTCTGGTGACGGCGTTAATGGGTGACTTTAGTGCGGTATATCCGCATGGAAGTCACCCGATGAGCAGGTAAACAAGGAGCCGTCCGGACAGGCAATCAGTGCGCGGGCAGCGAGCGGGCAAACTGTGCCCATGGACAGCAATGACGTCGTCGTGCTCGGTTCGGCCAACGCCGATCTGGTGATCACCGTGGATCGTCGCCCGGGAGCAGGTGAGACCGTGCTCGGCGGGGAGGTCCGGGTGCTGGCCGGCGGCAAGGGCGCCAACCAAGCAGTCGCGGCGGGTCGGCTGGGAGCCCGCGTCAGCTTCATCGGCTGCGTCGGAGACGACGATCACGGTCGACTGCTTCGGGAGTCCTTGCAGGACGCCGGGGTGGACGTCACCTGGCTGCGCGTGGGCGACCGTCCGACCGGTACCGCCGTGGTGCTGATCACCCCGGACGGTGACAACAGCATCGTGGTCAGCCCTGGAGCGAATGCGCGGTTGTCCGGCCGGGACATCGAGGCCGCCCGGGACGTCCTTGGTCGCGCTCGGGTACTGGTGTTGCAGCGGGAGACCGATCCGGTGGTCAGTGCGGACGCCGCCGCGATCACCGATGCCGCAGGCGGTCGGGTGGTGCTCTCGCTTGCGCCGTCCGGACCGGTCCCGCAGCGCCTGCTGGCGACCGCCGATCCGCTCCTGGTGAATGAGCAGGAAGCCCGCGACCTGATCGCCGCTCACCCCCGAGCCAGTTCTAGCGGTGCAATCTGTTCTGGTGGTGAAACTGGTTCTGGTGGTTCGGAATTGGCAAATGCGTTGCGGCGGACGGGTGCTCGCTCGGTGGTGGTCACCCTCGGCGCGGCCGGGGCGGTTGCCGCCGACTCACGAGGTGTCGTCCGGGTGGCATCGCCGGTCGTGGACGCCGTCGACACCACCGGCGCGGGTGACGCGCTGGCCGGTGCCCTGGCGCACCGACTCGCCGCCGGCGACGATCTGACCACGGCGCTTCGGTTCGCCGTCCGGGTAGCCGCGATCTCGGTAACGCGGCCCGGCGCCCAGCAGTCGTACCCTGTCGCCGCAGAGATAGAGCCATCGAATTAGCCACCTCAGGCGGGGGCGGACTTCACTTCAGGGGAAAACATGAATGCGCGACCGGCGATCCCACAGCGTCCGATCCCACAGCGTCACAGCAACCCTCAGCGAAAGCCACACCGGCTACGCCGTCCACCACGTCGGCGGAGTCGGCGTCAAATTCACCCTTACCCAACCCGGCATAGGTGCCCAAACCGGTAAAGGTGATAGACCGCTCTGGTCGCGGGAGATCGCTCTCGCGTTCCGGGTGCGTGTCAACTGTTGATGGCGAACTGTGCTGGCGTGTGGCTGTCGGAGGCATCCTCTCGTGCCTGCAACCAGTGAAGGAAGAGCGTGTCCGGGAGTGGGCGGCTATGGAAGTAGCCCTGGGTCTCGTCGCAGCCAAGCTCTCTCATGGCCGTGAGAGTCTCCTCGTCCTCGATCCCCTCGGCGACGATTCGGATCCCCAGGCGGTGGGCCAATTCGACCGTCCCGGCCACGATGGCCGCTGTTCGCGGATCTCTGACGATCCGCGAGGTGAACGATCGGTCGATCTTGAGTTCGGTGGCAGGCAGGTCGTTCAGGTAGCTGAGGGATGAGTATCCGGTGCCGTAGTCGTCGATGCTGATGCCAACTCCGCGCTCGGCGAGGCGTTTCAGCGCGGCCAAGCTTTGTTCCGCGTCGGTCATCAAGCTGGTCTCCGTGACCTCCAGGACCAGGTCTCCTGCGTCGAGGCCCTGTCCCAGTACCTCGTCGATGAGCGAGGGAAGGTCTGGGTCGTTGAGGCACGTGGCGGACAGGTTCACCGACAGCCTCAGGCGATGTCCGGCAGCGCGCCATCCGACGGCGTGTATGGCGGCCTGGCGCATTACTCGTGCGGTCAGAGACGCCATCAGCCCGTTCTGCTCGGCCAGGTCGATGAACGCGTCCGGGGCCAGGATGCCTCGTCGTGGATGTGCCCATCGAACCAGCGCTTCGACCCCGACGACGACGCCGGTAGCCGCGAGAATTTGTGGCTGGTAATAGACCACGATCTGCTCGTCCTGGCCAGGGAACCCTTCAAGGGCCGATCGCAGGTCCTCGATCAGGCTCAGGCGTTCGTGCTTGGCGGCGTCCAGGGCGCGGTCGTACTCGCAGACCCGGGTCCCAGCGGTCTTGGCCTGGTCCAGGGCAGTGTCTGCACGGCGCAACAATTCTCCGCTGTCTGCTTCGGCACTGTCTGCTTCGGCGGAGTTTATCGTGGCGACACCGATGTTGGATTTGACGTAGACCAGGTACCCGTCTCCGCACTCCAGCGGAATAGCCTTGTGTGTCAGGGTATTGGCGACCTCCAGGGCTTCATCGATATCGATGTCCGTCAGCAGGACGGCGAACTCATCACCTCCGAGACGGGCCAGAAGTGCACCCTCGGGGAGGTCCGCGGCCAGGGTTCTGGCCATGTCCTGGAGCAAGAGGTCGCCGGTCGCGTGCCCATACCGGTCATTGATCATCTTGAACCGCTCGAGGTCGACGATGAGGAGGCTGGCGGAAGACTCAGCCAGCAGCGCGTCCTCGATCGCCGACAGCAGCGCCCGGCGGTTCGGCAGGCCGGTCAGGTCATCCGTCATTGCCTCACGCCGAATCTGAGCGACGTCCTGGACCACTTTCACCATCCGCAGGCTCACCACGAGCAGACCCGCTGCCGCGAAGCACGGCGTTAGACGACGCTGGTCATGCACAAGGGCAGCATTCGCGATCACCACCGTGACACCGCCGACCATGACGACCATGGCACCGACCACGGTCGCCTGGTGGTTGAGGGCTTGTAGATTGCCGGCGCCGGGTGCGATCAGTGTGCAACTCGTGAGTACTGTCGCCATGAACAACCAGAGAGCCGCAGACGGTGGCCTGGTTGCTTGCTCAGCCAGCAGCGCGGCCACCTGCCCGGCGCACACCGCGCCGATGGCCGCAGTGACGATCCAGATCCGTGGGTCGCGCAGCAGTCCGCCGACCGCCGTGACCGTCATCGCCGTGCCGAAGAGGATGACGATGGCAGCACCCGTAGCCAGCGACGCCTGCTCTTGCCATTCCCGTAGTCCGCTCAGCGGATGAGGTGACCACGGCAGCAGAAGGTTGCCGAAGGCCACCGCAACGAAGAACGCGCCCAAACCATTGAGCGCCTCACCCGGATCGGTAGATCCGGGACGTATGCGATTCCAATGGACCAGACCCCGATAGACCGGAGCGCAGGCGAGCGCACAGCCGACGCTGAACGCCAGATCACTCGCCCCGCTCCACGGCCTTGATACCCACGCGCCAAGGACCCCCAGACTTTGAGTGACAAGAGCAAAACCGGCGATGAGGGCGACGCCGGACAGGATCAGACGCCACGCCTGGTCTTCTTCAGAGGCTCCGCTGTATCGGGAGAGCAATTGCGCCACCGCGACCAAAAGACCCACGGCGACAAGGTCGCAGGCGATCGCGCCGAGGGGCCGATGAGCCGATTTGTCGCCGGAAAAAAAGGACATCACTAGCAGGACGAGCCAGGCTGAACCAGCAGCACCGAACACCAGACCCACGGCAACGGGTCTTACTCTGATTCGCGCCACGAAAGGCTATCGACAGCGACGGGCGAAGAGACAAGGTTCCAGGGCTGGTGTCACTCCTCTGGGAGCAGATCGGTGCTTAGCCCCAGAAATTCCTGACACTCGTCTCATAGACCGAGGCGCGCCCCGGTCCGGGCGCGCCTCGGAATTTTTTCGCGGAGAGCGTTTCCTAGCTGCTGAAACCCGCCAGTTCCGCGGCGAACAGCGAGTCGACCCGGGCGTTGATCTTTGTGCCTTCGCCGGTGTGCTCCTCGACCAGGACGTCACCTTCCTGATGAATCCGGCTCACCAGGTCACCTCGGTTGAACGGGACCAGGACGTGGACATCGACGTCCGGGCGGGGCAGCCCCGCGGAGATCCGCTCGATCAGTTCGTCAATGCCGTGACCGGACTTCGCGGACACCGCGATCGAGTGCTTCTCTCGCCGCAGCAGCCGATCGAGAACCTCCGGATCCGCGGCGTCACACTTGTTGATCACCACCAGCTCCGCCACCTTGTCGCCATCGACCTCGGCGAGCACGGTACGGACGGCGGCCAGCTGACCCTCCGGGTCCGGGTGGCTGCCGTCCACGACATGCAGCAGTAGATCGGACTGCGAGACCTCCTCCAGCGTCGACCGGAACGCCTCCACCAACTGCGTGGGCAGCTTGCGGACAAAGCCCACCGTGTCGGCCAGGGTGAACTCCCGCCCGTCCGGGGTGGCTGCCCGACGCACGGTCGGGTCCAGGGTGGCGAACAGGGAGTTCTCTACCAGGACGCCGGCCCCGGTCAACCGGTTCAGCAGGCTGGACTTGCCCGCGTTGGTGTATCCGGCGATCACTACCGATGGCACCGAGTTCCGCAGCCGGGAATCCCGCTTGGTCACCCGGGCCTTCTTCATTGCCGCGATCTCGCGCTGCAGCTTGACCATCCGGTCGCGGATCCGCCGCCGGTCCAGCTCGATCTTCGTCTCACCGGGACCGCGTGAACCCATCCCGGCGGCCGCGCCGCCCACCTGGCCACCTGCCTGGCGGGACATCGAGTCACCCCAACCACGCAGCCGCGGCAGCAAGTACTCCAGCTGTGCCAGCTCGACCTGTGCCTTGCCTTCCTTCGACTTGGCGTGCTGGGCGAAGATGTCGAGGATCAGCGCGGTCCGGTCGATCACCTTGACCTTGACGACGTCTTCCAGGCTGCGGCGCTGGGACGGTGCCAGCTCGCCGTCACAGACCACGGTGTCGGCACCGGTGGCCTCGACGATGGCGCGCAGCTCCTCCGCCTTGCCGGAGCCCAGGAAGGTCCCCGGGTCGGGAGTCTGTCGACGTTGCAGGACGCCGTCCAGCACCTCGGACCCGGCGGTCTCGGCGAGCGCGGCAAGTTCACGCATCGAGTTCTCGGCGTCGTCCGACGTCCCCGAGGTCCAGATCCCGGCCAGCACCACCTTTTCCAGGCGAAGCTGCCGATACTCGACCTCGGAGACGTCCTGGAGCTCGGTGGAGAGCCCGCCGACTCGACGCAAGGCTTGCCGGTCGGACAGTTCCGACTGTTCGCCATCGCGGTCGTGGTGCTGGGTCTCGCCCTCGCTCACGGCGGTGCCGGCCCGGGAAAGAATCCGGTCGATGGCGGCGCTGCGCTCGATCGGCATCGAAATCGACGGCGTCTCGTCGAGATCGACACCAGTGGCCGTATCGCCGCCGGTGCCACGACCCTTGGTGGAGCCGTGGGTCTTGATCGTTCGCTGGTCCTTGATACTCAGGACGTCCTCCATGTTTCTTGGTTCCCCTAGCCTCCCACCTCAACGGTTTGATAGGCGAGCGAGATTCCCGCCCAGCCGATCATGGATAAGATGCTTTTCTGATGACGAGCGAGCCCAGCGAGCCCCAGCCGCACTATTTCCAGACCCCGGACCCGGCTTCGGTCACGGGCCAGCGCGAGCTCGATTGTGTGCTGGCCGGGCACGAGGTGACGCTGGTCGTCACCGGCGGCGTTTTCAGCCAGTACCGGATCGACCTCGGTACCCGGGTGCTGCTGCGCGAGGTGCCACCCCCGCCTCCGACCGGAGACCTGCTCGACCTCGGTTGCGGCTGGGGGCCACTGGCGATCACCCAGGCCCTGCAGTCCCCCGAGGCAACCGTCTGGGCAGTCGACGTCAATGAACTCGCGCTGGAGCTGACGGCGACCAACGCCGGGCGGGCTGGGGTCTCCAACATCCGCACGGCCGCGCCGGACAGCGTGCCCGCAGAGGTCCGGTTCGCGGCGATCTGGTCCAACCCGCCGATCCGGATCGGCAAGAATCAGCTGCACGAACTGTTGCTGCGCTGGCTACCGCGGTTGGTTCCAGGTGGGCAGGCGCACCTCGTGGTGCAGCGCCACCTCGGCGCAGACTCGCTGCACCGCTGGCTACAGGACTCCCTTCCCGGCGGCTGGACGGTCGAGCGGGCCGGCAGCGCCAAGGGCTACCGCGTGCTCCGGGTGACCAGTCCGGACTCCTGACCCCCGCTGAGGGCCCACCGGCGGACCCGGCTGAACGCCTACCCGCGGTCAGCGGACCGATGCGGAGGTCCGAGTGAGCCGGACAGACTCGCGCACCGGGCCGCTGCGCACCTCGACCGAGGATGTCCCCGCACTCACCCGGGCAGCCCGGATCCCCGACGACGCCGACGTGGCACCGGCCCGCCGCGGGATGATCACCGTCAGGTAGGTGACGGCCTTGCCGGTCCGGACCGCCTCGATCACCGGCACGGCGGTCCGCTGCCCGATGTCCAGACTGCGCCACCCCATCAGGCCGCCCCGGGTCCGGCCTTTCACCACGGACAGGACCGGCGTCCTGCCGCTGTAGTAGACGTCCACGTCGGCGCCGAGCCCGCCGGTGTGGACCGCCTCGACCGACCCGGCACGGCTGCGGCGCACGGTCCGGTCGGCAGCCAGGTGCCAGCGCTGGGTGTACGTCCGGGGTTTGGATGACGCCAGGTCGTCCCGGACGACCAGGTACCGGCCGCGCTTGGAGTACAGCACCGTGCGGGTCCAGCTCACCCCTGGCAGGTCCCGGATCTGGACCGTCGCCAGCGTCGAGCGAGCCGTGTCCGACACGGTGACCAGTGGTGATGACGCGGTGAGCGAGGGGACGACGCCGGCGACGGTGACCCGGTTGTGCGCCGCCGCGCTCTGGACGTAGGTCCGCATCGGGCCGCCGTAGTATTCGTACAGCCCTTGGTCCCAGAGCAGCTGCGAGCCGTGGGCGTACATCGTGAGCGACCCGGCGTCCTGGTGGGCGTGCACCGACTCGCTGCGGGCCCGGCCGAAGCGCAGCGAGTACGAGGTCTCGGCGGCCATCGGCCTGACCGTCCCCCAGCCGGACCGGTTGAACAGGTAGCCCACCTTGAACACGGCCAGGGTCTTGTCGGGCCTCGGCCCGCGGTGCCCGCCGGACTGGGCGTACTCGCCGATGCTGCCCTTGAGGATGTCTCCGGCGTAGCGCGTGTCGGAACCGTAGAGGGTGTCACCGAGCATCTCGTACCGCCCGTCGGGGGTCGATGCGTGCGCCAGGAACGTCGCCATCCTGTCGACCCTGCGCATCGACGCCGGCAGCCGCTGCCCGGACAGGGTCACGTAGGCCACGGCGTCCTGCATCCACTTGAGGTTGTTCCGGCCGTACCCGACCGATCCCTCGGTCGTCACCCCTTCGGCGTCCAGCGCGCCGGCGAAGTAGGCCGCGTTGCGCTGCAGCGCCATCCGCTGCCACGCCATGTCGTCGAGGACGTATCCGAGCACCATCAGCCCGTCGTTCTGGTGCATCGCGTAGTTGCCGACCCGGACGTAGTTCTTGGCCTGGGCGAGGTACCTGCCGTGCTCACGCATCTCGGAAACCAGCCAGCCCGGGGCGCCGAGCTGCTTCACCGCGCAGGCAAAGGCAATCGCCCGCATTCCTTGGGACATTCCCAGCCAGGCGTACGGAACGGCTTTGGTGTCGGTCCGCGACCAGTCCTCGAGCAGGACGGCGTATCGCCGCAGCATCGCCCGGTCGCCCCGCCGGGCGCCTTCCCTGCGGAGGACATCGAGCCAGGTCAGGGCGTTGTACTGGAAGGCCCAGTTGGCGGTGCCGTCACCGGTGGCTGACCAGTCCGGGTTCGTCGGCAACCGGTACTGGGGCCGTCCGGGCAGCACGACCTGACCGCTCATGATCGTGTTGGCCGCCCACCCGTCGTCCGGCTGGGTGGTGACGAAAGAGATGGTGGCGTCACAGACCGCGGCCGCGCGGCCGCGGACCTGGGAGGAGCTTGGGGTCGCCGCTGCAGTGGTTCCGTCCGCACTGGCACCGGCCAGACCGGCACAGACCGACATCACCACCGCCGTGGCCACCGCCACCAGGTGCGCTCCAGAGCCTCGTCGATCCACTCCGGTGTTCTCGGCCCGCTGGGACCAAGGTTGACCACAGACCGGCGGCCGATCGGAAATTCACTCCGTGGCGCGGTCCCCGGTGGACGCGAGATCACGCAGAGCATGTCACGCAGAGTGCGTCAGGTACGTGCCCTCGGCAACGATCACGGCCGGACCGGAGAGCGCCGCGACTGTGCCCTTGGTCGCCGTTCCTTGCGCGCTGACCTGCAATGTTCCACCGAGGACGTCGATCCGCCAGTGATCCGGGGCGCTCTCACCGCCGAAGGCCCGAGCCGCCAGCGCCGCCGCAATAGCACCGGTACCGCAGGAGCGGGTCTCGCCGGAGCCGCGCTCATGCACCCGCATCTGCAGGTGGCCGAGTTCCCCTCGCACTTGCTGGTTGTGCATCGGCACCACCAGCTCCACATTGGTCCCGTTCACCGGCGCCGGATCGACCACCGGCGGCACGCTCAGGTTGATCGCGGCGAGGGTCTCGGTGTCCGGCAGCATCACGACGACGTGCGGGTTGCCCAGCTCCACCGACAGGCCGGGCAGTACCGGCATCCCGGGAAGGGCGACCTTCACGTCGCCGCCGGCCGCCACCGCTGCCGACCCCCCGACCACCCGCCACGGGCCGAGGTCAGCGCTGATCAGATCGGCCCGCCGGCGAACCACCTTCACCCCGTTCCGGGTGGCAATCACCTGCTCACCGCCGTCCGGCAGGTCGATCCAGCCCCGCCGGATCAGGTGCGTGACGAACACCCGGACGCCGTTGCCGCACATCTCGGCGGCGCTGCCGTCCGCGTTCCAGTAGTCCATGAACCACTCGGGCACGTCGGCGACAGCATCTGCCGGCGAATTGCCCCGAGGTGCTGTACCGACCAGCGGTGCTG
>JANNPJ010000398.1:0-2007 GCA_031400005.1 Kineosporiaceae bacterium | reverse complement strand
CCTGGCCGCCGGGCGGTCAGGAGCGGAACTGTTCTTCATCACCGGTGCGGACGCTCTGGCGCAGATCCTCTCTTGGAAGAACACCGACGAATTGTTCCAGTTGGCCTATTTCATCGGCGTCACTCGGCCTGGGCACCGCTTGGAGGCCACCGGGCTGCCCGCCGACCGGGTGAGTTTGCTGGAGGTGCCGGCAATGGCGATCTCGTCCACCGACTGCCGGGATCGGGTGCATCGCAACGCGCCGGTCTGGTACCTGGTGCCGGACGGCGTCGTTCAGTACATCAACAAGCACCGGCTTTACGAGCCACCCGCACCCCAACCGGAGGATTGAACGGGTCTGGCCGTTCAGTCAAGGCGTGAGAGGGTAGGGATGTGACTGCTTCCGACCATGCCCTCGAACTTGCGACCGTCGCCGCCCGCGCGGCGTCCGGCAAGCTGGCCGGCGACGTCGTCGCCATCGACGTCAGCGAACACCTGGTGATCACGGATGTCTTCGTGCTCGCCTCTGCGCCGAACGATCGCCAGGTCAAGGCCATCGTCGAGGGCGTCGAGGTGGCGCTGAACACTGTCGGAGTCAAGCCGATCCGGCGCGAAGGCGAGCGCGACGGCCGCTGGGTGCTGCTTGACTTCGGTGAGCTCGTGGTGCACGTGCAGCACGCCGAGGAGCGCAGTTACTACTCGTTGGAGCGGCTCTGGCGGGATTGCCCGACGGTTTCGCTGCCGGAAGACGTCGTTGCCTCGAACGCTGCCGCCAAGGAACGGTCCAACGACTACGACGAGGCCGCTGAGGACTCGTTCGACGACAGCGACCGCTCCATGCCCAGCACCGATTCTGCGGTCTTGGGCATCCCCGGTGCTACCGGGGCGTGAGCGCTCAGCGGGTACTACTCCTACGCCACGGCCGGACGGCCTACAACGCCGAGGCGCGTTTCCAAGGCCAGGTGGACATTCCGCTCGATGAGGTAGGGCTCGGCCAGGCGAAGCGGATGGCGGACACCCTCGCGACCGAACTAGCCGACGCTGGTCAGGTGCGGTTGCTCTCCTCCGACCTGAGCAGGGCTGCCCAGACCGCCGACGCGGTGGCCGCGCGGCTGGGAGTCGAGGTCACCCATGATCCTCGATTGCGGGAGATCTACGCGGGAGAGTGGGAAGGGCTGCTGCGCGCAGAGATCGTCGAACGCTGGCCCGACGAATTCGAGGCCTGGCATCGTGGTGACGCCGACGTCCGGATCGACGGTGGCGAAAGCCGGGTCGACGCGGGGTTGCGTGCCGCGGCTGCGATCGCCGAGGCAGACCAGTCGATGGACGGTGGGACGCTGATCTGTGTCTCGCACGGGGGATCGCTGCGGGCCGGGATGTTCCTGCTGCTCGGGACGCCCGCCTTTCCCTGGAACGCGCTCGAAGGGCTGCGTAACGCGCACTGGGCGGAACTGGAAAAGGCAGCCCGAGGCTGGCGGCTGTGCGTCTGGAACATCGGCAGCACGTCAGCCGCGACCGACTGCTGAGCCAACCGCTATCGAAGGAGCCGTTCCTGCGGATCTCGGTGTCCGCTACGCCGCGCAGCAGATGATAACCCTCGACAGCGAACGCTGAGCTTTTCCGTCGGGTGTTGGCCTGTTTCGCTTGCCCGATCCGCTCGTCTTCATCCGCCTGGGCGAGATTCCTGGTCGCTTGCTGCCTGAATCAGACCGATTTTGATGGTTATATACCCCGGAGCCCGCTGCGCGGAGGCACTCCAGACAGGCCCCGATTTGAAGTCACCCCCTAGGCCCGCGATAGACTCGGCAAGCTTCACCGGCGGGTCGCTCAGATGGGCCTGTTGGGGAGTGGCGGGGCTGTGGCGCAGCTGGTAGCGCACCTCCATGGCATGGAGGGGGTCAGGAGTTCGAATCTCCTCAGCTCCACCAGAGCGGTTTTACTTGAACCCTGACCCGCAAGGGACAGGGCAAGCAGGTCCGCTCCAGTTAGATCACACCAGGCAGCCTCGTCCACCCGGACGGGGCTGCC
>JANNPJ010000318.1:0-9972 GCA_031400005.1 Kineosporiaceae bacterium | reverse complement strand
GCGAAAGCCGCCGCTGCCAAGGAGCAGTTTCACGTCAACACCTTTCGATCGAATTCAGCGTTTTTGCAAACGAGCGACGAAGGCAGCGTGCTCGGGGGAGCTCACGCCCTTCTGAACCGTCGCGAAGACCTGCTTCAGGTTGTCACTCAGCAATGCCGGCACATCGAGACTCAGCCCGGGAAGTACTTCACTTCGCAGCACGCCGTCTCCATCCGAAGTCAATCGTTCGTACTGCGATCCACGAAGTACGAACCAATCAATCGCCTGATCCAGAACTCGCCAAACCACGTACTCTCGCACTTTGTTTCGGCGATAGACGGTTTGCTTCGTGTGCAAGTCGTAGCTGGCGCTGGACGCGGCCACCTCGGCCACGAGATCGGGAGCCGACTCCAAGTAGCCTTCCTGATCGATCCTGGCTTGTCCGCCATTCTCGGGCTTGATGAACAGGTAACAATCCGGCTGAGGTTCGTTGTCCAAGTCGAGCCGAAGAGTTCCGTTATCGCCGGCGTCCATTCCGGGGGTGTAGGCGAGGTAATGGCCGATCCAGTTTCCCATCCGCAGGTGGGGCCCGGCGTGCTGAGTGTGTCGAACTGGTGACGCCATGTGAACAACTCCTTCAATCAACTCGGCTTTTTTCAGTTCCGGCATAGCGTGGTAGCGGCGTTCGAACTCTTCACGCGAAAGATGATCGCCGTTTTGAAGTTCGGGAACAGGATTCAGTGGTCGTGCCGTTGAAGTGGTGGTCGCCATGATCGCGATCTCCTCGAAACTCTTTAATCGCCTGGATACTATCTTATTCGTTCCTCGAACGACTTGGCAGCCGCCAACAATCGCTTTACGACCTCCGGATTCGCTTCGGCCACGTCCTTCTGCTCGCTGCGATCGGCTTTCAGATCGAACAGCAAGCCCGCCTTTGCTCCCGGTGACCGATGTATCGCTGACCCGTTGAGGTGTGAGCAGACGTCGTAGACTGCGATTCCCAGTGGAAGAGATCCTGGCTGAGCGCGTAATCCTTGTACATGGTGGACGGCGAGTACTGCTTCTCCGATTTCTTGATGGTGATAAGAAAGGCGTCGGACTGGACCGACTCGCACCAGGCGACACCTTCACGCATGGTGCTTGGCTTTCGTCTCATGGATGCATGCCCCAGCGCCGCGAGGATCTCTTCCCGCTGATAACTACCGTGAACTTCGAGTGGGACGTCCGCCAAGGCCGGAACCAGCATGGACAACGAATACGTGCTTCGCCTGGCATGATCAAAAGCAATGTCGATTACTTGGCGCATCTCAGACCGAACTGCCTGCTCCTCCCGTAGCGACACCAAGCCAGCGGAAAAATCGGCGAAGCCTCCGCCATCTGGGTACATCGAAAAGAAGAACATCTGGGCAATCCGTTGCTCAAGCACGCTCAATTGGGCATATGGCGCAGCGGCGTTCGAGAGGAACTTGGCGTAGGTTCCGGCGCGCAGCACGTCGTCCACATGCGCAATAGCGCGGACCCTCTTCTGCAGTGCTGGCTCACGCGGCCCTGGCTCAGGTAGCAACTTGCCAGCTTCTCGGCAGAGCGACGTCCATGAACGCCGGCCATCCTTCACGACATCGGCCAGATCTCGTCCGCTTTCCTCTAGGAAAGACGCGAGGCTATCACCGTCAAAGCCGCGCAACTCAGACACCAGCGCCGCCCACTTGGGCGACATTTGCTGGCGGATATTTGCAAGGACGGCGTTTTGGGTCACGACATCCAAGACGATCTGTGATCCGGATGGCAAGAACGGAAAGCCCTGCTGCACTTGGTGTTCGAGCTGCTTACGACTCGATCCCGTCAAGGCGTGGAAGCGTTGGTCGAAGCGAAACTCGCGTCGCTGGTGACCGACAAAATCGAGAACTGTGAGTACAGACTTTCCTTCAGTCATCCGGAGGCCTCGGCCAAGCTGCTGGAGAAAGACCGTGGCGCTCGCTGTTGGGCGTAAGAAAAGAACCGTATCTACCTCGGGTACGTCCAGGCCCTCATTGAAGAGATCCACGGCGAACAGCGCATTGATTTCACCGTTCCTCAACGCCTGGAGCGCGTCGGCCCGCTCAGCGGTGGGCGTTTCGGCCCAGACCGCCAGAGCCGGGATGCCAGCCGCCGTAAATCGTTGCGCCATATAGCGAGCATGAGCGGTACTAACGCAGAAGCCAAGGGCACGCATTCGGCTGGCATCAGAGATCTTGTCCCGAACTTCCTTCAGCACGATCCGGGTTCGAGCATCGTTCCCGGTGTACAGAACATCAAGCGATGCCGAGTCATACGATCCACGCTTCCAGGCGATGCCTGCCAAGTCCGTACCGTCATGGATTCCGAAGTAGTGAAAGGGGCAGAGCAAGTTCTGATCGAGCGCATCCCAAAGTCTGAGCTCAGCGGCAGTGCGCCCGTCAAAGAACGATCGGACATCGATGCCGTCACCGCGCTCGGGAGTCGCCGTCAAGCCAAGTAACTCCTGCGGTTTGAGATGATCAAGAAGCTGGCGATAACTGGCAGCCTGCGCATGATGGAACTCGTCAATCACCACGACGTCGAAATGTTGAGGATCGAGCGCCGCGATCCTCGCAGCAGAGAGCGACTGAATGCTGGCAAAAACGTACCGGCCCACGGTCGGAACTTCACCATTGACCAACAGCTCGCCAAACGTGTGACTGCTCATGACTTCTTGGTACATCCGCTGCGACTGGCGCAGGATCTCCTGTCGATGCGCGACGAATAGCAAGGTCAAGTCCTTGCCATAGGTCTCCCGGACGAGCCTGCGGTAGTCGAGGGCAGCGATAACGGTCTTGCCAGTGCCGGTGGCAGCAACGACAAGGTTACGGTGCCGACCATGCAGCGTGCGCTCGGCGTCAAGTTCCTCAAGTATCTTCGCCTGGTGAGGCAGAGGCCTGACCTCGAGTCCGGAGAGCGTGATGATGCGTTCCCGGCTTCGCTGACCACCGGCAATTTCCAGCGCTTCCCGCAACCGCTTTCCGTCATCGGCAGGGCTGTAGGGCTCGAATTCCCTGTTCTCCCAATAAGAATCAAATGTTGTCCGGAACTTGTCGATCAAGGACGGAGAACCGACGGCGGAGAGGCGGACATTCCATTCGACGCCGTCGATCAAGGCTGCTTGTGAGAGGTTACTCGAGCCAACGTAGGCCGTGTCGAACCCGGTATTCCTCTTCAGCAGCCAGGCTTTCGCGTGCAGGCGCGTCCGGTTCGTCTCGTAGTTGATCCGAACTTCCGCCCCGTAGTCGTTGACGAGCGCGTCCAGAGCCTTCGCATCCGTGGCGCCCAGATACGTGGTGGTGAGAACTCTCAACGGGATGTTGCGGAGTTTCAAGGTATTGAACTGTTCAGTGAGCAGCCGAACTCCCTGCCACTTGACGAAGGCGCAGAGCAGATCGACGCCGTCGACGCTGTCGAGTTCGGCTCTAAGTTCGGCGGCCAATGTGGGTTCACCGCGCGCGTTGGTGAGCAGAGCAGCTTCCCCGAGCGGCGTCACTGGACGACGCAAAGTCACCGGTGCGATCCCACCCGTCGTCACTTCCCGAGAAACCGAGAGAAGTTGCTGCATCTCCCCGCCATCAGTAGGAACTGGATCGTCACCCGGCGGGTCATAGGTGGCCAGCACTGCCAGGATTCGCCGAAGCAGGTCCAGTCGGTCGGCTGGTTCTCGAACCCGACTCAGCGTCTTCTGAATGAGCGGAGCGAGATGCCGGGACACCACCACCGGCAACTCCGCGGCGTCCACCTGGACGATGTCGCTAGCCAGCCCTTGTCCCGCCCGCAACTGTTGCTGTAACTGCTCGGTGAGCAGTGACTCGTACAACCCCTCCAGCACGAACCTGGCTCCTATCGCTTGTTTCTGTCTCGTTGAGATTTCCAGGTTAATCGGACTGGCTTACTGTCACTTCTCGCGTGATCACATAAGGATGGACGGCGGCGGAGGTGGGTATCCCAGGAATGGCAAGAGCCGTTAACAGGGCACGGCTACGGTGCCTGTCTATTTCATCACAGGTTATCCATATTCGGGAAATTGCTGATCAAGTCGGAAGACACCTAACCCTACAAGGATTTCCCGTATCGGTGGCAGGCTTGACGCCTGCTGGAGGGATGCGGCGTCACTGCGGGGGCGATGCACACCCGATGCTCCCGTCTGCCACCAAAAATGGCTCGCTGATCTTATTTTCGGGTGGCTGGCGGGAGTATGAGTTGAGCATGGCGGGATCGCCATCCCAAACTCACGTTGATCACATCACCGTCAGCCGTCAGTGGCACGTCCGTCGACAGCCTTGCGACGTAGCTCCAGCGATGCTCCCGTTAGCCCGGTGGGATTCTCGTCGTCCAGGCGGTTTGACGTAGCGCTGGCGGGACAAGGGGAGCATTGCCGGAGCATCGGTGCCAACATCGGAAGAGGTGACGTGCTTCTGTGGGATTGAGGCGGCAAATGTTCCGCTTTGTGCGGGATTGGATTGGTGGCGGTTCGGCATGCCGAATGAGCCAGCATGGTCCTGGGTCTGAACGCGCGACTAACTCGGCCCGACGCCCGAGCCGACAAGGGCGGAAAGCCAAGTGGGGCACCGGTTTCCCGGCGCCCCACTGGCTTACTGCGGTGGTACGAAGTACCTCGTGCTCACTGCGTTGGTGCGAACTACCTGGTGCTGGGGTACGGACTAGCGCGTGCCGATGAGGTTCTGCAGGGACTCACGCGACAGCGAGTCCGAGCCCTGCGTCTTCTGCGTCGGCGCTGCGGTCGGGTCCGGCTGCGGCACCGGGTCACACTTCACGTCCGACGTGTCGCCGGCCACCCGGGCCGGCAGCGAGCCGTCGGTCAGGTAGGCGGCGATCAGGTTGTCGGTGCAGGCAACGCCGTTCAGCGAACCGGAGTGCGTGGAACCGTTGACACCCTCGACCAGCACCGAGTTCGGGAACCGCTTACGGACCTCGAGAGCACCGGAATACGGCGTGGCCGCATCGAAGGTCTCGTTGATCAGCAGCATCGCCGGAGCCTTCGCCCCGTTGACCGTGACCGGCTTGCCGGCCTTGGCGCCCCAGTTCAGGCAGGGCGCGTTGAACCAGACGTTGCTCCAGGTGAGGAACGGCGCCGTGGCGTGCAGCTGCCAGTTGTCCGCCCGCCACTTGTAGTAGCCCGGCCACGCGGCGTCGGTGCACTGGGTTGCCAGGTACATCGCGAAGCCGTTGTCCTCACCAGGGCCCGTCGGGTTGGCGTCCTGGTACGCCGCGAGCGCCGGCTTGTAGTCGCCGCCGTTCACGTAGGCGGCGAACAGCTTCGCCACGTCTTCCCAGCCGAACACGTAGTACCCGGCCGACGTGAATACGTCGTTCCATTCGGCGGCACCGAGCTTGCCGCCGGCCGGCTTCTTCTCCAGCTTCGCCAGCGCGGCGTAGTACTTCTTCTCCACCACTGCCTCGCTGGTGCCGAGGTGATAGGTGGCGTCGTTCTTGGCGACCCAGGCGAAGAAGATCTTGATGCTCTTGTTGAAGGCGACGTCCTGGGCGAGGTTGGACTTGTACCAAACCCCACGCGGGTCGACGATGCCGTCGAGCACGATCCGACGGACCTTGGTCGGGTGCAGTGTGCTGTACACCTGACCGAGGTACGAGCCGTAGGAGAACCCGTAGAAGTTGATCTGCGGCTTGCCGAGCGCCTTGCGGATGCTCTCCATGTCGTTGATCGTGTCAACGGTCTTCAGGTGGTCCAGCAGCTTTCCGCCGGCCTTGTCGCACGCCTTGGCGTAGCTCTTGGACCGCTTCAGCCAGGCCTTCTCGATCTTCTCCGTCTCCGGCACGTACTGCGGCCGCGGAGCCTTGAAGTAGTTCCCGTTGCAGGACAGTGCAGGGACGCTGGAGCCGACGCCGCGCGGGTCGAAGCCGATCCAGTCGTAGGCAGCACCGGCGTTGTTCGGCACGAACTCGCCCAGCACCGAGAGCGTCAGGCCGGAACCACCGGGGCCGCCGGGGTTCGTCAGCATGATGCCCTGGTACTTGTCCGCGCTGACGGTGCTCTTGATCCGCGACACCGCGAGCTTGATCTTCGTGCCCTTGGGCTTCTTGTAGTCGAGCGGAACAGTCAGGAGGCCGCACTCGGCGCCGCGCCTGTCGAGGCCCGGAATCCCACACTTGCCCCACGTGATGGCCTTCGGCGTGAAAGCCGCCGAATCCGCTGCAGCGGGAGCTCCCGCTATCGCCTTAGGCGCGGTCTTCGCCGCACTCTTGTCTGCCGCCTGGGCAACCGAGGTGAAGGTCATGCCCCCGGCAAGCAGCCCAGTCGCGGCAACAGCCGCCACAATTCTCTTCATTACAGTCCGTTCATCAGGCCCGAGTTCTCTACATAGTTCGTCGCGGATTGTTCCCCGCAACAGGTCCGTTATGCAAGAGATTCGCCGAAATTTGGGCGATTCGATGAAGATCTTTCGTAGCCCGGCGTGATATCGGACAGTGAGTTGATCGCTAAGGCGGCCGAGTCAGTGGGCGTGCAGGATGATCGAAGCGAGTTCGGCAGACAGCTCAGCGGGAGTGCAGGAACCGGCCTCCAGTTGACGAGCGTTCGCCCGACCGGCGGCTGCGGCATAACGGAGCGCCTCCGGCAGCTCGAAGTGGGCACCGGCTGCTAGATAGCGAGCGGCTAACCCGGCCAGGACGGCGTCCCCACTACCGACCGGCAGAGCGTGCTCCAGCGGCTCGTGCACGACTTCGAACCGGCGGCCATCCGCGGCCAGTCCGAGCGCGCCGCCCGGGCCCAGAGTGAGCACCACGGTTTCGGCGCCAAGCGCCTGCAGCCCCGCGGCGGCGGTCCACGGATGCGCGGGATCAGTCCCCGTCGCGGCGGCCGCCTCCGCCGCGTTCACCTTCACCAGGGTCGGACCACGGCGGGCGGCCGAGGCGAGTTGACGACCGTCCGAGTCGACCAGGACCGGGATGCCGGCCTCGACACAGAGCCCGACGGTCTGGGCCAGCGCGTCGTCCGGCAACCCGCCCGGCACCCGGCCGGAGATCGCCACCACGTCGGAGCCGGACAAGCCCGTCAACTGCGCCCGGACGGCGGTCAGGACGGCGGGCCAGACCTCCGCGGGCACCGGCAGCAACGGTTCGTACACTTCGGTCATCGAGCCGTCGGACTCGTCCAGCAGGCTCAGACACTGGCGCGTCTCCACCCCGCTGTCCACCCAGGTCACGGCCAGCTTCTCGGCGGCTGCGAGGGTGCGCATCGCCACCCCTGCGACCCCGCCGATCAACGCAACGGTCCGGGTCCGGACGCCGAGCCGGACCGCCGTCCGGGCCGCATTCAATCCTTTCCCTCCGGCCAGCGTGTGCACGGTCCGCGGCCGGTTGATCCTCCCTCGGCGGAAAGTGGCGGCCCGGGCGTACCGGTCCAGCGCAGGGGCCAAGCTGATCACGAGCAGCGTCCCGGTCGAACCGGCGGTCGAGTCCGACCCCTCAACCAGGACGTCGGACGAGGCGTCGGCACCGGGGGAAGGATTGGTCAACGGAAGGCGTCCAGGACGCTCGGTTCGAACTCGACCGCCATCGGGCCATCGACGACCACCGCACGGGCCGCTGACGTGAGGCCGGCCAGGGCGGCCGTCACCGGATCTGCGCCGTTCAGGGCCGCCGCGATGAACCCGCCGGCGAACGAGTCGCCGGCACCATCGGTATCGACGGCGCGGACCGTGACCGCGGGCAGCCTGGTCCGACCGCCTTGCGGATCCCGGACCTCGGCGCCGACCGGGCCGAGCGTCGTGCAGACCACGGCTCCGGCGCTGAGCAGTTCCTCGACGTCCAGACCCAGGACCTCCAGCTCCCCTTCACTCGGCAGCAGGATGTCCGCTCGGCGGACGGCGTCAATCAATGCCAGGCGGAGGGTGTCGGTCAGCGCCTCCGGCCGGACATTCGGGTCGACCGACGTCCGGGCTCCGGCCCGGCGAGCGCGGTCGAACGCGGTCAGTGCGGTCGTGGCCAACGGTTCGCCGAAGATCAGCGCTGACCCGGACAGGTGCACCCAATCCGCCCGCTCCGGCAGGTCACCGACGTCCCGGACCGCGGTGGCTGCGGTCCCCTCGACGTTGAAACGGAACTCGCGATGGTCCGGACCGCGATAGGTGATGTGCGCGGTCGCCGTCGGCAGCACGTCGTCCACCTGCAGGTAGTCCAGGTGGACGCCGGCGGCGCTCAGCCGTGCACGGATTTCCCGGCCGTGCTCGTCACTGCCGATGCCACCCACGAAGCACGTCTCGACGCCGAGCCGGCCGGCGACGTACGCGGTGATCGCCGGAGCACCGCTGGCCCACGGCCCGGTGAAGTCCACCGCGCCGAGTCCGTCGAGGCCCAGGTCGCGTTGATAGGCGACGAGCGCTTCACCCACGATCAGTAGCACGCCACCCATCCTCCCAGGCGCGCAACCGTCCACGCCTGGCGACCGTGCTTGCAGGGGAGCAACCGTGCATGATCGCGGCTTGGTTGCTCGGCGAGCATGCACCGTGGCTCCCGCACCGTGGTGTGAAATGGGCGACAGGTGCAGATCTTCGGGGTTTGAAGTTGACCCGGATCACGATGGCGAACAAGGTCATCGGATGACCATCTCGATCGTTGCGCGCGACGCTGCCACCGGGCGGTTCGGGGTGGCAACGACCAGCTTCGGGCTGGCAGTCGGGTCCCGGGTGCCACTGGTGACCGGACACTTCCAGTGTGAGCGGCATTCCGGAGTAACCAGGACAGCGGTTGAAAGCTCGTTCAAATCCGGCATCGCAGGTCGGCAAGGGCATGTGGGGCCAGGGTCCAGACCAGCACGCCGGGCAGGCTCAGGGCGATCCGCCCGTTGAGGACCCCACCGTGGAAGTGGAAGTCGGCCATCGGCTCGGGGCGGAAAGTCACCTCGTCAACGACGAGCGGCGAATGCGGGTCCGCCAGCCAGCCACGCAGGGCCTGACGGTCCAGGACCGCCCGGCACTGTTCCTGGAACCAGATCTCGACGGCATTCTCGTGGATCACGAACTCCACGATGGCCGTCGAACCGGACACCGTGACCACGTCGACCGAGAACCGCTCATCCAAGTCGTCTGGCCAGTCACCGCTCGGCCCGTACACCAAGTGCTCACATCCCACCGTCGAGGGTCCCGACCCGCGGTGCTGCGGGTACCGAGGCGACGGGCGCTTCTTCAGCCCGGACGCTAGGAACAGACACCCGATTCGCCCCGTCTGATGCAGCAGCGACCGATGTGATTCGGCACTTTTTCGGTGCGCAGGCAGGTCATCGGGCGCTGGGGCTTCAGCCGAGTCGATTTGCTCCGATGTACATCCCGGTCAAGCACTGCCGATTGGCCGCCGATTGGCCGCCAATAGCGCGGTACTCGCAAGCGCATCGGGTGATCGCCCTGCACTTGCCAACGCGGAGGTTTCTCAATGACGCAACTCTCGACGTTCATGGTCGGGCGATACCTCTTCGGGGTGGATGTAGCCCTGGTACAGGAGATCATGCGGGTCCGATCGATGACACCCGTGCCGCTCGCCGTCCCGGAGATCGCCGGGTTGATCAATCTGCGCGGCGAGGTACTCACAGCCGTCGACCTGAGGATCCTCTTCGGGCTGGACCCCGCCGATGCCTCCCGCAATCCGATCAACATCGTCGTGCGAGTGGACGACGAACCGGTCAGCCTTCTGGTCGATGCCATCGGCGGAGTGGTCGATGTCTCCACGCTGCCGTTCCAGTCGACACCCGCCACGGTCGATCAGAAGGCCCGGGCCCTGATCATGGGCGCCTACACGCTACCCGACCAACTTCTCCTTGCCCTGGACGCTCGCAAGGTCCTGGCCGATCTTGCCGTCACCATCGGCTGAAGCGTTCATCCCCCCGTTTGCGCACCGAGTCACCCCGAAGGACACCACCATGGCTACCGTATCCGCGACCATGTCCGCTCAGCCGAACCGGGCCGTAAGCCTTTCTCC
>JANNPJ010000317.1:0-9475 GCA_031400005.1 Kineosporiaceae bacterium | reverse complement strand
CGCCTTCCTCCGGCCGCCCACAAGCGACTTCGTCGTTGCGTGCGACCTCCGTCCAGGCGCCGTCGCGCCGCTTCTCGCTCATGCCATGACTCCTTCACGCTGGGTATCCGATGTGAGCTCCAGGAACATTTCCTCGAGTCCGGCGCCGTCGGCCGTGCGCAGTTCCACCAGCGCCACGCCGGCCGCGAGGGCGATCTTGCCGACCAGTTCGGGGTCGGCCACGGTGCGCAGGCCACCGTCCGCGAAGGGGGAGGATTCCACCCCGGCTGCAGCAAGCGCCCGGATCAGGTCTGCCTGGCCGGAGGACGTCCGAACGAACGTGCCCGCCCGCTGCAGGAGCGAGGCCTTCGTTCCCTGCGAGACGATCCGACCGTTGCCGATCACCACCAGGTCGTCGGCGATCACCTCGATCTCGTGGAGCAGGTGTGAGGACAGCAGGACGGTCCCGCCCCGGTTGGCATAGTCGCGCAGCAAGTCGCGCATCCATCGGATGCCCGCCGGGTCGAGGCCATTCGCCGGCTCATCGAGGATGAGGACCTCGGGGTCGCCCATCAGCGCCGTCGCGATCCCGAGCCGCTGCCGCATGCCGAGCGAGTAGTTGCGGACCCGCCGGGTGGCCTCCGTCGGAGTCAGGCTGACCCGCTCCAACATGTCATCGACCCGTGAGGCAGGCAGCCCCATCGTCCGCTGCGCAATGGTCAGGATCTCGCGACCGGTGCGCCCGGCATGCTGGGCGGAGGCGTCCAGCAGAACCCCGACCTCGCGCCCGGGATTCGGCAGGTCAGCGTACTGCCGCCCGAGGATTGTGGTGCTGCCCGACGTGGGCGACGTCAACCCCACCATGATCCGCATGGAGGTGGACTTGCCGGCACCGTTGGGGCCAAGGAAGCCGGTGACCCGGCCGGCCTCGGCGGTGAAGGAGATGTCGTCGACGGCCTTGAATGGGCCGTATCTCTTGCTCAGTGCTGTCACCGTGATCATGGGTAAAACAGTCGCAGTCAGGCAGGTACAGGCACATCAGGGATGGGACTGATCCCCACCCCAGCCGACCCTCAGGTCCCGTTCAGGGTGATCCCTGATAGCGGAGCTCTTCGCGATCAGGGAACGTCTGCTAGGTGTTCCGGCGGCCGGACGAGGTTGATGGTTCGGGCTGCGGTTCGTTGCCCGGCTACGCTACGTGGGCAAGGAGGCGCATTCGTCCGGGACCGGAGGTGACGAACCGTGACCACTGGAGCAGCTCAACCCACGGTTGAGTCGAAGGATCCGGAGGGTCGGCGGGGATGGCAAGGCGGTTCGGTCGAAGTCTTGATCGTCCTGCTTCTCCTGGTTGTCGCGCTTCAGGGCCCGATCAACCGGATGGTGTCAGGGCCCGCTCTGCAGAACTGGATGACGGTCTTCATCGCGATCGTCGCCCAGGCTTTGCCGTTCCTCGTCCTGGGGGTGGCGCTGTCGGCGGCCATCGTGGTGTTCGTCCCAGCCACGTTCTTCGCCCGCGCCCTGCCGAAGAACCCCGCGGCCGCGGTAGCGGTAGCCGGGGCGGCCGGCGTCGTCCTGCCCGGCTGTGAATGCGCCTCGGTGCCGGTGGCTGGGGCACTCGTGCGCCGTGGAGTCACTCCGGCGGCGGCGCTGGCGTTTCTGCTCTCCGCCCCGGCGATCAACCCGATCGTGTTGACGGCGACCGCTGTCGCGTTTCCCCGGAATCCGGAGATGGTGTTCGCCAGATTCGGGGCGAGCTTGCTGGTGGCCTGCCTGATGGGGTGGCTGTGGCTGCGGTTGGGCCGGACCGAATGGTTGCGGCCGCCGGACCGTCCGTCGTTCGAGGGTGAGACCAGGGGAGCGGCGTTCTGGGGTTCGGTGCGTCACGATCTGATGCACGCCGGGAGTTTCCTCGTGGTCGGGGCGATGGCGGCGGCCACGCTCAAGGCCGTGGTTCCGGCTGCCTGGTTGCAGACGGTGGCCGACATACCGGTGGTGTCCATCCTTGCGCTGGCCGTGCTCGCGGTGCTGTTGTCGATCTGTTCTGAGGCGGACGCGTTCGTGGCGGCGTCCCTGACCCAGTTCTCACTCACCGCCCGGCTGGCCTTCCTGGTGGTCGGACCGATGATCGACTTGAAGCTGTTCGCCATGCAGGCGGGTACGTTCGGGCGCGGGTTCGCGCTCCGGTTCGGCCCCACCACCTTTGTCGTCGCAGTCCTGATGTCGGCCCTGGTCGGGGCGGTGCTGCTGTGAACCGGGAGGCGCAGGGGATCGTCTTGTTCGTCTTCGGCGGGGCGGTGCTGCATGCCGGTCTGACGGATGTCTACCTGCGGTATGTCCGGGCTGGGTTCCGCCCGTTCCTGCTCGCGGCCGGTGTCGCCCTGATCATCGCGGCCCTCGCCACGCTCTGGTACGAGCTGCGACCGGGAGCCCGCGCCGCCCGAGAGCACGCTCACCGGGAGCCGCGGATCACCTGGCTGTGGCTGCTGCCGTTGTTCGCCCTGATCGTCGTCGTCCCGCCGGCGTTGGGCTCGTACGCCGCCGATCGCACCGGGACCGCGCTCCAGCGGCCCCTGGGCTTCGACACCCTGCCCGCCCAGGAACCGCTGCAGCTGACCGTCTTGGATTACGCCGAGCGGGCGGTTTACGACCACGGACGGTCTCTCGGCAACCGGCAGATCAAGATCACCGGTTTCATCAGTACCGGTAAGCGCGGCGTGTACCTCACCCGGATGACGCTGAACTGCTGCGCCGCCGATGCCCAACCGATCAAGGTTGCGCTGTCCGGAACGCTGCCCGCCGATCTGGTCCGGGACACCTGGGTCGACGTCATCGGCACCTACTCCAGCAAGCAGATGAAGGACGACGTCAACGGCCGGGCCATCCCCTTCATCCAGGTCAGCCAGGTCAAGCCGGTCCAGGCTCCGGCCGACGAGTACGACAGCTAGGCTGGTTCAGCGTGGTGGGTCAGGCGTCCTGGGTCTGGATCCGCCGGGCGCCGACCACGATCGGGATCACTACCCAGGCCGCCAGGACGAGCACCGCCACCGTGGTGGACATCGGCAGGACGTAGCCGGGCAACGCGTTGGAGGAGCCGGGAACCCCGCGCGAGCCGATCGCCGGGCCCGGACGCAGATGGCTCAAAGCAATCGACAGCAGCCCCTGGCGGGCAGAGCCGAGGAACTCGGCGGAGTAGAGCAGCGAGGTGGCAACCGTCTGCCAGCCGATCACCGTCGTGAGCGTCAGGGATCGCGAACCGGTGAGCGAGGCAACACCGACGGCGAGAACCGTCACCACAGCGGTCGCGACCACAACCCAGGCCGCGTACCCGACGATCAATCCCGCTCCCGGACCGACCCCGTCACCACGGCAGACGATCGCCGCCACGACGGTCACGGCGAAACCGGCGAGGTTGAAGGCGAGAGCCACCGCGACGGCGGCCGGGACCCGGACCGCGAACAACGCACGGCGCGAGCGCCCAGTGGCCACCAGATCACGGAAGACGCCGCTGGTCAGATCGAGGGTGCCCGCCGTCGTGCCGACGAGCATGGCGGTGAACGACCCGAAGTACATGGCGAGCAAAGCGCTTCCGGACGAGAGGGCCTTGTTCGCATCGATGCTGCCATCGCCTCTGGAGATGATGACGAGGAAGTACAGGACGGTGATTCCGATGGACAGCACCCCGGCCGTCAGCATGGTCGGCCGGTGACGGCGGAGCTTGAGGATCTCCGCGCTGATCATCTGGCGGGCGGTTGCGGCGTTCATGAGCGACCTCCGACCCGCGTCGTCATCTCCAGGAAGCGGTCCTCGAGCGAGACCCGGACCGGCGAGACGCCCGAGACGGCGATTCCCGCGCCGACCAGCCGAGCATTGATTCCGGTTATCGCGGAGGCATCCGCCACGGCGATCCGAACGCCTCCGGGCCTCGCCTCAATCCGACTGACTGTCGGATCCAATGACAACAGATTCATTGCAGCAGAAGGATTTTCGCAGTCGATGTCGTAACTCCGGTGGGCCTCGCGGCCGATCTCGCCGATCGCGCCCTGCCAGACGAGCCGGCCTTGGTCGATAACCGCCACAGCGGTGCAGGTCTTCTCGATCTCGTCGAGAAGATGCGAGGACACGAAGACGCTTCGTCCCTCGGCGACCAGATCAGCGATCAACTGCCGCAACTGCCTGATGCCGCCGGGATCGAGCCCATTCATCGGCTCGTCAAGGATGATCAGTTGCGGATCCGCCAGCAGGCAGCGAGCGATGCCGAGTCGCTGCCGCATTCCCTGCGAGTACGTTCCGACGCGATCCTTGGCGCGATCGTGGAGTCCGACGCGGACGAGGGCCGGCTCGATCCGGGCGTAAGAGTGCGGTCCGCGCACTGCGGCCACGATCTCCAGATTCTCCCGGCCGGTGAGATGGCCGTGGAAGTGCGGTTCCTCGATGATTGCTCCGATGCCGGCCAGGATCTGGGGGCGGTGCTCGGCCACCCGGCGCCCGGCAATCGTGATCGTCCCGGAGTCGGGCTGGACGAGACCGAGTAACAAGCGGATGAGCGTCGTCTTGCCGGCGCCGTTGTGACCGAGAAAGCCGAATGCGCTCCCACGTGGCACGGCCAGGTCGAGGCCGGACACCACGGTTCGCTTTCCGAATCGTTTGGTCAGGTCATGGGTTTCGATGATCAGCGGTGATTTGTTCATGAGCACAGCGTGGATGAGCGCTATCAGGCTGCCATCGACCGAAAGAACGACCGCGAGTCGGGCGAGGATCAGACCGCAGGTTGATCCGCTGGCCATCGGTGTGGCCGTAGGTTGTCAGCGATGGACATGTTGACTCGGATCGCCGGCCGGACCAGCCTGGTCGCGAACCTCATTCTGGGTGTGGGGCTGGCCGGGGTCATCGGCATCGAACTGGCCCTGACCGTTGATGAGTTCGGCGCCAGGTCGATCGGGCTGCCCGCCTCGGTCGGTGTCGGCGCGATCGCCCTGTTTCGGGAGCGCCACCGGGCGTGGGCCCTGACCGGCGGCCTGGTGATCTGTGCGGCTGCGGCCGTCATCTCGCTGGCAGCTCAGTCGCGCTCGCAACCGGGTTTCGCGGCCACGGCAGCCTTGCTGGTACTGGGCGCCTCGTACGTGCGGATCGCCACGGCCCGGCGCACCGGACTCGTCCTGATCGCTGGGCTCGTGGTGTTGACCGTCGGCCGGATTGAGCTGCGAGCGAGCCTTGTCCTGCCGGTGGCCTTTCTGGGGGTCATTGCCTGGTGTGCAGCCCTTGGTGTCGGGCTCTGGCTGCGTTCTCTCGACCTGCATCGCCGGGCCGCGATTGCCGCGGTCCGACACGACGAGCGCCTGGAATTGGCCCGTGAACTGCACGATGTCGTTGCGCATCACATCGCCGCGATCGTTGTTCAGTCGCAAGCGGCCCAACTGAGGGCGACCAAGCGTCCGGGTGCTCTGCCCGGCGCCCTGGCCGAGATCGAGTCGGCAGGCAGTGACGCGCTGATCGCCATGCGCCGGGTGGTGGGTCTGCTCCGGCAGCCCGATGACGTCCAGGGAGTCCTTCCCGGAACCGAGCAACTCGGCGATCTGGTGCGACGGTTCAGTGCTCGCGGCCGGTCCGTCGAGGTGCACCTTGCCGAGGCCGCCGATGACCCCGCTGCCTGGGCGCCCGAGATCCGGACCACCGTCTACCGGGTCACGCAGGAAGCCCTGACCAACATCGTCCGCCACGCCCCCGAGGCCCGCGTCGTCCGGGTCATGGTGGACGACGACCCCATCGGCCTGCGCATCGAGATCACCAACGACGGCCCTCACCAGCCACCTCAGCCGCCGTGGTCCGGCGGGTACGGACTGGTGGGCATGCGCGAACGGGTCGAAGCCCTGAGAGGCCGCTTCCAGGCCGGCCCAGGCCCGGACGGCGGCTGGACCGTGTTAGCCACCATCCCTCGAAACATCGTAACCAGCAGCAGGAACAAGGTCACGGCATGACGATTCGGGTGCTTCTGGCCGATGACCAGCCGATGATCCGCGCCGGCCTGCGGCTTCTCGTGGAGGACCAGCCCGACCTCACGGTGGTGGCCGAGGCGGTCAACGGATCCGAGGCTATTGAGCTGGCCCGCCGGCTCCGCCCGGACGTCTGCTTGATCGATATCCGGATGCCCGGTGCCGACGGCATCGCGGTGACGGCCGCCTTGGCCGGGCCGGGAGTGGTCGATCCGATCCCGGTGGTCGTCATTACCACCTTCGACCTGGATGAGTACGTCTACGGCGCTCTTCAGGCCGGCGCGGCCGGGTTCGTCCTCAAGGGTTGCACGCCAGGGCTCTTGATCGAGGCCATCCGGGCCGCTCATGCCGGCGACGCGCTCATCTCGCCGCAGATCACTCTCCGGCTCCTGCGACATCTCACTCCGGCCGCCACTCGCGCGGCAGCTCCCGCCGTCCCGCTGTCCGACCGGGAACTGCAGATTGCCCAGGTGATTGCGAAAGGCCTTACCAATCAGGAGATAGCCGCCGAGTTGTTCATCTCGCTGAGCACCGTCAAAACCCATCTGGCCAGCATCCAGCACAAACTCCGGGTGCGAAATCGAGTCGAGATCGCGGCCTGGGCCTGGCAGTCACACCTTGTCCACCAGGTCGAGGACTGACCGTCAGCCTGCGGTTCTGGCCGCCGCGGGGATAGCGGCGAACCGGGCGTCGACGTGCTCTGCGGTGAGGCCGGCCTCGGCCAGCGAGTAGTGGTGGGACGGACGTCGCTCGCCGGTCGTACTGTCGGCGTGCAACGCGCGCATCGCCGTCCGTGCGTGCGGAGTCAGCGGCAGCCCAAAGTGGGTGTAGACGGATTCCGCCGTACCGACTGGGTCGGCGATGAAATCCTCGTACTGGACGTCGAAGAACTGGGCCGGAGTGTGCCGGGCCCGCGCGGCAACGAACTCCTCAAGACCACGGGCCCACAGCTCGAGCTGGTCGCGACCCAGAACCTCGCCCTGGAAGGTGGTGGACCAGCCCTTCGAGGCCTGCGCGCTGAGGCTGCACACCGACGCGATCGCGGTCCTCGGTTCGCGGTGGGTCTGGATCACCAAAGCGTCCGGATACACCGCCAACAGGGCATCGAGCGCGAACAGGTGGCTGGGATTCTTCAGGACCCAACGGCGTCCGGTGTCCGGCAGGCCGATCAGTTGCAGGTTGCGGCGGTGCCGGCGGTACGCGCCCGTCCAGTCCTGGCGGCGCAGCCAGGCCGAGTAGGTCGGCAGATGGGCGAGTGACTCGTAGGAGATCGACTGCATCGACTGCCGCAGCAACTGCCAGCACTCCTCCACCTGGTCGGCGGACATGTAATGCAAGCCCATGAATTCTGGATGTTCCAGATGGTGACGGCTGTATCCCTCCTGGATGCCGGCAAAGATCGGGTTCTGCGCCCAGGTGTCCCGGGGCGGGCGCGGTTGCGGAACTTCGGTCAACCAGAGTTCCAAACCCTGGTGCATCGGATCGGCGGTGAGCAGCCGATGCAGGGCCGTCGTTCCGGTCCGGGGGAGCCCGGTGACAAAGATCGGGCGTTCGATGGTGACGTCCGCGTACTCGGGATGTTGCTGCCAGGCCATCTCGCTGAGCAGCCTCGCCACCAGGGCGCCGCGCAGGAAACTGCGCTTGGCCTTGTTGCCCACCGCGGTCAGATCCGCCTCATCGGCGTAGGATTTCAGGAGTACCTGCAGGCCCTCGAGGTACTCCTGATCACCGAAGTCGTCCAAACCGGTGAGCCGGGTCGCCGAGGCATGCAGATCCTCTACCGTACCGACGCTTTCGCGACCAATGACCATGGGCTCCTCCGACTCTGTCGCGCTCAGTGGTGGAACTCGCCGCCATTGACGTCGAGGCATTGGCCGGTGATCATACGGGCCAGGTCGGACGTCAGAAAGACGACGGCGTCGGCTATTTCGTCCGGCTCGGGCAGCCGGCGCAGATCGATCGTCGCGGCTGTCTCGTCATACACCTGCTGGGCCGGGACACCGCGCTTGTCGGCCAGGAAGTTGAAGTACCACTTCAGCGAATCTCCCCAGATGTACCCCGGGGCAACCGAATTCACCCGCACCCCATGCGGACCCAGTTCGGTGGCCAGCGTCTGAGTCACCGCCAGCAGACCCGCCTTCGCCAGCTTGTAGGGCCCGAATGTGCGCCGGGAGTGCCGCAGGACGGCGGAATTGATCATCACCACGGACCCGCGAGAACTCTCCAGGCTCGGGACGAAAAGCTTTGTCAATCGAAGGGTTGCGAGGACATTCGTCTCCAGGCCGACGCGGATGGCCTCCAGATCGGTGTCCATCAGCTCGGCCATCGGGGGCATCGCGAATGCGTTGTTCACCAGCGCATCCACTCGGCCGAACGCATCGATCGCGGCCTCGACCAGATGGTCGGCGGAGCCCTGGTCGGTGATGTCGGTGCGAACCGTCACCGCTCGGCGACCGATATCGGTGACCTCCTTCGCGACCACGTCCAGGCGGGACGGAGTGCGAGCGGCGAGGACAACGTCCGCCCCAGCCAATGCACTGCGGACCGCGAGCGAGCGCCCAAGTCCGGGCCCGACACCGGAAATGACCACCACCTTGTCGCGCAGCAGATCTGGCGCAGGGTAGGCGGTCATCAGCCCACCATCCGAGTGGCTACAGCCTGCTGGCGGGCGGCGATCCGAGCGGCATACTCCGTGGGTGTGATCTGCGCCTCGGCGTGGAACGGCAGTCGGTCGGCCAGTTGATCGACCGGGACCAGTTCGACTGTCGGCCCGTCCGCCGGCCCGAGCTCACGCTCCAGACGTTGCCAGCGGATCTGGAGGTACCCACGGTCGTGCCCGGTGCACTCCAGCCAGTTCGCAACTCCGGGGTCGCGCTCGCTGATCACGAAGCGGATCTGGCCGTCGGGATCGGTCCGCGCCTGGTCGGCGGTCAGGCTGGTCTGGTGGTTGATGTAGTCGAGCGAGATGTACCAGAGACTGCCGAGCTGGATGCCCTGGTAGGGGGCGTCGCTGCGCGGCACGGTGACGATCATTGCGGTGTCGGCGTCGAGGTCGTAGTGGCCGACGGACGAGTACTGGGTGGCCAGTCCGCCGGGCGTGCGCCGGGGCTCGGTCAGGGTGTTGACCGGCAGGTTGAGGTAGAACCAGGACGGGAAGGCGAGGAACGTGCGCAGTCGGCTGAGCAGGATCTTGCCCGCGACGCGGTAGCGCCGGGTCATCGCGTCCATCGTCAGAGCCGGTGGCTGCGCCCCCACCCGATCGGCACGCTGAATGCGAAGGACACCGCGGTCCTCCCCGGTCCAGTCGCTGTAGACCTCGCGCACGACCAGCATCGCCGCGTCCGACACGCGCGGCGCCTGGCTGGTGCGCGTCGCGCCCGATGGCACGACGCGGACCGCGGACTACGCGGCGATCGCGACCGGCGCGCCGGCGCCGGGTTCGGCCTGCCGCACGGCCTTCGCCAACACCGAGCTGCCGTGGCCACCGACGCCGGCCGCGGTGCCGC
>JANNPJ010000286.1:0-3144 GCA_031400005.1 Kineosporiaceae bacterium | reverse complement strand
CCCTGCGCATGGCGCGGGGGAGGATCCGCAGGAGCCGAGACGATGGCGATGCCCGCAAGCGATACACGGGCAGTGTCCGTGACCCGGACCGTGAGCCCGATCGCGCGCGCGCTCGCCTCGCCGAAGGTCAACGGCATCCTCTTCACGCTTCCGGCGATCATCCTCGTCGTGCTCGTGATCGTCCTGCCGCTGCTCCAGTCGTTCTACTTCAGCTTCACCAACTGGAAGGGGGCGCGGGCGGACTGGATCGGCATTGGCAACTACACGCAGATGTTCGCCGATCCGGAGCTGAGGAAAAGTCTCACCAACAGCATGCTGATCTTCGTCTCGATCCCCATCGGGATGATCGGGCTTGAACTCTCCGATCCGTCGCAAGACCAGCACCTGCTGAGCCGGGCCCTGGAACGCGGGCCGGTCCGCGAGTTCAGCCGGGTGATCCCGGCGCTGGCCGACATCTACCGAGAGGTAGCCCGATGACTCAACTGACCGAGGCACCCGTGCGCAGCCAGCAGGCCGAGGAGGCCGACAACCGGCCGCCGACCGACTTCCAGATGATCCGGCTCGTCGCCGCCCGGGAGATCTCCGCCAAGCTGCGGGACAAGGCGTTCATCATCTCCACCGCCTTCCTGTTGTTGATCATGGCGATTTCCGTGCTCGTGCCGCTGATCCTGGAGCGCGGCTCGGACCGGCCGAAGTTCACCGTCGCTGTTGTCGGCGACGGTGCCCGGACGGCCGCCGAGGCGGCCCGGGTCGCTGGTGCCGCCGCAATTCGTCAGGCCGACGAGCAGGACAAGCAAGAGGACGACGCGAGCGCCACCGAGCCCGGGCCCGCCGTCCGGCCCGGTGAGACCGCGGTGCCGCCCGCCAGCCTGACGGTGCGCCCGGTGGCCGACCTTGCCGCGGCGGAGGGGTTGCTGCGCAGTGAGGGCGCCGATGCCGCCCTCGTACCCGGCACCGACGGTGCCCTGTCGCTGGTTGGGCTCACCGAGGTGGACGATGACCTGAGCCAGTTGATTGGGCTGGCGGTACAGACCCAGAACCTGACCACGGCCCTGCAGGAGGCCGGCAGCAGCGACGCGCAGACCCAACGGTTGCTCAACACCCCGCCACCCGCGCAGCGGTTGCTCGACCCACCGTCCGCGAACGCTGAGGTGTCAACGGTGCTGGGATTCGCGTTTGCCATTCTGTTCGTCTTGACCAGCTTGACCTTCGGCCTGATGATCGCGCAGAGCGTGGTGGAGGAGAAGCAGAGTCGAGTGGTGGAACTGCTGGTCGCCGCCGTTCCGGTGCGACTGTTGCTGGTCGGCAAGGTGGCCGGTACGACCCTGCTCGCCTTTGGCCAGACCACCCTGCTCCTTGCAGTTGGCCTGGCCGGAGCGAGCATCGGCGGGCAGAGCGCCGCGATGACCCTGCTACTACACTCCGGCGGCTGGTTCCTGGCGTTCTTCGTGCTCGGATTCAGCATGCTCTCGTGTGTCTGGGCCGCTGCCGGTGCGATGACCTCCCGGCAGGAGGACCTGCAGGCCACCACTGCACCCCTGCAAATGCTGGTGATGATTCCGTTCTTCGCCAGCGTGTACGTCACCGATCCCGGCCGGTGGCTGACTGCGCTGTCGTACATCCCGTTCACCGCGCCGCTGACCATGCCGCGCCGGTTGATGCTGGGCGATGCCGCCTGGTGGGAACCGATCCTGGCCGTGCTGGGAATGGCGGCAACCGGCCTCGTCCTGGTGATGATCGCTACTCGGCTGTACGAGGGGGCGCTGCTGAGGACGGCGAATCGCAGCTCGCTGCGTACCGCCTGGCTGAAGAAATAGCGCTCGTTCTGCAAGGAATTTCCATGTGAGTGGAATGAGTTGCATGACTCTTTCACCAGGTCAGGGCGTTGTGGGATGCGTCACTAACAAAGTTGTCCGGACAGGTTCCATAAACCTGTCCGGACACCTTACGGTGGGGAAAACCCCGCGGACAAGGATGTTCCGGTTACGGACCGTGATCAGCTTGGCCGCCCATATTTTGGCTGCCGCTTCGGTCCGCTGATCGAACCCTGTCCGCGTGCCTAGCCACACCGACCTCCACGAGGAAGGGCAGCCACCGTGACCACAATTGAGAACGAACCGGCCACCGCCGATCTGATCGCCGTCGCTCCCACGACACCGACCGCACCGACACGGCACCCGAGACTGGTTGCCTGGGTAGCCGATACCGCGGCCCTGACCACCCCGGACAAGGTGGTCTGGATCGATGGCTCGGCCGAACAGCACCAAGAGCTGATCGACGACCTTGTCGCTGCAGGCACTTTCGTCAAGCTGGACAAGAAGCCGAATTCCTACTGGTGTGCGTCCGATCCCACCGACGTTGCCCGGGTCGAGGACCGCACCTTCATCTGTTCCGTGGACGAGGCCGACTGTGGCCCGACCAACAACTGGATGGATCCGGGTGAGATGCGGGCCCTGATGAAGGACCTGTACACCGGCTGCATGACCGGCCGGACAATGTACGTAATTCCTTTCGTGATGGGCCATCTCGACGCAGAGAAGCCGATGTTCGGAGTCGAGATCACCGACTCGCCGTACGTCGTCGTCTCGATGAACGTGATGGCGAAGACCGGCACCAAGGTGCTCAAGGCAATGGGTACGGACGCCCCGTTCGTCCCGGCGATGCACTCGATCGGTGCTCCGCTGGCGCCGGGTCAGGCCGACGTCGCATGGCCCTGCAACGACACGAAGTACATCGTGCAGTTCCCCGAGTCTCGCGAAATCCAGTCCTTCGGCTCCGGTTACGGCGGAAATGCCTTGCTGGGTAAGAAATGCTACTCGCTGCGAATCGCCTCGGTGATGGCTCGTGATGAGGGCTGGCTGGCCGAGCACATGCTGATCCTCAAGTTGACCAGCCCGGAGCAGGAGGTCAACTACATCGCCGCCGCGTTCCCCAGCGCCTGCGGCAAGACCAACATGGCCATGCTGGCGCCGACCGTCCCCGGCTGGGAGGTCCAAACACTCGGTGACGACATCGCCTGGATGAGGTTCGGAAAGGACGGCCGTCTCTACGCCGTCAACCCCGAGTTCGGCTTCTTCGGTGTTGCTCCCGGCACCAACGAGAACACCAACCCCAATGCTATGCGCACGATCGAGAAGGGCAACT
>JANNPJ010000252.1:0-5155 GCA_031400005.1 Kineosporiaceae bacterium | reverse complement strand
GGCTATTGTTTCGAGCCCGACGGCGGGCGGCGAAGGTGTCGGCGCAGGAGTCGTGAACTCGGGCGACTCAGCTGCCCTGGGCGCCGGCTCCGAGTCGGGCTCGGCGCCGACACAGCCCGCAAGGCTGCCAAGCGCTAGGCCGGCCAGCAAGCCGCGGCGACTCAATTGAGCGCCCGGGTGGGACACCTTCACGCTGAGCGGACCTCGCGATCGAATTGCACGATGGGCACACCGCTCTTGTCGTGGCGCCGGGGGGTTTCGTTCCACCCACGGGCGCGATAGAACCCTACTGTGCCGATTGAGGGGCGCCCCAGGCCGAGGGCGTGATGACGGCGACCCAGAACATGCCTCCCATCCGTGGTCTGGATGACGACGGCGTCGTGCTGCTCGCTGATCGAGGCCTGCCGGCGGCCGGCGCGGTTCTGCGGCTCCATTGCTAATGATACGGGTGGGGGGTATGGTCGTGTCCATGGGTATACCCAGGTGGGGTATGCGTTGACGTGAAAGGCGGCCACGGTTGAACGCCACAGCGCAGGGACATTCGCGGAGCGAGGCCGATCGGTTGGAGAGGGCGCTCAGTCGCCCGCCTGCCAGCGGAAGGATCGGGATCCGAGACATCAGCCCAGCCACCGGGTGCGCCTGCTGCGCACCCCGAGAGCACGGCGAATCCGCCTCCGGCGAGTATTCAGCTGAGGCGACGATGGCCGGCGAAACCAGAAACAGCCCAGTCAAAAAGGAGATTCACCCGATGGACGCCACAGTCGACTACCCGGTGACCGGGATGACCTGCGGGCATTGTGTATCCGCCGTTACATCCGAGTTGTCCGCCCTGGACGGTGTCGTCGAGGTCAGCGTCGACCTGGTCGCCGGCGGGGTTTCCACAGTGCACGTCACCAGCCACGAAAGGTTGACCGACGATCAGGTCCGCGGTGCCCTCGACGAGGCCGGTGCTTACCAGCTGGCGGTATCTGAGGGCGGTACGTCGTGAGCACCACCGCCCCGGCGGCGCCGAGCGGTTCCATGCCGAGTGGTTCCGCGCAGGTCGAGTCCGTGCGCAGTGTCGAGTTGTCCATCGGGGGGATGACCTGTGCATCGTGCGCGGCCCGGATCGAGAGGAAGCTGAACAAAGTCGAGGGTGTCGTCGCGAGCGTGAACTACGCGACGGAGAAGGCGAAGGTCAGCTACCCCGTGACGGTGGCGCCGGCTGAGTTGGTGTCGGTGATCGAGGCGACCGGGTATACGGCGACTTTATCGATCGTGGACTCGCCCGTGCCGGAGGGGGCGGATTCGGCGGAGCAGGGATCCGCGGGTGGGCAGGACGCCGCGTTGCGGCAGCGATTGCTGGTGTCGCTGATATTGACTGTCCCGGTGGTGGTGCTGGCGATGGTGTCACCGGCACAGTTCACCAACTGGCAGTGGGCATCCTTGACGATGGCCTCTCCGGTGGTGATCTGGGGTGCTTGGCCGTTCCACCGCGCGGCCCTGGCGAACGCCCGGCACGGCGCGGCGACGATGGACACCCTGATCAGCGTGGGGGTGGGCGCCGCGTACGGGTGGTCGCTGTGGGCGTTGTTCGTGGGGGACGCCGGGATGGCGGGGATGCGGATGGAGTTCACCTTGCTGCCGCAGCGTGGTGCGGGTGGGGACGAGATCTATCTCGAGGTCGCCTCGGCCGTGACGGTGTTCATTCTGGCCGGCCGTTACGCCGAGGTCCGGGCCAAGCGCAGTTCGGGGGCGGCGTTGCGGGCTCTGATGGATCTGGGCGCCAAGGATGTCGCCGTCGTGCGCAACGGCGCCGACGGCCCGTCAGAAGAACGGATCCCCCTCGAGCGGTTGGTCGTCGGCAATGTGTTCGTTGTCCGTCCCGGGGAGAAGATCGCCACTGACGGCGTAGTTACAGAGGGCACCTCGGCGGTAGACGCGTCGATGTTGACCGGGGAATCACTGCCCGTGGAGGTCCGCACCGGAGACCGGGTCACCGGTGCCACGATGAATGCCGGGGGCCGCCTGCTGGTGCGGGCCACGCGTGTCGGCGCCGATACCCAACTGGCGCAGATGGCGCGCCTGGTTGAGGACGCACAGAACGGCAAGGCCCAGGTCCAGCGCCTGGCTGATCGGGTGTCGGGTGTCTTTGTGCCGATCGTGATCGTGCTGTCGCTGGCGACTCTGGCGGGGTGGCTGGCAACGGGAGGCTCAGTCTCCGCGGCGTTCACGGCCGCAGTCGCGGTGCTGATCATCGCCTGCCCGTGCGCACTCGGGCTGGCCACACCGACTGCCTTGCTGGTCGGTACTGGTCGCGGTGCCCAGTTGGGAATCCTGATCAAGGGACCCCAGGTATTGGAGTCCACCCGCAGGGTGGACACCATCGTGCTCGACAAGACCGGCACCGTCACCACCGGTCAGATGGGCGTCCGCAACGTGGTGGCCATCGAGGGTGAGGACGCGGCGCAGGTCCTGGCGCTGGCCGGTGCTCTGGAGGCCGCCTCCGCACACCCGATCGCCGCGGCGATCACCGCCGCCGCCCGGACCGCCGCAGGACAGGGCACGTCAGGTCTGGCGCGGGTAGAGGGGTTCACCAGCCACGACGGGCGCGGCGTGACTGGTTTAGTCGATGATCACGCGGTAGCCGTCGGGCGGCGCACCTGGCTCGAAACGGAGTGGGCCCACATCGCTGACCGAACCCTGGTGCAGGCTGCGGACGAGGCCGAGGCCGCCGGGCGTACCCCGGTGTGGGTCGCCTGGGACGGCGCGATCCGCGGGATTGTCGTCGTCACTGACACCATCAAAACCACCTCGGCAGAGGCCATCACGGCTTTCCTGGCGTTAGGGCTACGCCCGATGCTGCTGACCGGCGATAACCGTCGTGCGGCACGGGCGGTCGCCGAGGCTGTGGGTATCGATGCGGGGGATGTCATCGCCGAAGTGCTCCCTGCGGACAAAGTCGCCACCATCCGGCGTCTTCAGGATGAAGGCCGGATCGTTGCGATGGTCGGTGACGGAGTCAATGACGCAGCGGCGCTGGCTGCGGCCGATCTGGGCCTGGCGATGGGAACCGGAACGGATGTGGCAATCGAGGCCTCCGATCTGACCCTCGTTCGCGGGGACCTGCGTACCGCCGCCGACGCAATCCGACTGTCGCGAGCCACGCTGCGAACCATCAAGGGAAACCTGTTCTGGGCGTTCGCGTACAACGTGGCTGCCATCCCGTTGGCCATGGCTGGATTGCTCAACCCGCTGATCGCTGGCGCAGCAATGGCTTTCAGTTCGGTCTTTGTGGTGACCAACAGCTTGCGCTTGCGCCGCTTCACCGCACGGATCGACACCGACTCCGCCAACACGGGCTCGCAGGAGGCATAGCGGGCGGGCGGCCTCGCCTGACCGCAGCACTAACGGCCCAGTTGAGATCTCCACGTTTCGCAAGGGCCAACATCAGCGGGGCCCGAGCGGCCGGGACTTTGTGCCCTTGAGATACCCGCTGGAACCGAGAATGCTGAGAATCGTCCTGACGCAGTTGCCCGTCGTCACGAGTCAGCCAAAGGTTTCACGGTGGCTTACGGTCGGACGACGGTTCTTGGTGTGTCGTGGCCGTGAAGGCTGTCGAGTCGCCGCCGGTACTCTTCGTCGTCGATCTCACCGCGGGCGAATCGTTCGGCGAGGATGGCTTCGGGGGTGGCCTGGTGCAGGTTCGGTGCGTGCGGCCCGCTGTTCCCGAGGTAGCGGACAAGGAGGACGATTCCAGCGATCAGGAGGCCCCAGAAGAGCACCATGCTGATGCTCATGAGGGCATATCCCCAGCCACTCATGTCGTTGTTGCTCCAGTCCATCATTCTGGTCTCCTTCATTGGGGCGACGGATCGTCGCCGCTCACGTCATCCATTCTTTATGTCGCTTCCGAGTACGGGTACGGGACATGGTCCCGCTCGCTGGGGCGAAGGTCCCTACCCGTGATCTGTTGCGGTTCCCGCCGCGTCCCTGGGAGGAAGGCCATGCCGCGACAGGTGTTCCGCGTTCGAATGAAATCCCTTGGCGGGCAGTCGGTCTCAGGAATTCATCCGGTTTCCGCTGACAGCGAGGCGGGAAGGCGTGAATTGGTTGGCGGCGAGGACTGTCCGGGACCCAGCGCTGATGTGAGGACCTTTGGCCCCTTGGGGCTGTGATGGAGACCGACGATCCTGAGGAGATGGTGATAATGACCGGAGTGGATGACGTTGAGCGCAGTGTGGTGCTGGAGTTGGACGGTCTGCACTGGGCGACCAGCAAGACGGCGGTGGAGGCGGTCTTGGGTCGCCGTCCAGGGGTGGTCGCGGTGCTGGCGAACCCGGTGGCTCAGACCGCGACCGTGTCCTACGATCCCTCGCTGGTCACGGTTGAGGATCTGGCCGGTTGGATCAGAGATTGCGGTTATCACTGCCGGGGGGAGTCGGTCCCCGATCACATCTGCCCGACCTCTGATCGGAGCGCGGGGCCGCCCGAGGCTCGAACTGCTTCCCCGCCTGAGCACACCGATCACGCTGGGCGCAGTGCACACGCGGAGTCGCAGGGGCACGCGACCCCACCGGGTCACGACGGACACACGATGGGTGGTTCGACCCCTGATCGGATGGGTAGCCCCGCGGACGTGATGGGTCATGGCGGGCACGGTGAGATGTCGATGGCCGGGATGGTCCGGGACATGCGTGACCGGTTCCTGGTCGCTGTTGTCTTCGCGGTGGTGATCACGTTGTGGTCGGCGATCGGGCGCGAGGTGCTCGGCTTCGGCGTTGCGGCGCCGTTTGGGTTGCGGGACGACGTGTTCCAGCTGATCTTGAGTGTTCCGGTGATCTTCTACTCGGCGTGGATCTTCTTTGCTGGTGCTGTGCGGGCGTTGCGGGCTCGGACGCTGGACATGATGGTCCTGGTGGCGGTCGCGGTTGGTGCCGGTTGGCTGTACTCGGTCGCGGTCACCCTCAGCGGTGGCGGTGAGGTCTTCTATGAAGCGGCGACGATCCTGACGTCATTTGTGCTGCTGGGTCATTATTTTGAGATGCGTGCTCGTGGCGGCGCGAACGAGGCGGTGCGGGCTCTGTTGAAGCTGGCGCCGCCGGTGGCGCTGGTGATCCGTGGCGGTGAGCCGGTGGAGGTCCCTACCGACCAGGTGGTCGTGGGTGACCTGTTG
>JANNPJ010000229.1:0-1612 GCA_031400005.1 Kineosporiaceae bacterium | reverse complement strand
GAAGTACGGCCCGAACCGGGAGCGTTCGATTGCCGGCCTGCGCCGGATCAGCAAGCCCGGACTGCGGGTGTACGCGAAGTCGACCAACCTGCCCAAGGTGCTCGGTGGCCTCGGCGTCGCGATTCTCTCGACGTCGTCCGGCCTGCTGACCGACCGTCAGGCCTCCAAGAAGGGCGTGGGTGGGGAAGTCCTCGCCTACGTCTGGTAAGGGGAAACTGAGATGTCACGGATCGGAAGACTGCCGATCACCGTCCCCGGCGGTGTCGATATCGCCCTGGACGGCAGCGATGTGACGGTCAAGGGCCCCAAGGGCTCGCTGTCGCACAAGGTTGCCGACCCCATCAAGGTGGAGCGCGGCGACGACGGAGTGACCCTGACGGTGACTCGGCCGGACGACGAGCGCGTCTCGCGTTCGCTGCACGGCCTCACCCGCACCTTGATCGCCAACATGGTGATCGGTGTGACCGAGGGGTACATCAAGAAGCTCGAGATCGTCGGAACTGGGTACCGGGTTGCCGCGAAGGGGGCGAACCTCGAGTTCGCTCTCGGGTACAGCCACTCGATCACCGTCGAGCCGCCGGCCGGGATCAGCTTCTCGGTCGAGGCGCCGACCCGGTTCACGGTGTCGGGCATCGACAAGCAGGCGGTCGGCGAGGTCGCAGCCAACCTGCGCAAGCTGCGCAAGCCCGACCCGTACAAGGGCAAGGGTGTCCGTTACGCGGGCGAGGTTGTCAAGCGCAAGGTCGGAAAGGCGGGCAAGAAGTAATGGCGATCGGTGTGAAGCGCAGCGGCGGGGGATCGGTCCGCAACAAGCAGGCCTCCCGGACCCGTCGACACTTGCGCGTCCGCAAGCAGATCCAGGGCTCGTCGGCACGTCCGCGGCTTGTGGTGAAGCGGTCGGCCCGCCACGTCTTCGTCCAGATCGTGGACGACTCGATTGGTCAGACCCTCGTCTCCGCTTCGACCATGGAGCCGGACCTGCGCGCGCTGGACGGCGACAAGACCGCCAAGGCGCGTCGGGTCGGCGAACTGGTCGGCGAGCGGGCCAAGGCTGCCGGCCTGGACGCCGTCGTCTTCGACCGGGGTGGCAACCGCTACCACGGCCGAGTCGCGGCCATTGCCGACGGCGCCCGGGAAGCGGGGCTTTCTCTGTGACGAAGTCTTTCAAGCTGGAAAGTAGGAACATCTGATGGCTGGACCTCAGCGCCGCGGCCCCGGTGGCTCCACCGGTGCAGCAGGTGGCGCCGCAGGTGGAGCTGCCGGCGGTGCCGGTGGCGGCGACAACTCAGGTCGCGGTGGTGGCCGCGGTGGCGGTCGCGACGGTGGCCGTGGCGGTCGTGACGGCGGTGCGGACAAGAGCGCATTCGTCGAGCGCGTCGTCGCGATCAACCGGGTGGCGAAGGTCGTCAAGGGTGGTCGTCGCTTCAGCTTCACCGCATTGGTAGTGGTCGGTGACGGTGACGGCACCGTCGGCGTCGGCTACGGCAAGGCCAAGGAGGTGCCCGCGGCAATCGCCAAGGGTGTCGAGGAGGCAAAGAAGGCATTCTTCAAGGTGCCGCGCATTCAGGGGACCATCCCGCACCCGATCCAGGGTGAGCGGGCAGCCGGCGTG
>JANNPJ010000212.1:0-9101 GCA_031400005.1 Kineosporiaceae bacterium | reverse complement strand
GGGGAAGGCGAGATTACGAGTCGACTGGATCAAAATCGCCAGGCGACTCGGCATATCGCGCTGCAAATGCGTCATACAGCACCGCATCTGCAGGGACCAGTTCGAGGTAAGCGTTGTTCAGACGCTCATCCTCATCATCGGAGTCTTCGGCTGCGGGGATTTGCATCACCACCGAGGCCAGCTCATTCAGATCGAAGTACATGCAGGCAGCACTAGCTGCTTCGAAGTCTGTGCTTTCTAGCGAAGACGCGGCATGCTCCGGACCGCCGTTCATGACAGCTCCGTGCACTAAGAGAAGCACGCGGAGATGCAAATCGCCTTCTCCTTCACCGCGGTGAGCAGCAGCCCGATTCCAGATTGCATCGGCAACCGATGGTGTTGGGGTACTTGTCATAGCGCCATGCTACAGAAAGTTGAAAAGCCGACGCCCATCGGCATCGCTACATGATCGTCTTCGATGGGCCCGTAGGACGGCCCAGCCGCCAGACCTCGAGACACACTGCCGCCGACCGGGCGTTGACGCGATACTCCAGGGAGTAAATGACCGCCGTGCCGCGTCACGGCCGATCGAGCGAGCCGCACTGCCAGAGCTCAGCTTCCTCCTGATGCTGGTAGCCACCCATGCTGACTACCTCTCTGACTCAGAACCGGGACCGCCCTGACGTCTGCTACAGCCTCGACCCACGCGGGGACTCCTCGCACGATCGGATCGTCGTCCATGAGGGTGTCTTCGTCCCAGCCGACATCCATGCCGCGTGCGCACACGAACCGGCCGCAGCGCCCGGCCAGGGCGCCAACTCCATCGGTGCGTGCGGCAAACCCGGAGATCGAGGCCCCGCTGCTGCGTTCAACGGACCCGACGCCTACGTCGCAGACCCCCACCAGCTCCGGCCGGGTCACCCGCCGAATGCTCCACACCTACAACGAAGTCCAACGCGTCTTCAACGGCTGGCCTTGGGGCATCCACTGCTGGGATCCTGGCGCGACTACACCGGCGCTGGGATCTACGACCCGGCCACACCTACAGGCGGCCACTTCGACCACCTGCATATCTCCGCCGGGGCATCTTCACCGTAGCGCCGACATCCCTGTCTGACCAGCGGCTCCGGGCCACCAAGGTGCCAGGACACATTGCGTCAAGCCGGAACTCGCATCGGCCGGAATCGCATGGCGACCGCCCCCGACCCGAACTCATGGCGATCCACGAGCTCGAGCTGGATGCGCTCGCGCAGACCGGCGAGCAACGTCGGCCCGTGTCCGGCAAGGACTGGCTGCACAACGAACTCGTACTCATCGATCAGTCCCAGATCCGCCAACGCCAGGGGAAGCGTCACTCCACCCACCCACAGACCCTCGCCTGGCTCCTGCTTGAGCCGCCGAACCGCTTGCCCCACGTCGCCTCGCACCACCTCGGCATTCCAATCGACCCCGCTCAGCGTGCTCGACACGACGTACTTCTTCGCCCGGTCGATGGTCTCTGCGAACGGGACCTCCCACTCACCCATCCAGTCAGGCCACGTGCCCGTGGCCGGCTGCCGCCACGCCGACTCCATCATCTCGTAGGTCACCCGACCGAAAAGCAGGGCATCAGCCCGTGCCATCTCAGCGGTCCAGTAGCGCATCGACTCCTCGTCCGGGGCAAGCCCTGCCTCGTGATGGCAGCAGCCATCGAGCGTGACGTTGATCGAGTATCGAAGTGCTCTCATCTTGTTGCTCTCCATTGATGTGTGCGCCACGCGTTCACCGGACCGTACGTAGACGACTGCCGGCACCATGTTTCATCGGTGCCCCCGATCGCACCCTACTCAACAACGTCGTGGGACGAACCAGACCGCAGACCGAGCGCGCGACCGATTCGGCGATCGGCCCGTGGCCAAAGGCCAGCGCGCTGATGTCACAGAACGCCCGGCGCCACGTCACGCCGGAGGGGCCCTCCAACTCCGGCTACGCATGCACGTCGAATCTCTGAGGGCTGCCCTGCGAACGCTGTCCGAGAGTCCTCACCGCGTAGCTGCGTGCACTCGCCCGTGCACCCTCGGACGCTCACGTCCCCGTCACGAACTGGCCATCGACGCGCGGCTCCTGATGGCCATCAGCGCGCTACCATCGGTGTCCGCCATCACCTTTCGTGCAGAGCCTCATCGTCCAGCGATAGCCAGTCATCGGAGTGCTGACGCGTGCCTGCTTCCTGTGCAGCCACCTCGGCCGCCCCCTATTCCGGCGCTTCGATCATCCGACCTTGCCGGGAGACGAGGAACCTTCCGGCGGCGAGGTCCGCTCGTCCAACTCCGCGAGGAACTCCCGAGCCTCGGAGACGGCAGGATCGGACGGGTCAGCGCGCCGCATGGCACCTCGCAGGATCTTCGCTGCCTGCACCGGGTCGCCCTTGCTGTCGGCGAGCACGATGGCGTTGAGCAGGCCCTCCCGTAGCGGGGACGACTCGCCGACCGGGTCCGGAGGGCCGTCTCGAAAGAACCGTATCCAGTTGCCCGCAGGGTCGATCAAGCTGAACCCGGACACGCCTTCGGCGTTCTTGCGAGGTCGCGGGCGAGTGATCCGGGGATGGCCCGACACCGGGAGCTTTCCGTAACGTGCACGGAGCCCGGCTGCGAAGGTCTCGAACATCGCCCCTGTGTCGGCGACCAACACTCCGCAGGTGCTGTGTGACTGTTCGGCGACGTGTCCATCGAGTCCGTAGTACTGGATGGGAAACCCGTAGCCTTCCAACGCGACGAACGGGTTCGGCCTGGTCTGCTTGTAGGTGACGGTAAAGCCAAGTGCGGTGAAGAACTCCGCGATCTCGTCGATATCAGCGCAGGGCAGCATCGGAATGACCTTGGGCGGCATGCCCTCGAGACTGTCACGCCTGGCGCGCCGGCGTCGACTACGCCACGTCCTTGGTCAACGCGATGGCGAGAGCCGCCCCGCTCTGCCCGGACGGCCGCTGTGCTCCTTCAGGAGTAGACATTCACGCAGTTCGGATATCTATCGTCGCCGGTAAGGCAGTACCTACACGGTGGGTTCGATCAGCGGGCGCACAGCGATTCACGTCTCTATCCATAAATTGGAATTTTTACTTACGCTGTCCAACGGTATCTCTCGCGTTGGCTTTGACAGGAGCGTGGGTCGACGGCCACCGGGTGTTTGCCAGCCGTGGGGGCGATTTCGTTGGACAAGGTGATGACCGCATCGAAGCCCTGCTGCCGGGCGACGTCGAGGTAGTTCTCCACCTGGTCACGGCGCAGCTGCCCGGTGCCGGTCTTGGTCTCCAGCAGCGCCGTCCAGATCCGTCCGGCCCGAGCGACCCGGATCACGCTGTCCGGGATGACCGTGCGCTGCCCCAGCTGAAACCCGACCTCCAGGAACGTCTCCACCGCACCGGCCGGCGCACCGAAACGGCTGGTGATACCCCGGGCGAAGGTTCGCACTGCCAGCATCGTGGCCAGCAAAGTCGAGGTCGCGCGCTTCTCCTGCTCCTCAGCGGCACCCACCCCCGAAATCGAGAACAGCCGCGCGGCCTGCCAGGAGGAGTTCCCTGCCAATTTCAGGGCCGGCACCACCTTCGCCGCGGGCTGTGCCTTGCGCGTGCGCGCACCCGCAGCACGCCGGACGGGAGCCTTGCCACCAGGAACAGGTTTAGTAGCCTCCGGTCCGGCTTCCTGTGAGGCAGGAGCAACCGTGACCTCGGTGACCGTGGCGGGCACGTCCTCCACGACGTCCACTAGTTCAGTCCCATTGACGACGAGCGTTTCATCCGAGGCCGAAGCCACCGGCGAGACGTCGATCGGCGCAGGTTCCTGGAGCTTCAGGCCATCATCATCCAGCTCGGGCGCACGGACAGCGACCGAGACGGCCTCCTCCATTCCTGACGCTACCTCCTCCGCTTCCGGGGCGGGATCGGAGTCGATGGTGATACCGAAATCCGTTGCCAGACAGGCGAGACCGCTGTCCCAACCTTGGGCGACGGCCCGGAATCGCCATCCAGCGTCTCGTCGTGCTCGCTCGTTGCTGCTCGGGTCACACCGGTCAGAGCGGAGAGCAGTTCCGGTGCAGGCCGTAGCGGCGCAAGAAGGTTCCGCACGTGCGCTGCCCGTTGTTCCTCACTGGCGTCGTCCCACCACTTGTTCTCTTCCAACAGATGGAGGCGGACCGCTTCGACACGGTGAGGATGAGCGGCAGCGTCCCGCCAGTCACGCCACCCGTGACCGGCATCTGCGTCCTCAAGCGCATCCGCAAGACGATGTTGAATTGCGGCAATGAACGGACTCCCCGCGTACACGCTCGCGAGGTCGTCAAACTTGTACTCCATGATCATTCGATGGAGAGTCAGCACCTCGTGCTCACCTTCGACGCGCACTGCTTGAGCATCCACGTCGACAGCATCTCCGACGCGTCGCCGACTGTCATCCGCCTGGACGGCGTAGGAACGAACCCTTAACCGCGGACTCCCGGACGGTCGTGGTGGTTAATGGTGGATAGTGCCGCTGAACTGCGGTTGAGCCGATCTGGACCTGCCCTCGCTTGGTGTCGTTTGGAGTCAACTGCCGGGTTTTGTGCCCTAAGTGTCCGCGAGGGGCTGCCATGCGCTGGATTCAGATCTCTGGGGCGGGATCTTCTTCGGTCGATTCCTTCACGGACACCTGATGCCAACGGGGTGAGAGGTAGTCGTTATCCGTGTCGAGTGCCGCCAAGCCAACGGTGTGCAGCAATTCGCCAATGGCTACCGATGGTGAGGTCACGCGCACCTCAGCATCCTCGGGAGTCTGATCCGGCCAGGCCGACAGGTAGGCGTCGCGGCCGGCTTGAATCAGCTTTTCCTCATCAGCGATGCCGTAGTGGGCCGCGAACTCGACCGTCAGCCAACCTCCAACTGCTTCGCCATCGGTGTCGATGTCGCCGTCGTCGTCGAACTCGTCATCATCGAAGCTGACCGGGGGGAACGGGAAAGAACCGCACAGGTCGAACTCGGCCTCGCGCAACTGGTCGAGAGCGGCCTGCAGAGTCCCGGCCGAGTTGAAGTACGGCATCAGTTCAGTTTCTCGCCCCTGCCGAGCCTGCACACGCTCAGCATGGGCGGCAAGCGCCACCGAAGCGGCCTCGACTGCCACGATGTATGCAGCGCGCGCAGACGCGGTCCACTGAGTCTCTTCGTCCGCATACTCGGTCATGACCACGAAACCTAGCGCGATGCGGGCCACGTCTAAAGCAGTTCCTTGGTGGACCGAACCTTGCCCCCGCGAATTCCCGGCGATCATGCAACCGATGAGCAGCTTGGAAGAACGGCCCGATCGTGGTCCTGACCTTGGCGCGTGCTCAGACGGCTGTCCGTGACTGGCCGTCGTGACGTCCGGTCATCCCGTGCTTATCGCACGACTACAGCACGCCCGAAGATCAGAACAGAACGAGCTGGACGGTGGCGACCTGGACCAACCGGCGCACCGACCGCCTCGCCTTCCGTCGCTTCACGGCCAGGGCGACCCGCAGCTTTGCGAAGCGGCCGAGCTGGTCGCGCATGATCAGTACGGGGTATCAGCGGGTGGCGGTGACGTTCATGTCTGCCTCCTGGTTGAGCGCGCGATGGGGGCGTCTTCCTGCCCCCGCCGTGGGCACCAGGTACCTCGCCCGGAGAGGCTCGCGGTCAATTCCCCCTCCGGATCGGCCTGGCCGCCCACATGTGCGGAGCACATACCCGGACCAGATGACCAGTTGGGAATTGACGGTGAGACCGGGCGTGGTACCGGAAGGTAGGCCCTGGCACTCAGGTGATCGGCCTCGCGCGTCACCTGCTGGTCTCAGCTGTTGGTCTCGCGCGGGCCGCGCGGACGTTGGGAGGCCCACCCGGGCTATCGAAGTCTCGGCATCTTGTGCCCGAATCCAAGACGTGGTTGTTGTGTCCCATACTGAGCGGTCGTGGAGGCATTGCGCTGGTTCTGGGATGTCGGTGTGTTGCTTCTCCTGTCCGTCGTGGGGGTCGGTGTGTTGGTGAGCGCGTTCTTCGAGAAGGTCTCGGCGGACCGACCGATCTTCTGCTGGCGTGACCATTGGCATGTCGTGCTGGCGGTGCTGTACGCCCTCGATGACGTGGTGGCTGGCGATGAACCGACTGTCGTGCGGGCCTCGAAGGGCATCATCGTGGTTACTTTGGTTTCGGCTTTGGCGGTTACTTGGGTTCGTCGCGGACTAGCCCGACGTGCGCTCTCTGATGAACATTCTTAGGTCTGCCTGCTGCGCGCAGCCGGGGTGCCCGGCGTGGTCGGGGCCGGAGGTCCCGCACGCCGGGCCGGGCTGGCCGCGCGGAGCGCGGCCCTTGATCCTCTAGACCCGTCCTTCGCACATGGGGTTGAGTGGTGTTAGGGCCACCTCGGTTGGGTCGGGTCGATGTGGAGGAGGCGCAGGAGTTCGGTTTGTAGCCAGGTGGGTTTGGGGATCAGGGGTGGTTGGCCGTGGTGGCCGGGGATCAGGCGTAAACCGTTCAGGGCGCGCAGGATTAGACGTCCGGTGGGTTTCATCGCCCGGCGGTCGTTGGTGTAGAACCCGATCATGTCGGTGTCTGGAGCGAGGGCGAGGCGGGTTTGCCGTTCGATCAGGCAGTAGATCAGCAGGGCCAGGCAGATCACGGTGATCAGGGAGCTGATCCGCCGGTTGTTCTGCAGAAAGAGCGGAGCCACGGCCAGGGGCCCTTTGACGTCGCCGTAGCGGCGTTCGATGGCGGGCTGCTCCTTGTACTGGGAGAAGATCGCGGTGGCGTCCACATCAGGGCTGTGGTTGCTCAGCAGGGCGTACCAACCGTCGCCTTCGGCCTGTAGATCGAGAGCGTCCTGGTCGAACGACCAGGTGAAGGTGGGCTTTCCGGTGGCGTCCACGCCGACACTGGTGCGCAGGAAGGATTTCACCTTGCGCCGCACGGCGATCTGGTCGGCCTTGGCGGTCACGGCCTCGACGGTGGGGTGATACCGGGTCCCCGCGGTGCGGGTCAACGTGTCCAGATCCGTGCGGGCGTGCGCGAGCTTGAGGGCACGAGCCTTGCGCGCGGCCCTCGCGTTCGCGCTGGAGTGGACCAGGATCCGTCGCAGCCGATGAACGGGGTCTTTCTTGCGGGGCCCGGCCAGATCCATCGCATCCTCACCTACCCGGTACGTCTGCCGATCCAGCCCGAGCAGGTCCTGGTCGCGTTCAGCGGTGTACTCCACCTGTCGGTGACAGTGCCTCGATCGAGGCCGGCGAACAGCCCGGCCGGAACCCGGGCCGAGGCCAGCGGTGCGACGAACGTGACCTTGGCTGTGATCATCGCGGTGACATTGGTGTAGGAGATCAGTTTGGAATCACCGATCAGCAGGAACGGCCGCGGATTGGCCAGTGCCCGAAAGTGTTCCATGGCATCGACGACCTGGGATACCTCGGCGGCGTTACCGTCGTAGGCCCGGTGGAAGATCGGGATCCCGCCGTCGGCCGTGACCGCGATCCCGGCCTGGATCTGTTTCAGATCAGCGCGCCGGTCCTTGGGATGACCCCAGTCCGGCACCGGGTAGCCCTCCTCGATCCAGTCATAGGCCCCGTGCAGAGACATCGAGGTCATGTCCCAATGGATCTGGGAGACATCGATACCGAACTCCTGCACAGCCTGAGCCCCGATCGACCCGACGAGGTGATCCAGGTGGGGTGCGATCGCGTCCAGAGCCCGCGCCAACCGGTCGTCGTTGAGCAGATCCGCGCGGATCCCGTACACCTCCTCCACCGCCCAGTCCGCAGCCCAGTCAGCCACTGCGACCATCGCCCGCGGATCAGTCAACCGGTTCACGATCAGCGCCTCGATCACCTGCCCATGGCTGAGCGCGGCCACCCCCCGAATCGGGCAGGCCCGATCGATGATGCCCGCCAGGTCCAGACGACGCGAATAACCCGCGATCACCGGCAACGAACCCAACTGCTTCTCCACCGCGACTCGGCCCATGACCTGCGCCCACGGTCGTCTCGGCATCCGACGCGGCCCACTCACTGCACCCATAGGGCAGTAAACCAGCCGGTCCGACAGTCACCACACAACCCGCTCAACCGCATGTGCGAAGGACGGGTCTAGAGGCGGGTCCAGGCCCACCACGCCAGGGCCGCCTGGGCCAGGACGAGGCCCGCAGCGACCGCCAGCCGCCCTCGGGCGGACGCCGGGTGCCCACCCTGGTAGACCCGGACCACGACCAACGGCGACAGCGCGACGATGACCGCGACGAGCGCCCACTGGGTGATTCCGACGGGGGTACCGCACATGTCGAAGCACATGTAGTCGAAGGTCGCCGCGCGGGCGGCGTAGAAGGCGGGCGCTGCGGCGCAGACGGCCCCGATGACCAGGATCCCCCACGCCGTCCTGGAGCGAGGGATCCAGCGGGGCGCCCGTCGCGGCTGATGGACAGATGGTGCCGGAATGCTGCTGTTCGTTGTCATATCGGCAGCTTCCCCCAGCGCGGCGGGCCGTCGCCTGAGTACATCTGCTCAAGAACCGGCAGTCCGGCGTGGCCCTGGTCGAACCGGATCTGCGAGCCGTCGTCGGTCGTCGGGTGCCCGCGGGACTACGCCCGGACCAGGTGGATGTTCGCTTGCAGCAGCTTGCCCATCGTCTGGAACGTGATGTCGGCGACGCGCAGAGCGTTTGAGTTCTCGCCATCGCAGCCCGGGTCGCCAGGTCCAGATCCATCGGCAGCAGAAAGTCGGGTTTCAGGCAGGAGCGGAACAGGGACCACTCTTCCGGCTGGAAGAACCGGATCTGCCGGACCTCGGCGGTGCCGCTGTTGAGTTCCGGCAGGTCGCTGACCGTGTAGTCCCTGTCGCCCTGGTGGGCGGCCCGTTCAGGGCTGAAAATGGGGGTCCGGGCGCCCGTTGACGTCGTTGCTCTATGGCCGCAGGAGGCCGTCGGCTAGTCGGGCGCTGGGGACCGTGTTGTTGGGCCCTTCATTGTTGCCGGCGTGGAGCTTCCTGACATGAAGACCGGGGCCAGCATCGACCGGGAAGGCCTGACCGCGTTGCTGGCCTACGCCCGCCGCGCGGCACAAGAAGGTCTGCACCCGCCCTGGATGGGTGTGACCGGCGTACTCGGCCAGCGTCCACCCGTT
>JANNPJ010000205.1:0-43494 GCA_031400005.1 Kineosporiaceae bacterium | reverse complement strand
CGTTGCCGCGGACGAGACCGACCTGCTCTGGCTGGATCTGGCCCTGCCGCTGGACGACGTGGACAGCACCAAGGTGCATTTGGCCGGCCGGCTCAGCGAACTGATCGACCGGCTGTGGTCGGTGCTTGCCTCGCTGCAGGGCCCGCACCCCGCGCAGCAGTGGGCGCAGCGGCTTGGCCGCGGGCTGGAACTGCTCACAGATGTCCGCGAGCGCGAGGCCTGGCAGTTGTCCCAGGCTCAGCGAGAGTTGTCCGAGGCGGTCGAGCACGCCGGCCCGACCGTGTTGCAGTTGCCCGACGTCCGGGCGATGCTCGCCGACCGGCTGGCCGGGCGTCCGACCCGGGCCAACTTCCGCACCGGCGACCTGACCGTGGCCACCTTGGTACCGATGCGCTCGGTGCCGCACCGGGTGGTGGCGCTGCTCGGGTTGGACGACGACGTCTTCCCGCGCGGAACGGGGGTGGACGGCGACGACATCCTTGCCGTGGATCCGTGCCTCGGCGAGCGGGATCGGCGCAGCGAGGACCGGCAGTTACTGCTGGATGCCGTGATGGCCGCGGGTGAGCGGCTGATTGTGCTCTTCACCGGCGCGGATCCGGTCACCGGCGCGGCCCGGCCGCCGGCCGTGCCGCTCGGTGAACTGCTTGATGTCATTACCATCACCTGCGCCACGGACATCGTGAAAAGGCATCCGTTGCAACCTTTTGCCCCACGCAACGTGGACGCCACAGACCCGTTCAGCTTCGACACCGCAGCACTGCGGGGGGCTCGGGCCGCGGTTGGCGACCAGAGTCCCGATCCGCCCTTGCTGGCGGCACCGCTGCCGGCGAACGAACCGGGTCCGGTTGATCTGGCCGACCTGATCAGCTTCGTTCAGCACCCGGTACAGGCGTTCCTCCGGCAGCGACTGCTGGTCCGGGTGCCGAGCGCGGAGACCGAATTGGGCGATCGGCTGGACGCCGCCCTGGACGGCCTGGCCACCTGGGATATCGGCGAGCGGATGCTCACCGCCCGGCTGCGCGGTGTCGATGGCGCGGCCTTCCGGGATGCCGAACTTCGCCGGGGCACCCTACCTCCGCTCCGGTTGGGCAAGCGCGTCCTGGACGACCTGGAACAGAGCATCGACGCGCTGGTTCAGGCCTGCCTGCCCGTGCATGCCGGCCCGGTCACCACGGTGGACGTCGACCTCGATCTGGGCGGCGGACGGCGGCTGAGCGGCACGGTGACCGGCATCCATTCCGGGGTGCTGGCGAGTTCGTCGTACTCGTCGCTGGCGGGCAAGCACCGAATTGCCGCCTGGGTGCGGTTGCTCGCTGTGGCTGCCAGCCAACCTGAGCGTTCCTGGCAGGCACTGACGACCGGGCGCGGGGCGTTCGGCCGGATCCGGCGCTCCACGCTGCGCTCCCCCGCCGAACCACTCGCCGTCCTCAGACAACTCCTGGCGCTACGGGACAAAGGGCTGGCTGAGCCGCTCCCGCTCGGATTGGGGGCCAGCGCGGCGTACGCCGAACGCCGCGGCAGCGGCTCAACGGTCCAGGAGGCCAGCTACGCCGCGGCCAAGGAATGGAATGGCCGGTTCGGCGACAGCACCGACCGACACCTGATCTACGTGTACGGCCAGGCACCGCGATTCGAGCCGCTGCTGACCGCCCTGCCGCACGCCGACGAAGCCGGATGGTACGACGAGCCCCACCGGTTTGGCCTCTTGTCCCGCCGATTGTGGACGCCGCTACTCGGGCACGAGGAGGTAGGCCAACCGTGAGTTTCGATCTCCTCGGACCGCTGCCGACCGGAACCGTCGTGCTGGAGGCCAGCGCCGGGACCGGGAAGACCTACACCATCGCTGCGCTGGCCACCCGGTACGTCGCCGAGGCGGGCATCCCGCTGTCGCAGTTGATGCTCGTCACCTTCGGCCGGGCCGCTACCCAGGAGCTCCGCGAGCGGACCCGGCAGCGCCTGGCCTCCGCCGCGCGCGGCCTGAACGACTTCGCCGAGGCCCGGTCGAGCAGCGACGACGTGCTACGGCACCTGGCCACCGGTACGGATGAGGACGTTGCCGAGCGACGCCGCCGGCTCACCGTCGCGCTGTCCGACTTTGACGCGGCCACGATCACCACGACGCACAGCTTCTGCCAGCGGATGCTCGACGGGCTCGGCATCGCCGGTGACCGGGAGCCGGGGGCGCGAATCCTGGAAACCGTCGACGACATCGTCACCGAGGTCGCCGCCGATCTGTACCTGCGGGCCTACGCCGGGCACGATGGGCCGCTGCCGCAGCTGTCGCCGGCCGCCGCAGTGGAGGTCGCCCGGGAGGCGGTGTCCGACCGGCAAGCGCTGTTGGCACCGCCCGATCAGCCGCTCGACACCGAGGTCGGCCAGCGGGTGGCGCTTGCTACGGCGGCGAGGGTCGAGGTGGACCGGCGCAAGCGGGTCGCCGGGATCCGCGATTTCGATGACCTGCTCGTGCTTTTGCGCGATGCCCTGGCGCATCCGGAGCACGGCGCGGAAAGCTGCGCCCGGGTGCGCGAGCGGTACCGCGTCGTCCTGGTTGACGAGTTCCAGGACACCGATCCGGTCCAGTGGGAGGTGCTGCGGCGGGCCTTCGCCGGCCACACCGCGCTGGTCCTGATCGGTGACCCGAAGCAGGCGATCTATGCGTTCCGCGGTGCCGAGGTGCTCAGCTACCTGGACGCCGTCCGGGTCGCCGACCGGCACGAAACTCTTGGCACCAATTGGCGTAGCGACGCGGACCTGCTGCGCGCGCTGGAGCACCTGTACGGCGGGGCGGCGCTCGGGCACCCGGACATCGTGGTGCATCCGGTGGCCGCCGCCGCCAGCCACCCGCACCGCCGCCTCATCAGCTCCCGTGATCATGCACAAAGTGACACCACAAACGGTCAGTTCGTGCATGATCACGGGGATAGCTTGGCGCCGTTGCGGGTGCGGTGGCTGGATCGGACCGGCTCGGGGCCGCTGGGCAAGACCGGCTTCCCGGTGGTCGGGGCACTGCGCGAGCGGATCGCCGCGGATCTGGCCGACGAACTAGTCCGGCTGCTGGACAGCGGAGCGTGGCTGATCCGCGGCGGAACCGAGGTGGTCGGTACCGGAACCGACGTGGCCGGTGAGCCGGTACAACCGGGTGATGTCGCCGTCCTGGTCCGCAATCGGCGGCACGTCGAGGCCGTCCGGTTGGCCCTGGACGCGGTCGGCGTCCCTTCCGTCGTCGCCGGATCGACAAGCGTGTTCGAGACCCCGGCCGCAACCGAGTGGCTGTGGTTCCTGCACGCCCTCGAGCAGCCACAGCGCACCGGACGGGTCCGGCTGGCCGCCCTCAGCTCCCTGGTCGGACGCCGCGCCGACACCTTGAACGACCAGGCCACCACCGAAACCAGCTTGCTGCTGCGGGAACTCGGGCGACTGTTCGAGGACGCCGGATTCGCTGCCGGATTCGAGCGGCTAGCCGCCCGCACCGATCTCGACGCCCGGCTGCTGTCGCGGACCGGTGGTGAACGCCGACTGACCGATCTACGGCACGTCGCCCAGCTGCTCAACCGGGCCGCCGTCGAGGAGTCGCTCGGGCTCACCGCGCTGATCGGGTGGCTCAGCGAGCGGATCACCGACCCGGCTTCCGGCAGCGGCGCCGACCGCAGTCGGCGGCTGGAGAGCGACGCCGCCGCCGTCCACATCGTCACCGTGCACACCAGCAAAGGGCTTGAATTTCCCATTGCGTATGTTCCTTTCGGCTGGGATGGGGCGAAGAATCCGTACCCGAGCAGCTTGCTGCTGCATGACGGCGAGGGCAGGCGAGTCCGGAACATCGGCGGCGCGCAGGGTCCCGGGTACGGGCTGGACAAGAAGCAGAGTGATCAGGAAGAGGCCGGTGAGGAACTGCGCCTGCTCTATGTCGCGCTGACCCGAGCACAGTCGCAACTTGTGCTCTGGTGGGCGCCGAGCGCTGGCACCAGCGGCTCTGCGCTGCATCGATTGCTCTTCGGTCGGACCCCGGACAGTGCTGAACCGCAGCTACGGCAATCAGTTTCGGCAGACAGCCGACTCGGTGCCCAGTTCGCCGGCTGGGCTTCGATTGACCAGGTGCGGGTGGAGCAGGTGGGCGCGGCCCAGGGCTTGCGCTGGACGCCACCGACCGACAACCCGCCGGCTCTGGACGTCGCGCGGTTCGGTCGGTCGATCGACGTCCTGTGGCGGCGGACCTCGTACTCCGCGCTGACCGCGGCAGCGCACGAGAGCGCGGGAACGGGTAGCCCCGGTTCGGGCAATTCGGGTTCGAGCAACCCGGGTTCGGGCAGCGAACCCGAGCAGCCAACACTGGACGACGAACCGGCCGAGGAGCCGATGGTGGACGTCGTCGCCGGGGGTCCGCCGTCCACCATGAACGGCCTGCCGAGCGGTGCAGTGTTCGGAACGCTGGTGCATGAGGTATTTGAGCTGGTCGACACGGCGGCACCGGTGTTCGAGGATGAACTCCGGCGACGGTGTGAAGAGGTGGTAGGCCGGCAGTTGTCCAGCATCGACCCGACCGAACTGTGCGCCGCCCTGCTGCCGGTGTTCCACACCCCGCTGGGGTTCGAGGCGCTGGGCCTGGCGGGAACAGGGACGCTGGCCTCGATCACGCCAGGAAACCGGCTCGCTGAGCTGGATTTCGAGCTGCCCCTGGCCGGTGGTGATAGCCCGGGTGCCGAACAGGTGACGCTGGCGCACGTCGCCACCCTGCTGCGCAAGCATTTGCCCGCCGACGACCCACTCGCCGCCTATCCGGATCTGCTGGACCAGGTCGACGCGCCGCCACTGCGAGGCTTCCTCACCGGCAGCATCGATGCCGTCCTGCGTCTGGCCGGGCCGCGTTACGTCGTCGTCGACTACAAGACGAACCGGCTGGCTCGCGGCGATCTGACCGCTTTGAACTACACCCGTGAGGCGATGGCCGATGAAATGCTGCGGTCCCACTATCCGCTCCAGGCCTTGCTTTACGGGGTTGCACTACATCGCTACCTGCGCTGGCGACAGCCGGGGTACGACCCGGCACGCCACTTGGGACCGATGGCATACCTGTTCGTTCGCGGCATGGTTGGACCAGAAACGCCTTCGGGTTGTGGTGTTTTCGACTGGGATCCACCGGCGGTGCTGATTCCGGCATTGTCTGACCTGCTGGCGGGAAAGGGTTTTCCGGCATGACCGCAGCCCGGTTGGTGCAGCGCGCGAACGGCTTGCTGCGCACCTTCAACGTCGCAGGCGTGCTGGAGGCGGCCGACGTCCAGGTGGCGATCCGGCTCGGTGCACTCGGCGGCGAGCCGAACCAGGCGGTGCTGCTGGCCGCGGCACTCACGGTCCGGGCGGTGCGACTGGGATCGGTCTGCGTCGACCTGGCCCGGTTGAGCGAGATCGCCGTCGATGATCCCGAGGTTGATCTGGCCGCCCTGCCCTGGCCTGCACCGGCTGACCTGGAACGGTCACTGCGGGCAAGTCCGCTGGTCAACTCGCCGGCGAAAGGGCGGCTGACGCCGTTGCGGCTGGTGGACACGGACAGCGCGATCCTGCTCTACCTGGACCGGTACTGGCGGCAGGAGCAGATCATCCGGGCGGCGCTGGACGAGCGGGATGCCACCCGACCAACCATCACCGCCGCCGACGGGCTGACCGAACGACTGGCGGCGCTTTTTCCGGGGCCGGCCCCGGACCGGCAGCGGATCGGGGCGGCGCTGGCCGCGACCCGCTGGACGACGATCCTGGCCGGCGGTCCAGGAACCGGCAAGACACATACCGTGGCCCGGGTGCTGAAGTTGCTCGAGCGGCTGGACCAGCCGAGCCTGCGGATCGCGCTGGCGGCGCCCACCGGGAAAGCCGCTGCCCGATTGCAGGAGGCGGTCCGCGAGCAGGCCGGGGAACTGGGCCTGCCGGAGCTGTCAGCGATGACGTTGCACCGACTGCTCGGCTGGCGACCGGACAGCAGTACCCGGTTCAAGCATGATGCCGGCAACCATTTGCCTTACGACGTCATCGTTCTGGACGAAAGCTCGATGGTGTCATTGACGATGATGGCCCGGCTGCTGGAGGCCTTGCGCCCGCAGACGCGACTGATCCTGGTCGGTGACCCGGATCAGTTGACCTCGGTGGACGCCGGCGCTGTGCTCGGCGACCTGGTCGCCCGGCCGGTCACCGCCCTCGTCGACAAAGCACTGATCGGGTTAGTCGGCCCAGACCTGGACGTCATCGACAATCTGGACGTCGTCGACGGCGGCCAGCTCCGGACCGACGACCCCACCGAGGTGGCGCTCAGCGCGACCGAGCACTCCAGGCTCGGAGCGGGGATCGTCCGGCTGAGCCGGGGTCGGCGGTTCGGTGGTGCGATCGCCGAACTCGCCGTCGCCGTCCGCACCGGGGACGCCGATCGGGCGCTCGAGTTGCTGCACGCCGGTGGGCCGTTGTCGCTCGAGACGCCGGGTGCCATCGGCGGCGTGCAGGCGGACGTGGTCAGCGCCGATGCGGCCGTTCGGGCGGCGGCCTCGGTCGGGGACATCCGCGCAGCGCTGGCTCATCTGGAGGACCACCGGTTGCTGTGCGCGCATCGCGAGGGCCCGTTCGGCGTCCGGGAGTGGGACCGGCTGGCCTCGGCCTGGGTGTCGGCACCGTTCGATGACTGGTATCCGGGACAGCCCCTGCTGGTGACCGCGAACGACCACGAGGCGAAGGTCTACAACGGGGACACCGGCGTCGTGGTGTCGCTGGACGGTTCGTTGGTTGCCGCGTTCGGCCAGCCGGACGCGCCGGTACTGCTACCGCCGACCTTGCTGGCCTCGATCGAGACGGTGCACGCGATGACGATCCACCGCAGCCAGGGCAGCCAGTACGACACCGTCTCGGTGGTCCTGCCGCCGGTCGAGTCGTCCCTGCTGACCAGGGAGTTGCTGTACACGGCGGTGACCCGGGCCCGCAAGCGGGTGCGGCTGCTGGGCACGGACGCGGCCTTCCGGGCCGGCGTGGAGCGGCGGGTGCTGCGGGCCAGCGGGCTGCAGCGCCAGGTCCGGGCGGTTTCCGGGACCTGACTGTCGGTGGCCCGTGGCATCCTCGACGAGGTGGCCTTGGAGAGGAGGCGAGATGCAGTTCGACGAACTGGTGGCGATGCGGCAGCACCACCCGGCGTGGCGGTTGCTCCGAGCCGAGCACGCACCGTTGATCTTGAGTTTCCTGGGCAAGGTCTTCATCGAGGAGAACGTCCGGTCGATCGCGGCCGCCGACCTCGCTGCCCAGTTGGACGACGTCCTCTTTTACCTGAACGAGCAGTTGGGGCCGGGCACGTTTCCTCGCCGCGCGGAGGCGTACCTCGACGACTGGGCCGCCAACGATGCCGGTTGGCTGCGCAAGTTCTATCCCCCGGGCACCGAGACGGCGCACTTCGACGCCACCGCCGACCTGGAGAAGGCACACGCCTGGGTGGCCTCGCTGCGGGCCCGCGACTTCGTCGGCACCGAATCGCGGCTGGCCACGGTGTTCGACCTGCTCGAGCAGATGGCGCTGGGCGGTGAGAGCGATCCGCAGGTCCGGTTGGCCGATCTGGAACGGCGTCGCGATGAGCTCGACCGGCAGATCCAGCGGGCCCGAGACGGCGTGGTCGACGTGTTAGATCCGACCGCCCTTCGCGACCGCTACCAGCAGTTCACCTCCACTGCGCGAGCCTTGCTGTCGGACTTCCGCGAGGTGGAGACCAACTTCCGGACGCTGGATCGGGCGCTGCGTGAACGAGTGGCAACCTGGGGCGGCTCCAAGGGCGAACTCCTTGACGACATCGTCGGCAGTCGCTCGTCCATCACCGAGTCCGATCAGGGGCGAAGTTTCCACGCGTTCTACGATTTCCTGCTCTCTCAGTCCCGCCAGGAGCAGTTCGTCGACCTGCTGAATCGGGTGCACGCGATGCCCGAACTCGGGCCGATTGACAGTCGGATGTCGCACGTTCACCACGACTGGCTGGAGGCCGGGGAACGCACCCAGGCCACGGTGCGCCTGCTCTCCGAGCAGTTGCGACGGTTCCTCGACGACCAGGTGTGGCTGGAGAACCGCCGGGTGGTGGATCTCCTGCGCAGCATCGAGTCGCATGCCCTGGATCTGCGTGACCATGCTCCGGTCATGGTGCAGGTGCCAATGGCGGCCAGTTCCCCCACGGTGAACCTCCCGATGGAGCGCCCGCTGTACACCGTGATCACCAAAGCCCCGATCGACAGTGCCGGCGTCGAGCGCGAAACCGACACGGTCGATGCCTCCCTGTTGTTCGAACAGGTCTACGTCGATCCGGCGCCGCTGAGCCTGGCAGTCCGTCAGCTGCTGCAGAACCGAACCCAGATCGGCCTCGTCGAACTGCTCGCGAGTCGCCCGCTTGAGCTCGGCCTGGCCGAACTGATCACCTATTTTTCCCTCGAAGACCCCGACTTCGAGGTTATTTTCGATGAGACGCAACGACGAACGGTGACCTGGACCGACGCCGATGCGGTGCCACGGCGAGCCACTGTCCCGGCAGTGGTGTTCGCCCGTTCGGGGCACAGCACCCTGCCGATGCCAGCAGCGGAAGAGAGGACGCCAGTGAGCGAGGAAGGCATTGTCATAAGCGCCGCGCCCGAGCGAATCGAAGGATCATGAGCACGCCAAGCCTGGCTCAGAGTGAACTCGATCTTCCCCTGGTCGTCACTCAGTTGATGAAAGGGGTGCTGCACCAGGACACCCACGCCAAGGCCTGGCGTCATCTTCTGCAGCTTCAAGCCCAGGTGCGAGACTACGTCGCGACGATCGGGCTTGTCGTGATCATCGACGAAGCGGAGGGGTACGCGTTCCTGCGGTCGCGACCCGAGGACGAACAGGCCGACAGCACCGACCGCTCGGGGCCACAGCGATTGATCGCACGCCGGTCCCTGCCATTCAACACCAGCCTGCTGCTGGCGCTGCTCCGTAAGCGCCTGGCCGAGTTCGACGTCTCGGACGCCGGGTCCCGCTGCGTCTTGAGTCGGGATCAGATCGTCGAGATGCTGCGGGTATTCATTCCGGAGAACTCGAACGAGGCTCGATTGGTCGACCAGGTGGACACCCTGATCGGGAAGGTGGTCGACCTTGGCTTCCTCAAGCGGGTGCGAGACGAGAGCGGAATGTACGAAATCCGGCGAATTCTCAAGGCTTTCGTGGACGCGCAATGGCTGGCTACGTTCGACGAGGAACTGGCGAAATACGCCGAACTCGTCGGTTTCACCGACACCGACAAGCCGGATGGTGAACCGGCTAGCGGTCCGGCCGAACCGTCGAACGGTCGGGTGCGGGCATGACCGCCCTGTTCAGCGCCGTCGAGCTCGGCGTCACGGCCGCGGCACCACTGGGCTTCCGGCTGCGCCGGCTGGAGATCTACAACTGGGGCACTTTCGACCAGCGGGTCTGGTCGTTCGACCCCAACGGCGACAACGCCCTGCTGACCGGGGACATCGGATCCGGCAAGTCCACCCTGGTCGACGCCGTGACGACGCTCCTGCTACCGGCCCACCGGATCTCCTACAACAAGGCAGCAGGAGCGACGACGCGAGAACGGGACCTGCGCTCGTACGTGCGTGGGCACTACCGCTCGGAGCGCAACGAGACCACCGGGACGTCCCGACCGGTGGCGCTGCGGACGTCGCCGGCGACGTATTCGGTGATCCTCGGGGTGTTCCACAATGTCGGTTTCGACACCACGGTGACCCTGGCGCAGGTGTTCTGGACCAAGAACACCCAGGGTCAACCCGAGCGCTTCTTCGTCGTCGCCGAACGTGATCTGACGATCGTCACCGACTTCGCGGAGTTCGGCTCCGAGATCACCGGGCTGCGCAAGAAGCTGCGCCGCTCGGGCGCCAGCCTGCACGACAGCTTCCCGCCCTACGGCCGAGAGTTTCGCCGAGCCCTGGGGATCGGATCGGAACAGGCGATGGAGCTGTTCCACCAGACCGTCTCGATGAAGTCGGTCACCGATCTCAACGACTTCGTTCGCAGCCACATGCTCGAGCCGTACGACGCGACCACGTGGATAGACAAGCTCGTCGGTCACTTCGAAGATCTCAATCGGGCGCACGAGGCGGTGTTGAAGGCCCGGGTGCAGGTCGATCAGCTCGCTCCGCTGCTGGCGGACTGCGCCGCCCACGACACGCTGACCGGCCTGGTCGCATCGCTGGATGCGCAGCGCAGCGCGGTGCGGTTCTTCAGCGCCGACCGGAAGGCCAGCCTGCTAGAGAAGCTACTGGAGAGGTACGGCGCCGAGATCGACGCGGCGACCAGCGAGGTGTCCCGGCTTGATCAGCGCGCGGGTGAGCTGCGCGAACGCAAGGAAGCGTTGTCAATCGAGCGAGCCGGCCTCGGCGGTGATCGGCTCGGTGAGCTGGAGCGCCAACTCATCGCTCAGGAGGTCGAGCGGGGCCGTCGTCAGGCCCGATTCGACAGGTTCAATGAGCTCGTCACCGAGGTGGGCCTGCCCCAGCTCGGCGAGCAGGAGCGATTCACCGCACTCAGCGCGCAGATCGCCGAGGGAGCGGGCCAGGTCGCCGAGCAGGAAGCCGAGGCGCAGAACGCCGTCACCGAACTAGACGTGCAATCTCGCGGTGTCGAGGCCGAGAGCGCGGAGATCAACGCCGAACTGCGGAGCCTGAGCGAACGCCGCAACAATCTGCCGCGTCGCAGCCTGGAACTGCGCGCCGAGCTCGGCCGCCAGCTCGACATCGCGACCGAGGAACTGCCGTTCGCCGGAGAGCTGCTCCAGGTGCGGCCGGAAGCCGTCGAGTGGGAAGGCGCTGCGGAGCGGTTGTTACGCGGGTTCGGCATGTCCCTGCTGGTCCCGGACCGGCACTACGCGGCCGTCGCCGAGTGGATCGACGCCTCGCACCTCGGCATGCGGCTGGTCTACTACCGGGTACCAGCCACGCTTGCGCGGACCGCCGTCCCGGTGGAGTCGCGAGACGTCGGCAGCGAGCGGCTGTACGAGAAGCTCCAGATACTTCAGGATTCGCCGTTCTACGCCTGGCTGGAGAAGGAGCTGAGGCACCGCGCCGGATTGATCTGCGCGGCCACCATGCACGAGTTCCGCCGCGCCGAGCGGGCCGTCACCCGGGCCGGTCAGGTCAAGGACAAGCAGCGGCACGAGAAGAACGACAGCAGCCGGGTCGGCGATCGCGGTACCTATGTCCTGGGGTGGAGCAATCAGGCCAAGATCGATGCCTTGCTGGAACGGGCGTCCGGTCTTCAGGTGCGCAAGGAGCAGCTGCGCGCCGCGCTGGCCACGGCCAAGCAGGGACTGAATGCCGTGGCCGGACGACGGAGCACGTTCGCCAAACTCGAGGACTACCAGTCCTGGGATGATCTCGACTGGCCAACCGTCGTCCGCCGGATCGACGAACTGGAACGCGAGCGGCAGGCCCTGGAGTCATCGTCCGGTGAGCTTGCCCGGATCACCAGCGACCTGACCGCGGTCGAGAAGGAAACAGCCGACGTGACGGCGCTGACCAACAAGGCCCGCGAGGACCGGGGCGGTCTGATCGCACTGCAAAAGAAGATCACGGACGACATGCGGGCCTGCCGGGAGATCCTCGGCAGTGGCCAGCCTGGGCCGAGCCAGGAAATTCTCGCGGAATTGACCCTGCGAGCGGCGAGAGCCACGTTGGCCACACCCGAGGCCTGTGACACCTGGGAACGGGAGACCGGCGAGGCCCTTTATGCGGAACTGAAGACTCAGCGCAACCGGCTCGAGCGGACCAGCAACCAGATCGTCACGGCGATGCAGAGGTTCAAAGAGAGTTTTCCGGTAGAGACGACGGACATGGATTCGTCGGTTGCCTCGATCGGCGAATTCCGCGACTTGCACGACCGGGTGGTTCTTGACGACCTTCCCCGCTTCGAGCACGATTTCAAGTCCTACTTGAACACCAACACGATTAGGGACGTCGCGCAGTTCCGCTCCGAACTCACTCGGCAGGTGAGCCTGATCCACGAGCGGATTAACCGGATCAACGAGTCCTTGTCGGTCATCGACTACAACCCCGACCGGTACATCCGGCTGGAGACGCAGCCGACGCCCAGCGTCGAAATCCGCGATTTCCAAGCCGAATTGCGCAACTGCACCGAGGACGCGGTCACCGGCGGTGGCGATGAACAGTACTCCGAGCGCAAGTTCTTGCAGGTGAAGGCCATCGTCGAGCGGTTTCGCGGGCGGGTCGGGCAGACCGACGTCGACAAGGCGTGGACCAAGCGGGTCACCGATGTGCGTAACTGGTACGTGTTCATCGCTTCCGAGCGCCGCCGCGACGACGACTCGGAGCACGAGAGCTACACCGATTCGGGTGGCAAATCCGGTGGCCAGAAGGAGAAACTGGCCTACACGATCCTCGCGGCCTCGCTCGCCTACCAGTTCAAACTGGACTGGGGAGTGGATCGGTCGAAGACCTTCCGCTTCGTCGTGATCGACGAGGCGTTCGGGCGAGGATCGGACGAGTCGACGCGATATGCGCTGTCCCTGTTCCGCAAGCTCGATCTGCAACTGATGATCGTGACGCCGCTGCAGAAGATCCACGTCATCGAACCGTTCGTCAGTGCCGTGGGTTTCGTCGCTAATCGCACTGGCAACTATTCGCAGCTGCAGACCCTCACAATCGAGGAATTCCATGCGCGCCAGGCCGGACACAGCCGCCGACGCGACCTCGAACGGTTGATCCAGGTCCAGCCCGCCACCACGAGCTCTGCCGGCGAGGCCCAGCGACTCACCGGCCTGGACGGGTGAGATGCCCACCGCGGCTGCCCGCAAGCCCCGACAGCACCGCTGGCTCGGCCCGGCGGACGTTGTCGACCAGCTACGCCGTCGGTGGAACAGCGGGGAATTCCTCGGTGACCTGGCGTACCAGCGGCCCTGGCGGGCGCTGTCCATCGGGTTGCGCTCGCCGACCGCGGCGGAACTGTCCGATCAGTTCGGTGACGTCCAGGAATGGCTGGAGACCTGGCGGAAAGTGTCCGTCGCGGGCGTCCGGCTGGAGTGGGTCCGAGTCGGTGGCCGGCTGGTAGGCACGAATGAGCTGCCCGCCCGGGTGTGGATTGACGATCGCGAGGCAGTCTGGCGCCTGCTCGGCGTCCGACCTGACGTGGCCCGGTACCTGGACCTAGCCGAAACCACCCGGCAGTCACGTCCAGGGCTCGACACTTGGGTCGCCGACAATCCGCTGAAAGTCCTTACTCACGAACCTGTTTGGCATCGGCTGCTCGCGGTGGTGGACTGGATGGAAGCCAACGCTTCGCCGCACCTGTATCTGCGCCAGATCGATGTCATCGGCGTCGACACAAAGTTCGTGGAACAGCATCGGGCAATCCTCGGCGAGCTGCTCGATCACGTGCTGCCGGCCGACCGGATCGACGAAAGTTTTCCGCGCACCACGTTCGTCGGACGATATCGACTGGCCCGAAAACCGTCGCTGGTGCGGATGCGACGACTGGACGGCAAGCCCTTGCTGGGTGGTTGTCCCGGGCCCGCCGAGCTTGGCCTTCGCGTCGACGACCTCGCCGAATCCCCGCTGCAAGCCCAGCGGTTCTACATCGTCGAAAACGAAATCACTTACCTCGCCCTGCCTTCGGTGCCCGATGCGATTGCTGTGCTCGGGGAAGGGTACGCCGTCTCCCGGCTGGCTCCGCTGCACTGGCTCCGGGTGCCCGAGCTGATCTACTGGGGAGACCTGGATACTCACGGTTTCGTCATGCTCGATCGGCTGCGCGCCACGTTCCCAGCGGCGCGGTCGATGCTGATGAACCGCCAGACGCTGCTCGACCACGAAGCGCACTGGGGACATGAGCCCACGCCGATGAACGCCGAGTTGTCACGGCTCACTCCGGACGAGGCCGCCTTGTACGGTGACCTTGTCGAGGGCAGATACGGCGAGAACCTGCGCCTGGAGCAGGAGCGGTTGCGTTTCGGCGCCGTGCGTGCGGCGATCACCGGGCAGGACTGAGCGGTAGTGCCGAGCGGCAGACCGGAGGGTCAGCTGAGATCTTCGCCGAAGAGCGCGCCGATCAGCCGGACGCAGCGGGCGGTCATCTGCTCGGCCGTCTGGTCGGGGTGCTCGAGCCACCAGTTGACCAGCGCGTCAACGACGCTCAACCAGACGGCCGTCATGGCCGAGATATCAAGACTCTGCGTCACGCCCTGCTGGTGCATCATCACGGTGACACCCTGGTCGGCGGTCTTGGTGATGCGTTCCCGATAGCCACCGATCGCCGAGGCGATCGGCCCGGTGCGGGGGGCCGACTCGTCGAAGAACAGCTTCCAGATGTAGGGCTGCGGTTCCAGGATGGTGAAGATCCCTTGCAGGGTCTCCAGCGCGCGGACCAGCCCCTCGCTGCTGCCGTGCGCGATGCGCTCGATCTCGTCGGCAATCACCGTCCCCGCCCGCTCGACGGCCGCCAGGAACAGCCCTTCCTTGGATTCAAAGTAGTTGTAGATCAACGGTTTCGAGATACCTGCGCGTTGGGCAATCCGGACGATCGAGGCACCGGCATACCCGTACTCGCCGAACTCCGCCGAGGCGACGTCCAGGATCTGATTCTCCCGATCGAGTCGGGGTACGCCCTTGGTACCGGCATTAGGTCGGGACATGGCTCTATCCTAACGAACAGATATGACCTTATAGTAAGTTACCTCATGGTCATATCGGCTTCGGAGAGGACGCCGTGATGGAGGACCTGCTCGACCCGTACAAAAACCCGCTGACGTTCGCGGCACCCTTTTTCCTGCTGAGCATCGCGATCGAGCTCGCCGCCCTGCGCTGGCTCGATCCGGGCCCGAACGTCGGCTCGGCCGAAGGCCCGAAACTCAAGGGCTACCTGGCCAAGGACGCGCGCACGAGCATCCTGATGGGCCTCGGATCGATCATCTTCCTCACCCTGTTCAAGATCGGGACGTTCTTCGTCTTCGTCGCGGTGAGCGTCTATCTCGCGCCGTGGCACCTGCACACGGGCACCTGGTGGTACTGGGTGCTGCTGATGCTGACCCTCGACTTGGCGTTCTACCTGCATCACCGCTTCGTTCACCGGGTCCGGATCGGATGGGCCGCGCATCAAGCGCATCACTCCTCGGAGTACTTCAACTTCGGCACCGCACTGCGACAGAAGTGGAACCCGTGGACCGAGGCGCTTTTCTGGCTTCCGTTGCCGCTGCTCGGGTTCGCGCCGTGGACGCTGTACGTCGCCTTCAGCTTCAACCTGATCTACCAGTTCTTCACCCACACCGAGGTAATCGGCAAAATGTGGTGGCCGATCGAGTTCATCATGAGCACGCCGTCACACCATCGGGTGCACCATGGCAGTGACGCCATCTACTTGGACAAGAACTTCGCCGGCATCTTCATCATCTGGGACCGGATGTTTGGCAGTTTCCAGCCGGAGATCTACCGGCCGACTTACGGCCTGACCACGCAGGTCGACACCTATAACCTGCTCTCACTCCAATACGGCGACTACGCGCAGATGGTCCGGGACGTGCGGGGTGCGGCAACCCTGCGCGACAAACTCGGATACGTCCTCGGCCCGCCCGGCTGGCAACCGCACTCGTAGCCGCCTCAGATGAATTCCACCGCAGCGTCATCCTGTCCGCGGGAGCTCGCCAGTAGGCCAGCCTCGTGCTCGATTTCGACGCGAAGCCTGGCGGGGCCCGACCTGAACCCGTCGATCGTCACCACGAGCCGCTTGCGCTGCACTTTCGCCCGCCAGATCCCGGCCGCCTCGCCGTCCACCAGCAGCACCCCGGGATTGCCGATGGCTCCCCAGATCAGCTTGCGCCGGGCCTCGTCCGGCACCATCAACTCGCGGTCGCGCGCCTGCAACCACGGGTCGGACGGCGGAAGCAGCCTGACCAGCCTGGGCGGCTCGGCCTCGCGCAGGCGCGGCAGCGCCGCCTCGGGCACCCAACCGCCGTTGCCCTCAGGGCCGGTGACCTGGATGAGCCCGCCCGGCATCAGCGTGGCGACCACCGCTTGGCTGGTGCCCACCATGGCGGCGAGGTGAGCGGTCGACACCGGAGCAACCGTCTCGATGTAACGCAGCAACGCCTCCGGCGTCCGCTTCGCCCGGGTGGGCACCGTCGTGGGCCGGACGTCCTTCGGCAGCGGCGACAGGTAGGTGTTCCGTCCCCCGGTGTCGACCTGCACCCCGGCAGCCAGGCCGACCTGCTGGAATAGCGAACCCGAGATGTGCCGGGCCTGGCAGGCCGCGCAGTCGTGGGTCAGATCTACCGGAATCTGCGCGCTGACCAGGGTACTGACTTCGCCCTTCAGCAACCGGGTAGTGACGGCGGCACGCAGTGCCGAGGCCGCCTCGGTGAAAGCCTCGAGGCCGCGGCGGGCGCCGTCCTTGATCAGTGAGGTGGCGATCCGTTTCTGCGCGTCCGCGTCGCTGACCGGCCACAGCGCCTCGGCCAGGAACCGTGGATCCGTCCGACGATGCAGATGCGGCGCCCCGCGCCAGGACCAGACCGTGACCAGTGCACCGGTTGCCGCCGCTGCGGCGGGCGGGTCGGCCACCGGGACACCTCGGGCAACCAGCGCGCCCCGCGCCGAACCGTGCGGGGTGTCCTGAACACCCAGGTCGAGAATGCGGTCGATACCGCCCGGGCGCCGGTCGAGCCCCTGCGCCCACGCCCGGTATCCGAGCACGTTCTGCCGCGTCACCCTCATGTCGGCCACTCCTCGGCCAAGACGGCGTAGATCAGTTCATCGGCCCACTCCCCCTTGAAGATCTCGTTCTTGACGAAATGAGCTTCTTGGCGCATGCCCAGCCGGGCGGCCACCTTCGCCGAGGGTTCGTTTCGTGCGTCCAACCGGGCGATCACCCGATGCAGGCCGAACTGTCCGAACGCCAGTTCGAGCATCGCCCTGGCCGCCTCGGTGGCATAACCGCGACCTACGACGTCGGGGTGGAAGACGTACCCCAGCTCGCCGCCGGCATGCTCGCGACTGCGGAAGAACAACACCACGTCACCGATCAGCTGACCGGTCTCGGCGAGCTCGACGCCCAGAGTCAAGGCCTGGCCTTCGAGGGTGAGCACGGTGCGGGCCAGGTCGGTTCGCAACCGACCGAGGAGCACCGCGGACGTCATCGGCTCGAACGGCAGGTACCGGCACACGTCGGCCCGGCCCCGGTAGGCCAGCAGCGCCTCGACGTCGTCCGGAATCAGCGGGCGCAGCCGCAGCCGGGCGGTGACGATCGGGTAGTCGGGACGCAGTTGCATCCCTTGATCCTGCCTCAGCATGACCCCCAACCGCGCTCCCTCAGAGCCGGGACGTCGTTCCCTCATCGGGTTTTCCGTCGAAGTACCGGTCCAGCACATCCTGGAACACCCGCTCCTGCGGTGCCGCCTGAGCGAACAAGGTCATCGACGACTGGAGCTTCTGGGCATCGACCGCCCCGAGAATCTCTTCGGCGCTCGTTGCACTGACCGCCGTCAACAGGTTCGCGCATTCCACCAGGCGAGAGCCGAGCACCGGGTGCTGCAGGTACGCCTGGGCCTCCGGTAGCCCGCTGATCGCGTACCGCTGGGCCATCTGGCTGCGACCGAGCGCGGCGAGTTGGGGGAAGACGAACCACATCCAGTGACTCTGCTTCCGCGCGTTCCGCAGTTCCTGAACGGCGCGGTCGTAGGTACCGCCTTCGTCCTGAGCCGAAACGAAGCGGTGGAGTCGGTAGTCATCGGCCACCGACGCAGTCTACGCCGGTCCGCCGTCCCGCTCGCGGTCTGCCGCCGGTCGTGACGGGACAGGGTCGATGTCCGAAGCGTCCAAGACGTGGTCGGTCTCTCCCGCCTACGGTGGGGCCATGAACTTGCGACCTGCCCTGATCGAACTCGTCGTCGCCGACATGCCTGCCACGCTCGCCTTCTACCGGCTACTCGGGCTCGCCATCCCTGCGTCCGCGGACGAAGAGCCGCATGTGGAAACCGCATTCGGCAGCATCCTGCTAGCCTTCGACACCCAGCAGACGATCCGCTCGTTCGACCCGAGCTGGTCACCGGCGATCGGTGGCCACCGGGTGGCCCTCGCCTTCGAATGCGACAGCCCCGCGGACGTGAACGACGCCTGGAAGGAAATCACCGGCGCCGGATACCACGGTCATCTCGAGCCGTGGGACGCCTTCTGGGGGATGCGCTACGCCGTCGTGCAGGACCCGGACGGCACGGCGATCGACCTCTTCGCTCGGCTGCCCGAATGACGCCTTCGCGTCGTCCTACGGCCTGATTGCTTGATCACCGACGATTATCACTGACCAGCAAGGCCTTTGGGGTTATCCCGACCAGCGCCCGGACCTCGCGAGACAAGTGCGCCTGGTCGAAGAATCCGCTGCCGCTGGCCACCTCGGCCAGCGGCAGCCCGGCTCGGCCCTGTTCCACAGCGCGCATCAACCGCAGCACTCGAACCAGGTGCCGTGGCCCGTACCCGAAAAGTGTCAGGCAACGCCGATGCACGTGGCGGGCGCTCAGTCCCACCTCATCGGCCATTGCCGCCACCGGCAACCCCGCTACCGCCATCGCGAACAGTCGGGCGCCCTGCGGATCCACTGTCTCAGCCTGGCTGGCCGCGCGGTCGGCCAGCCAGGCCACTAACGCACCGACCGGGTCCGCGGCCACCTGCTGACCAAGTCGGTCGGCGCGGACCGCTGGCCACAGATCGGCCAAGGCCACGCTCCGGTCGGTGAGGACATCTGCCGGAACGCCGAGCAGGGCGGGGCCGAGACCGCGGGAGAAACGCAGGGCCGCATAGCGACTCCCGGGCAGGCTCTGGTGCCACCGGGCCCTGGCATCCGGACCGGCGACGAACAACTGCTGACCGTCCCAGATCAGATCCAGGCAACCGTCAGGCAGGATCAGCGACGGTTCCGGAGCCGCGACACTGCGCCACAGCACCACCCCAGGGACCTCAGTCGCCCGCTCCCGGTATGTCATTGAGCGATTCTCCACCGTTGGCGATGATCCACCAATCAAATGATCTATCAATCGGCATTCGAGCCCCGACGACACAACCCGAGGCGACACCGAAAGGTGTCCGTCTTGTTGATATTTTCAGTTGCATAGCGAGAAAGCTCATGCGACTCTGATCCTGGGGGAACCTCCCATGCATACTCGATCGGTTGTGGTCAGAACCGGCCTTCGCCGGTCAATCGCGCCCTCAAGCGCCTCCGGCAGACCGCCGCCATCGCATCGGGTACGGGGATTGAAAGCGACGCAGAAATGATTTTTCAAATGTTTATGTTTATCGGCTCGTTCGCTACTTCCATGCTGATTATCGCCACCGTTATTGTCGTCCAGCAGGACAAGCGAGAGAACCTCAAAAGAACGCAGCGCGCCGACCTGATTCTCGGCGCACTGCATGGTTCCGCGGGCTCCTGGCGCCCCATCCACCAGCGCCCACCGAACTCCCAACGGCCAGTCAACTCCCAGCGCTCACCGAGCTCTCCGCGGCCACCGAAGCAAGTCCCGGCTGAAGCTCGACCGAGCTCACTTACCCGCGGCGCGACCTGAGCCTCAGGCAACGTTCGTGACGTCGTCCTCTCAGTCTTGACGTCGCCCTCTCGCCTTACATCGTTTTTTACCGTCCGGTCAAAAACCAGCGAGTTTCTGACCGATCGGTACATAACATGCTATGGTCCGAGCCATGGCCAGGCCCCGGACCTTCGATGAAGCAGACGTCGTCCGATCGGCTCGCAACCAGTTCCACCGCTCGGGCTACGCCGGTACCTCTCTGGAGGACCTGTGCCGAGTCACCGGCCTCGGCAAAGGCAGCCTGTACTCGTCCTTCGGCGACAAGCATGATCTGTTCCTGCGCGCGTTCGACCTCTACTGCCGGGAAGTCGTCGCCGAGGCGCGGGCTGATCTGAGCGGTCCAGGACCGGCCTATCCCCGGTTGCTGGACCACATCAGGGCGATCGCAAAATCCACCATCGCCGACCGGAAACGTGTCGGATGCCTGCTGGCCAAGGGCTCCGCCGAGCTGTCCGGCACCGATCCGGACGTCGCGGACCGAGCCCTTGCCACGTTCGCCGATCTGCGCGGCGCCCTCGCGGACAGCATCGCCGCGGCCCAACGGGAAGGAGACCTCTCCCGCGAGGTCGACCCCAATCGACTGGCGGCTCTGGTGCTGGCCGTGCTGCGGGGCATTGAATCGCTCGGCAAGGCTGGGGCGGACGCGGCCTTCATCCACGATGTCGCCGAACAGGCCATCGCGCTGCTGCCTCGACCGTGACCGCTCACCTTTGGACCCTTGCCCCTGATCGCTCGGAGATCAAGTGATCCACTCGGTTGGCGTCGTCAATGGCAGCGAAATGCGTGTTGCTGTATCGCCTTTGGCCGCGTCGATCTGCGCCTGAATGAGGAAGATGCTCCCGCTCAGATCAGCGCCACGCAGGTCCGCACCGCGGAAGTCGGCACCGATCAGATCGGCCGTCCTCAGGTCCGCCGCACGCAGGTCGGCGCCGATCAGGTACGCGCCCCGCAAGTTCGCCGCCCGCAGGTCGGCGCCCTTGAGCTTGGCCCCGATCAGATCGGCCCCTCGATGGTCCTTCGGTTTGTGCTGCGGGTAGGCCGCGCCCCGGACCAGTTCACTGGTGCGCTGCAACAGCGGGTTGACCCGCTGCCGGTGCGCGTCGACGTCCAACCTGATCAGCGCCTCCGGACTGCCGTCGGTGAGCTGCTGGGTCTGCTCGAGCGCTCGTTTCAGCTCGCGGTGCAGCGACCTTGACGAGATCGCCGATGGCCCGGCTGCCGACTGTCCGGTTGTCGGCCGCCGTGTTGTCGGCTTGGCCGCCGGCTCGGTGAGTGCCAGTGCCTCGGTCAGGTGGTACAGGAGTTCGTGCAGGTGCCGCATCACCGGAAAAACCTGGAACATCTCCGCCGCGGTTCGCGGAGCCGTGCGCCAGTCCCGCCCGGCGTAGGTGCCCTGGGAAACTTTCTGCCCCGCGCCGAAACAGTCGTACACCGTGCAGCCGGTGAAGCCGCTCGGCCGCAACCGGGTATGGATGCCGCAGCCGAAGTCCGGCCGCAGATGAGGGCAGGCCTGTCCGGCGGGCTTGTCGATCGCGAAGTCGGCGGAGGCAGCGAACGCGGGCACGACACAGCACAGCGCGAAGCAGTTCGCACAGTTGGCGCGCAGATCCTCCAGGGCAAGGCGGCGTCCGGCGCTCTGCTGTTTTTCGGACACCTGACCGATCTCTCGTTGTCTAGCGGCTGCTGTCGGCTGATGTCGGCTGCTGGCGACCAGAGTAAATCCCACGACTCCATGGGCAGAGCGGCACCCCACTCCGGCGCGCAAACCGGACACTGGCCCGGCCTCGACCTGCCCGGAAAGACCCGAAAGCCGGATTCAGAGGTGGCCGAAGGAGAAATTTGCGGAACAGGGCAACTATATTCGCGCGGCATCCGATAAAGGGGCATGGTGTTCCAGGATCCGACCCCGACGCACCCGACCCCTGTGCTCGCGGCGGACGAGCCAGACCCCGTGGACGAGCCAGCCTCCGAGACTGAGCCAGACCACACGGCGGAGCCTGCCCACAAAGCCGACCCAGATCACAAGGCGGAGCCTGCCGACGAGACCGAGCCGGACCACGAAGCCGAGCCGAACCCTTGGACCGAGCCGGACCCTTGGACCGAGCCAGCCTCCCGGCCCGAGGCACCCTCCTGGCCCGAGGCAATCCCCTGGCCCAATGCAGCCCATGAGCCCGAGTCAGACCACGAAACCGAGTCAGACCGCGAAGCCGAGGCGGCCCACGAGGCTGAGCCGCCCCGCTGGGTCGAGCCGATCCCGTGGGTCGAGCCAATCCACGAGGCCGAGCCGCCCCCTTGGGCCTGGTCAGCCCAGAAGACCGAGCCGACCGCGGCAACGTCAGCGGTCGCGGCACCACCAGCGTCCCGGACCGGTCGACCGGTCTGGCCATTGATCACCCTCGCCGTTCTCCTCGTCCTTGCCGTCGCGCTCATTGTCCGGAACCTGGCATCGGGAAGTGGCGACGATCAGCGAGTTGCCGTCGCCCTCGACGGACGCCAGACCGCTGTCATCCACATTGACAGCGGCGCAGATTCACTTGTGGTCGGTACCGCCGACCTCGGCGGAGACCTGGCCGTCGTTACCACCCCAGGTGGGGACGGCAGCGGCGTCCGGCCTCGAGCCCAGATGGACGGCGATCGGCTCCGGGTGTGGACCGAGGATGCCGGCGCCGCAGACAGCGGAGCGGCAGTGCAGATCGACGTCCGGATCGCAGCGGGTGTGCGTTGGGACGTCGTCGTCAACAAAGGCGCCAAGCGGATCCACCTCGCGCTCGGTTCGGGGCAGGTGAACCTGGTCGAAACGCATGGCGGAGCAGACCTTATCGACTTCACCTTGCCCAATCCTGTCGGCGAGCAGACTGTGCGCATCCAGGCAGGGCTCGCCACCGCGGCCCTGCACGTCCCGCCCAGCCTCCCGAGCAAGATCACGTTCGGCAGTGGTGCCGGGCGGGCGACGGTGGACGGCGGACAGCGGCAAGGCATCGCGCGCGGCACCACGCTCTACGGTGCGAGCGGGCGAGACACCGAGGACCCGGCCGGATACACCAGCGCGAAGGATCGACTCCTGGTGGACGTCGTGGCCGGCGTCGGCACTCTGACCCTCGACCGAACCTGATTCTCGGCGGTCCCCGCCGGTCGGGGTTCAGCCGCTCCTCCATAACCCTTGACCCGCACCTACTTTGGGAAGCAACGCCGCACCGCCTACCTCTCGGCTGACGGCAGAGCGCTGGCTGGATAGGGCTGGCGGCACTGAACTGAGAAGTAGTTGCCGGCCCATGCTCCCGCTGTCCACCCGAAAATAAGATCAGCCAGCGCTTTTGGGTGGCTACCGGGAGTATCACCTGAGCATCGCCCCCGAACAGGGCCCGGATCGGCCCCAGCACGGCGTATCGGGGCGGGCGCAGCGGGGGCGAGGGGGGGCGGGGCGGCCAAACCTGCCGCCGATCATGTACGCCTGCGCTCTTCGAGGGCTGGATCGCGGCCAATCGTGCATGACCGGGGTGGCTAGGGGGTGGGGTAGCTAGGGGGTGGGGTGGGGTCGGGGGGAGTGGCCCGGGGAATGGGCTAGCAGGGCGCGGGCGAAGGTGGTGTGGGTGACCAGGCCGCTGACGTAGCCGCCGAGGATGGCGGCCCGGGCGGCGAGGGCTTTCTCCGGTCCGTAGCAGAGCCCGATCACCTCCGGAATCCGCCGGAGTTGAGCGGCATCGATGCAGATCATCCGCCGGGTGAGCGGTGCGCTGACGGCCGCGCCGTCGGCGTCCAACAGCACGCCGGAAACATCTCCGCGGACGCCCAGTCGCAGCAGGGTTGATCGCTCGGCGGCGGGGACCGCGTCGTAAACGGTGGAGCACGGCGGATCCCAGCTCCCGATGCCGACCACCGCTTTGGTTACCGAGGCGAACTGCTCGGTCGCCCGGGCAACCTCGGGTTGGCGCAGCAGCACCTGCGCGGTGGTGGCGTCCGGCACGATCATCGGGGCGTAGAAGTAGTAGGCCGGGCCTTTGGCGATCCGGGCGACGTCCCTGACCAGTTCGATTGAGCTCTCGTCGACGTCCGGGCGGGACAGTGCTCCGGTGAGCTGGACCACTGGGCAAGGTGCCAGCCGGGTCAGCTCTGCCCGCATCGCCATCAGAGAACGCGCCCAGCCCAGACCGAGGACGTCGTCCGTAGTGACGATTTCGGTGAGTAGTTCGGCGGCGGCGAGTCCGACCTGCTGGCGCAGCACCGCGTCATGCTCGTCCAGGGTGTCCACCACGATCGCGTGCTGAAGTTGGTACGCGTCGCGTAGTTCGCTCGACAGGACGACGTCAATCTCGCCCGGATGACCGATGTCGATCCGGACCAAGCCGCTGCTGCGGGCGGTCTCCAGCAGTCGAGCCACCTTGAACCGGCTGAGCTTGAACTCATCGGCAATCTCGATCTTGGACTTGCCGTCCAGGTAATACCGCCGTGCCACGGTCGTGGTGAGCACGAGTTGTGCCGGGCCGCCGAGATCGGCTGTCACGTCACCCCGCCTTTCTGTCCCGGTGCTCATATGAGCGCTAACCGGCTCATTGTGGCAGAAATCATTGACGTCCAAGCGGCTTCGGTTAAGACTTCATTCGAGTAGACCTCTGCTCAAATGAGCAGGCAACAGAGAGGTTGTCGTCGTGGACAGAGGGTTCAGATCACGACGCTTGGCAGCTCTTGCCGTCGTCCTCGGGCTGGTCACCACTGGGTGCGCCGGCTGGGGCGGCGGCGGGGGTTCAGGCGGGGCGGACAGCATCAGCGTGCTGATGGTTAACAACCCGCAGATGGTCGACCTGCAGAAGCTCACCGCCGCCAATTTCACCAAAGAGACCGGGATCAAGGTCAATTTCACCGTGCTCCCGGAGAACGACGTTCGCGACAAGATCAGCCAGGAATTCTCCAGTCAGGCCGGTCAGTACGACGTCGCGACGGTGAGCAACTTCGAGATCCCGATCTATGCGCGCAGCCGCTGGATCGCCCCACTCGACCCCTACATTGCCAAGGACCCCGGCTTCGACCAGGCGGACATCCTCAAGCCGATGGTCGCCTCACTCAAAGGTGACGACGGAAAGATTTACGGGCAGCCATTTTACGGCGAGTCGTCGTTCTTGATGTACCGCAAGGACGTGTTCGAGGCCAAGAGCGTGACGATGCCGGACAAGCCAACCTGGCCGCAGGTGGCGGAGATCGCCGCCAAGGTGGACGGCGCGGAACCGGGGATGGCCGGTATCTGCCTACGCGGCCAGCCGGGCTGGGGGCAGGTCTTCGCCCCGCTCACGACGGTGGTGAACACCTTCGGCGGCACCTGGTTCACCGAGGACTGGCAGGCCAAGGTCGACGCGCCGGAGTTCCGTCAGGCCACCCAGTTCTACGTCGACCTGGTTCGCAAGTATGGTGAAAATGGAGCCCCGCAGGCTGGTTTCACCGAATGCCTGAACAATCTGATCCAGGGCAACGCGGCGATGTGGTACGACGCGACCTCGGCCGCCGGATCGCTGGAGGCGGCCGACTCACCGGTCAAGGGCAAGATCGGGTACGCCGCCGCACCGGTGGTGAAGACCCAGAGCTCCGGCTGGCTCTACGCCTGGTCCTGGGGCATCGAGCAGGCCAGCGAGAAGAAGGAGAACGCCTGGAAGTTCATCTCCTGGGCCTCCGGCAAGGACTACGAGAAGCTGGTCGGCAACGAGCTGGGCTGGTCCAGCGTGCCTGCCGGCAAGCGGTCCTCGACCTATGAGATCCCCGAATATGTCAACGAGGCCAAGGCTTTTGCGGCCCCGACGCAGAGCGCGATCGAGAATGCCGACCCGCTGAATCCCGGGGTGCAACCACGACCGGCTCCCGGCATCCAATTCGTCGACATCCCCGAGTTTCCGGGACTGGGCACCCAGGTGTCCCAGTACATCAGCTCGGCGATCGCCGGTCAGATGAGCGTGTCCACGGCGCTCGAACGCGGTCAGAGACTCGCGGAAGACGTGGCCGAACGGTATCGAGCCCGGGAGTCGAAATGAGTACTTCGACGACAACTGCCGCACCGACCGGCCCGGCGCCATCGACGGCGCTGCGGCGCTCAGGTGACTGGGCCCGGCGAGCACCGCTGCTGCCGGCGCTGATCTTCACCATCATCCTGACCCAGCTGCCGTTCGTGGCCACGCTGGTGATCTCGTTCATGAACTGGAACGCCTACTATCCGGACGAGCGTGGCTTCGCCGGGCTGGACAATTTTCGCCGCGTCTTCACCGACGTCAACATGCGCCAGTCGGTGGTCACCACGATCCTGCTGACCGCCACCGTGGTACTGGTCAGCCTGGCTCTCGGGCTGGGCATCGCCCTGTTGCTGGACCGCAAGTTCCGCGGCCGCGGTGCGGTCCGGACGATGATGATCGCTCCGTTCCTGGTCGTCCCGGTGGCCGCCGCCCTGGTCTGGAAGCACGCGCTGTACAACCCGGAGTACGGGCTCTTCAACGGGCTGCTGACGGCCGTCTGGAAGCTGTTCGGCTCGGACAGCCCGCCACAGCCGGACTGGATCAGCAACAACCCGCTGATCTCCGTGGAGCTGTCGCTGATCTGGCAGTGGACGCCGTTCATGATGCTGATCCTGCTGGCCGGGCTGCAGAGCCGGCCGCTTGATGTGATCGAGGCGGCCAAGATGGACGGCGCCGGAACCTGGGACATCTTCCGGTACATGACCTTGCCGCACATGCGCCAGTACCTGGAGCTGGCCGGTCTGCTCGGCTCCATTTACGTGGTGCAGAACTTCGACGCCGTCTTCACCATCACCTCCGGTGGGCTCGGCACCGCGAACCTCCCGTTCACCATCTACCAGACCTTCTACAACGAGCAGGATTACGGCCGAGCCTCAGCTGCGGGCGTGGTCGTCGTGATCGGCACCATCATCATCGCCACGTTCGCGTTGCGAACCGTGTCCACCCTGTTCCGAGAGGAGGGCGGGCGATGAGCTCGGTCACCGATGTGGGTCCTATCCCCGCTACCAGTACAGTCACCGGCCGCCCCCGAGCGGACCGCAAGCCGCGCGGTGGCGCCCTGCTCGGGTTCCTCGCCTGGGTGATCGGCATTCTGTTCGTGGTGCCGATCCTGTGGATGCTGCTCACCTCCTTCCACAGCGAGGCGGATGCTGCGACCAACCCGCCCTCCCTGTTGGCGCCACTTACCCTGCAGGGATACCGGGAGTTCTTCGGCGCCTCCACCGGTGCAAGCCCGTGGCCACCGCTGCTGAACTCGATGACCGCCAGCGTGGTCTCGACGCTGCTGGTGCTGTTGCTCGCCGTCCCGGCCGCGTACGCGCTGTCGATCAAGAAGGTGGAGAAGTGGACGGACGTGATGTTCTTCTTCCTCTCCACCAAGATGCTGCCAATCGTCGCCGGCCTGCTGCCGATCTACCTGTTCGCACAGAACATCGGAATGCTGGACAACATCTGGCTACTGATCATCTTCTACACCGCGATGAACCTGCCGATTGCGGTCTGGATGATGCGCTCATTCCTGGCCGAGGTACCGGTGGAGATGTTGGAGGCCGCCCAGGTGGACGGCGCCGGCCTGATCCGGATGCTCAAGGACATCATCGCTCCGGTGGTGGCCCCCGGGATCGCCGCCGTCTCGTTGATTTGCTTTATTTTCAGCTGGAATGAGCTGCTCTTCGCCCGGGTCCTGACCGCGACGGTGGCGCAGACCGCCCCGGTCTTCCTCACCGGTTTCGTCACCAGCCAAGGGCTGTTCCTCGCTAAGGTTTGCGCGGCCGCCATCGTGGTGTCGCTCCCGGTCCTCGCCGCGGGGTTCGCCGCCCAGGACAAGCTCGTCCAGGGCCTTTCGATGGGTGCCGTCAAGTGACCGATTCCCCACCTGCGAATCAATCGTCCATTCGAGAGCCGATCGCTTTGTCGGCGGCGAACCTGGCCGTGCTGGATCCGCAGGTGGCTCGCCCGGAGTACGACCGCAGCAAGGTCAGTGTGGGCATCGTCCACTTCGGCGTCGGCGGTTTCCACCGCACCCATCAGGCGATGTACCTGGACCAGTTGATGACTGCCGGAAAGTCGCTGGACTGGGGCATTTGTGGGGTCGGCGTGCTGGCGTCGGACCGGCAGATGCAGACCGTGATGGCTGCCCAGGACTGCCTTTACACGATGGTGGTGAAACACCCGGACGGCAGGTTCGAGCCACGGGTGATCGGATCGATCGTGGACTACCTGTTCGCACCGGACGACCCCGAAGCGGTGCTCGAGCGGATGGCGGACCCGGCGACCCGGATCGTCTCGCTGACCGTCACCGAGGGCGGGTACAACATCCATGCCGTCACCGGTCAGTTCGACGTCACCAACCCGGACGTGGTCCACGACGCCCAGCCTGGCGCCGTCCCCCGCACGACGTTCGGCCTGATCACCGAGGCCCTGCGGCGGCGCTGGGACCGCGGGTTGCCCGCGTTCGTGGTGATGTCCTGCGACAACATCCCCGGCAACGGTGACGTGGCCCGAAGCAGCCTGGCCGCCTTCGCTGGGCTCCGTGACCCGGCACTGGCCGACCGGATCGAACGCGAGGTGCTGTTCCCGAACGGCATGGTCGACCGGATCACCCCGGCCACCACGGACGACGACCGCGCCGAGGTCACCGACCGATTCGGCATCCGGGACGGCTGGCCGGTGGTCTGTGAACCCTTCACCCAATGGGTTCTGGAGGGCTGGCCCGCCGAAGGCCCCGGGAACACCGGCGAGCGACCGCCTCTGGAAGAGGTCGGCGTCCAACTGGTCGAGGACGTCGGTCCGTACGAGCTGATGAAGCTGCGGTTGCTCAACGGCAGTCATCAGGCCCTCTGCTACCTCGGCTACCTCGCCGGACACCGGTATGCCCATGAGGTCTGCCAGGACCCGCTGTTCGCCGAGTTCCTGCTGGCGTACATGGACGCCGAGGCCACACCGACGCTGGAACCGGTGCCCGGAATCGACCTCGACGCGTACAAACCGAACCTGATTGCCCGATTCTCCAACCCGCAGATCCGCGACACCCTGGCCCGGCTGTGCACGGAAAGCAGCGACCGGATACCGAAATGGTTGCTACCAGTGATCCGGGAGAACCTGGCGCAGCACCGGCCGATCACCTTGACCACCGCCGTTGTCGCGGCCTGGGCCCGGTACTGCGAGGCGGTGGACGAGCAGGGCCAGCCCATCGTCGTCATCGACCGACTGCGCGACAGCCTGATCGCGGCCGCCCAGCAGCAGGGCTCCGATCCGCTCGCCTTCGTCCGCAACCGTGAACTCTTCGGCGACCTGGTTGACGACGAGCGCTTCACCACCGCATACCTGTCGGCGCTGGAGTCCCTGCACCGGGTCGGAGCGCGCAAGACCCTGGAGACTCTGCTGGCCAACTACCGCTCCTGAAGCGGCGAGCAGGCCAACGGTGCCGTCTCGCCGCGGTCTTCCTTGCTCCGACCAGTCCGGGAGGTAGTCAGCCCGGGATGTAGTCGAACGAATCCGGATTCGGGCCGGTGCGCCCCTTTTCGCCGCGATCGAGGCCGGCGATCGTGGCCAGGTCCGCCGCAGTGAGCTCGAAGTCGAAGAGTTCGAAGTTCTCCTGGACCCGGGACGGCGTCGTCGACTTCGGAAACACGATGTCGCCGCGCTGGATGTGCCAGCGGAGCACCACCTGAGCCGGCGACCGGCCGACGCGCTGCGCGATGTCGGTGATTAGCGGGTCGCCCAGAACCTGGCCCTGAGCGATCGGCGACCAGGCCTCGACGCGGATCTGGTGCTCGGCGCAGTACGCTCGGACCTCCTCATTCGTCAGGTACGGGTGCACCTCGATCTGGTTCACTGCCGGCACCGTGTCGGTCTCGGCCGCCAGCCGCTCCAGGTGCGCGACCTGGAAGTTCGAGACCCCGATCGAGCGGGCCCGGCCGTCGGCCTGAAACTCCTCCAGGGTCCGCCACGTGCTGACGAAGTCACCGTTGTATCGGGTGGGCAATGGCCAGTGGATCAGGAACAGGTCCACATAATCCGAGCCAAGCGCGGTCAAGGTGCCCTCGAAAGCCCGCCGGGCGTCGTCCGGCCGGTGAAATCCATTGTTCAGCTTGCTGGTGACGAAGATTTGGTCGCGGCCGAGACCGGAGGACCGGATAGCATCACCGACTTCCTTTTCGTTCCCGTACATCTGCGCCGTGTCGATGTGCCGATAACCGACCTCAAAGGCGGTAATGACCGCTTTCTCGGTCTCGGCCGGCGGGATCTGAAAGACCCCGAACCCCAATTGCGGGATCGAAGCGCCGTCACGAAGTGTGATCGCGGGAACTGGGCTCACGGGTGTCATCTCCTCAAACAGGTGTCAACCGAGTCAACCCTGCGCCCACCGGAGGTGGCGCGCAACCCGGCACCGCGGAACGCCCTGCGCGGTACCGGCTGGGCTGGTCGAGGTCGCGTCCTGAACACCCAGAGCGACTGGCGCTTACGGCAATGCTGCCGAGGAGGACCCCGCTGATACCGTGTCCGCAAGCAAAGGGAGGACACGCTTGAGAAACAAGCATGTGGATTGTGCTTAGTGCAGATCCATCGAATACCCGGCAGCCCGGTCGCCATATCCGACCCTCGAGTCGCAAATACGCCTTTGCGCGTATATACACCCATGCGCCCTTTCTCCTGGTCGTTCTGCTCGGATTAGCGGTGTTCAGCCAGGACGTTGGCCGGCCTGGACTGTGGCGAGACGAGGCTGCGACGATTGCTATTTGCCCGCGCAGCCTGGGACAACTCGTTCAATTCAGCCGCAATCTCGACCTCGTCCACTTGGCGTATTACCTGTTGGCCCAGGTCGCCTGGCAGATCGACAATTCGGTAACAGCAGTTCGGCTGATCTCGGTACTCGCGATGAGCCTGACCGCGGGGATGCTGGTGCTGATCGGCCGCCGTCTGGGCTCGGTGCGGGTCGGGATATTGGCTGGCCTCCTGCTGGTGGTCAACCCGTTTGCTTCCCGGTACGCACAGGAGGCCAGGCCGTTCGCCACCGTGGCGCTGCTGGCCACCATCTCCACCTACCTGCTGCTGGCGCTGTTGCCCAACCCGAGCCGTCGCAACCAGGTGGCTTATGCCACCAGCCTGGCGTTGCTCGGGCTGTTCAATGTGCTCGCCCTGATGCTCGTGCTGGCCCACGCCGGCCAGGTCTGGTGGACCGGCGACCGGCAGGTCCGCCGCCGTTGGGCGCTCGCGACCGCCGCCGGCCTGGCCGTGATCTCACCGTTCGTGCTGCTCTCCTTCACTCAGCGCGGACAGGTTTCCTGGATCGAGACCCCCCACCTCTACGACCTGCGCAGCCTGCTCACCCTGGAGTTCGGCTCGCGACATGCGCCCCTCGTGGTGGCCGTGGCCCTCCTGGCCGCTCTGGGCGTCCGCTATCTGTCTGCTCGCGGTGGCTGGTCGCGCTGGTCGGGCTGGGCCTCGACCCCGGCCAAGCGGGCGATTGTGCTCGGGATCGGCTGGTCCGTCGCACCGCCCATCGTGCTGTTTGCGATCTCCCAGGTGCTGCCGCTGTGGGACGTCCACTATCTGCTGTTCAGCCTCCCCGGTCTGGCCCTGCTGCTGGCAGGTCTGTGTCCGAGCCTGGACAGTAGGTCCGCCCTCCGCTCGTACGCCACGCTGAGTACCGCGGTCGTACTGATGGCGGCACTGGGGTTCAGCGACCAGATCGCCTACCGCGACCCGGTGACCGGGCACCAGGAGGACCTGCTGAGTGTCAGCGCCCAACTGGGCGAGGAAGCCAAGCGCGGTGATGCCGTCCTCTTCGTCCCCACCGAACTGCGGGTACTGACCGAAGTCTCGCCGCAGAATTTCGCAAATCTGGACGACGTCGCCCTCGACCAGCAGCCGATCGGGGCCGCCAACCTGGTCGGCACCCCGATCGACACGGCCGACCTGGTCGGCGTGCTGAAACCGCACCAGCGGGTCTGGCTGGTCGAGGGCTTGTTCAAGCACCGATCCGCCGGCGTGGACAAGGCGAGCCTTACCCTGCTAGCCAACCGGTTCGAAGAGGTCGAAACCCGGACCACAACTGACGTCCGAGTCACGCTGTACACCCGGGCTTCAGCACACACCCGAGGCAAGGCATCGCCGCTGCGGCGAGTGCGCCTACCCGCACGCACGCCAAGCTCGGGTCAGTAGCCCAAAGCCATTGACCGGGAGAGGATCATGGCGGCAGCGCCGCGCACCGTCGCGTAGTCGTCGGCCGCCGCGAAGCGGATCCGAACAGGTCCACCCGGATGTGCGAAAACCCGCCGATGGACCTGGTTCTCGATCTGGGTCCGGAACGGATCACCGGCCGCGACCAGGTCACCGTGCAGGATGAACAACTCCAGTCCGAGGCTGTGCTGGATATTCACGATGCCCAGCGCGATGTTTGAGGCGTACTCCCGGAGCAGGTCCGCGGCGGCCGAGTTGTTCGGCGCGAGGGCGGCCAGCCGTGCCACGCTCATCGTTCCCGGATCAGGCATTTCCCGCCGCGCGGCCTCGGCTCGGATCCAGCGAGCGGTCGCGACCGTCTCCCAGCAGCCGGTCAAGCCGCAACTGCACGCGTCGCCGTGCCGATCTACCACCGTGTGCCCGACCTCTCCGCCGGCCCCGCGGGAACCTCGGTGCAGCAACCCGTCCAGAATGAACCCGGCTCCAATGCCCTCGCCGATGTACAGGGAACAGAACGAATCCTCGCTGCGGCCGGCGCCGAACAGCAGGTCACCAAGGGCCTGGGCGCGCGGTTGCAGATCGACATAGGTGGGGACGCCGGTGGCCCGAGCGATCTGTGGGCCGATCGCCAAGCCGTTCATCCACGGAGCCAGCCCAACTCGGACGACGTCACCGGCTCGAGTGTCGACCATCCCGCCGACCGCGATCCCGATCCCGCGTAACGGTGCACTCGTGGTCGCGATCAGCTTGCTCAAGCAATCGGTCAGCCGGATGACGATGGTATCATGACTGAGTTTTCGGGTGCCAAACTTTACCGTGGCGGCGGTGACGATCCGGCCGCTGGTGGTGATCAGCGCCGCCTGCGCGCCTGCGGGTAGCAGCAGAACCGCCCCGACCGGCCAGCCGTTGTCGGAGAACCAGACCGGCCGAGCCGGTTTTCCGCCGTGGATTCCGCTGGCGATCGGATTCTGTTCCTGCAGGACGCCCTCGTCCAGCAACGGCTGGACGATCTGGCCGATGGTGGCGCGGGTTGAGCCGGTCAGCCGGGCGAGCTCGGGACGAGCCAGCGGACCGTAGGCATACAGGGTCTTCAGCACCCGGGCGCGATTCAGCTCGCCCGCACGGGACGCCGAGACCATCGCCGAGGGCCGCTCCAATGCCACTCACCACGCCCCATTCACGGTTTCGATACCTGCAGTGCAGTTGCCGTTTCGTGACGGTTCAGACCTTGACGCACCGCAGTTCGTACGCAAACCTTACAAATTGTATGCAGGACTTACAAACCTAGCGACGGTCCCTGCTTCGCCTAGGTGAACACCGGCAGCGATTCCTACAGGAGACTCTTCATGAACAGACGCTCCCGAGTCCTCTCGGTAGGCCTCCTCGGCCTGACCGCGACGCTGGCCCTGGCGGCTTGTGGTGGCGGAACCGGCGCACGTTCGGGTGACGACGCGAAGAAGGCGACCACGATCAAACTGGTTGCCGCCGAGTACTCGAAGGACAACACGTCCGCGTTCTGGACCAAATTCGCCACCGCCTACAAGGCGAAGACCGGCAATACCCTGGACGTGCAGGTGGTCAGCTGGAACGACATCGACCAGCAGAGCAGCACGATGATCCAGAACAACAACCCACCGGACATCCTGAACCTCAACGCCTACGCGAGTTACGCCAAGGACGACCTGTTGTACAGCGCGGACGAGGTGCTTTCGCCCTCGGTGAAGGCCGATCTGCTACCGAACTTCGTCAAGAGCGGGACGTACGAGAACAAGATGTACGGCATGCCGGACCTCTCCTCGGCTCGGGCTCTCTTCTACAACAAAGACCTCTTCGCGAAGGCCGGGATCGCGAAACCGCCCACCACGTGGGACGAATTCGAAGCGAACGCCAAGAAGGTCGCCGGCCTCGGGGGTGGAGCTGCCGGCTACGCCATGCCGCTGGGGCCGGAGGAGGCTCAGGCCGAGTTCTCGATTTGGATGGTGAACAACGGCGGTGACTGGAAGACCGATGGGAAGTGGACGATCAACTCCCCGCAGAACGTCGAGACGCTCTCGTTCCTGAAGAAACTCGCCGTGGAGGACAAGGTCACGCAGAACAACCCGGGCAAGACCAACCGGACGGACGGCGCGTTCTCGCTCTTCTCCTCGGGCAAGGCCGGGATGGTCGTCGGCTTCTCACCGCTGTCCGCAACCCTGGACAAGGCAAAGAAGGTGGACTACGGGATCGCCCCGATGCCGACCAAGGACGGCAGCGCTCCGCAGACCTACGGCGTCACCGACTACCTGATGGCTTTCAAGAAGGACGGCAATCAGGCCGCGGTCAAAGCCTTCTATGACCTTTATTACCAGCCGGACCAGGTCAACACCTTCATCAAAGCCGAGGGTTTCCTGCCAGTGACGAAGAGCGGCGTCGAGCAGTTCAGTGCCGATCCGGCCCTGAAGGTCTACCTGGATACGCTGCCCGCGGCGCACCTCACGCCGACCGATGATCCCGGCTGGGACAAGGTGAAAATCGCCGTCCAGCAGACGATTGGCAAGGCGGTGGCACCGAAGGGTGACCCGAGGGCGGTCCTCGACGAACTGCAGAAGTCGCCGAGTCCGGGAGCTGATCTGTGGCCGCTCAGGTGAGCCAGACCGGGGTGGTCGAGTCGGTGGTGCCCACCGCACCCGCCGCGCAACGGCGGCGGCGACTGCAGCCGGGGCGCGCCACCCGAAGGTCCGCGCTGTTGTGGCTGGCGCCGTCCCTTGTTCTGATCTTCGGGGTGGTGATCTTCCCGGCGATCGAGCTGATTCGGGCCTCGATCAGCGACTACTCGATCACCGGTCTGCGCAAGGGATCAGCCGGGCTGACGAACTACACCGACGTGCTGGCTCATCCCGACCTCTGGATAGTGCTGCGAAACACCGTGATCTGGGTGGTCGTGGTGGTCACCGTGACTCTCCTGATCAGCCTGGCACTGGCTCAGCTGATGGCCAAGGACTTCGTCGGGCGGCGGATCATGCGCTGGTCGATCATCGTTCCCTGGGCCGCTTCACTGGTGATCACCGCGCGGCTGTTCACCCTGATCTTGGATTACAACCACGGCATCCTGAACCGACTGCTGCTCTGGTTGCACCTGATCAGCGAACCGGTCGACTTTCTCGGAGACGACCGCTTCACGATGCCGTCGATGATCGGCGTCGGGGTGTTCGTGTCGATCCCCTTCACCGCCTACGTTCTGCTAGCCGGTCTAAATGCGGTGCCGGACGACGTTTTTGAGGCAGCCCGAGTGGACGGCGCACGGCCGAGTCAAATTTATCGGTACATCACGCTGCCACTGCTGCGCCCGGCGATTCTGGTAGCCAGCGTGCTGAATCTGATCTACGTCTTCAATTCGTTCCCCATCGTCTACACCTTGAACGACCGTAATCCCGGTTTCACGCACGACACGTCGATCACTTTCAGCTACAAGCTGGCGTTCAAGAGCGCCGAGCACAGCGTCGGGATGTCCGCCGCCGCTGGGGTTTTCAACGTCGTACTGATCCTGCTGGTGGTCATGGTCTACCTACGCCTGATCAAGTGGAAGGAGGTGACGCAGACGTGACGACGGAAACGCTCCCCCGCTCGCCGATCCGGGCCCGGAACCGGAACGTGCGCCGGATCCGACCCTGGTTGCTCTCACTCTGGGGGCTGGCGGTCACCTCGGTGTTCCTCGCCCCGTACGCGGTGATGTTGCTGGATGCGCTGCGGCCCAGCGGCGACGTCCTCGCCTCACCACCATCGTTCCTGCCGCGGACCTGGCAATGGTCCACCTTTGGCACCGTGCTCGGCGATGAGCGGTTTCTTTCCTGGCTGAAGACCTCTCTGCTGGTGGCGACCAGTTCGACCGCGATCGTCGTGGTGGTGGCCGTACCGGCGGCTTTCTTCACCGCCCGGTTCAGGTTTCCGGGCCGGACGGCGTTCCTGCTGTTGGTTCTGATCACCCAGATGTTCTCGCCGACGTCGCTGGTGGTCGGCATCTATCGGGAGTTCTTCGAGCTCAACCTGGTGAACACTTACCTGGCAATCATTCTCACGAATTCGGCATTCAATCTGGCCTTCGCGATCTGGATCCTGCAAGGGTTCTTCACCTCGATCCCGAGGGACGTCGAGGAAGCGGCCAACCTGGACGGCTGCGGCCGGATTCGAACCCTGTGGCACGTCATGCTGCCGCTGATCCGGCCCGGCCTGGTCACTGCGGTGATCTTCACGTTCATCGCCGCCTGGAACGAGTACGTCGTCGCTCTCACCTTGATGCAGGACGACGCGAAGAAGCCGCTCACGGTGGGCATCAACTCGTATGTCACCGGCTACGAGCAGCACTGGGACGAGCTCTTCGCGGCGTCCATCATCGCGATCGTCCCGGTCGTGATCCTTTTCGCAGCGATCGAGAAGCACCTGGTAGGCGGCCTGACCGCGGGCTCGGTCAAGTGATCCCTAGGTAAGCTCCCGGCACCACGTACACAGTCTGACGGCGGGCTCGGTCAAGTGATCGCTCGGTCACGTGATCGCTACGTCAACTCGGGCATCAGGTGGGCAAGCAGCGGGTCTTCCGGCCGGGCCCCGGGCCAGCGCGCGTCGGTGACGGCGGCGGCGGTCCGAGTCAACGGGATCAGGGCCAATTCCAGCACCTGACCTAGGAGATCCACCGCTGCCCGTACGCTTTCAACCGGCTCATGGGGCACGGTGGTGAGCAAGGCGGACGCCGGCAGCGACAACTGTCCGTGCGTGCATAGCAGCGTCTTCACGTTGCCGGCCGCGATGTTGCCGAATTCGGCAATCACATCGAGCAGGTCATCCGGCGCCGGGTCGGCGACTCCGAGCAGCTTCGTCGCGAGTGCCGACACCAGGTCGACGCAGGCTCGGACCTCGACCGCGAGATACCAGTCGGCGGCAACGTCATGCACCACCAGGCGAGAGATCCCGATCGGCGCGCTCGGCCGTCGGCTGTCCGCAATCGGCATCGAGTCCTCGCCCAGTACCGAGGTACACATCTCGGCGAGCAAGGACTCCAGATCGGGCACTACCGACTCGAGGTCCGGTGCATCGCTCACGAGATTCCTCCTATGTTCTGGAACACGACGGCCCGGTCCAGATCCCGGCGTTGCCAGCTGGGCCCGAGGCTGGGGACGCTCTCGGCACCCCCCAGGACGAGGAACCCACCTGGTCGCAGCACCGAGCGGGCATGGTCGATCACTCGGCGTTTGGTCGCCGCATCGAAGTAGATCAGGACGTTGCGCAGGAAGATGATGTCGCAGGGCGGCACGCCCACCGGCGGCGCCGCCAGATTTCCCCAGGAGAACGTCGCCAGATCACGAACCTGCTTTTTCAGCAACCAATTTCGCCCGGCTGGTTGAAAGTACCGGTGCAGGTACGGACCGGCGCCTCGGCCGACCTCCAGTTTCGTGTAGACCCCGGCCCGAGCCCGTTCCACCATCTCGTGGGAGATGTCGGTGCCGATCACCCGGGCGTCGAACCCGGGGTTCGCCGGGAGCCAGTCCAAGAGCAGCATGGCCAGCGAGTACGCCTCCTGGCCACTGGAGCAGGCGGCCGACCAGATCACCAGCCGGCGGTCCGGTGAACGCTTGGCCATCTCGGGCAGCAGGTGCCTGGTGAATGCCTGGAACGGCACCGCGTCCCGGAACCACAGGGTTTCGTTCGTGGTCAGGGCATCAATGACGGCGTCACATAACTGGGCATCCCCACGACGCAGCCGACCGATCAGAGCATTCAGGCTCGACATCCCGGAAACTCGGGCCACCGGTATCAGCCGTGCCTCGACCAGATACTCCTTGCCCGGCTGCAGATCGATGGCACTGCGCTGTCGAACCATGTCCGCGACAAAACTGAAATCCGCGGTGGAGATACTCATCGCGTCAGACCGTGCATCTCAAACTTCTTGGTGATGTCTTCCTCGGTGAAAGGCTTGATCACGTACTCATTGGCGCCGGCCGCCAAGGCGCGGGCGATCTGCGACTGCTCGCTCTCCGTAGTCACCATCATCAACACCACATCGCGATAATCGGGATTTGCCCGGCATCGCTTGATAAACGCCAAACCGTCCATCACCGGCATGTTCCAGTCAACCAGTGCGACGTCCGGGCGGGCACCGTCGTCCAGGATCTGCAGTGCTTCGGCCCCATCGGCTGCTTGCAGCACGGTGAAATCCATGTCCACCAGCAAATTAGTCAGGATTGTTCGCATCACACGCGAGTCGTCAACGACCAGGGCCTGCATCAGGGAGGTCTCCTGTTCGATGAATTTACCGTTGAGTTGTCGCCTTAGCTCATGCATCGGCGCTCAGCCAGGCCTTCTTGAGGATCACCGGAGCGCTGGCAAACGCATCGCTCGCGCCGGTCACAGCTTCGAGAAACGCTCTAAGCTTCCGGACATGGACTTTTCTCCCGTGGCCCGGCGGAAGCGGAGACGCAATCTGGCCCTGGTCAGCGGTCAAGCCGCCGATGACAGCATCGCGGTGGCCGGCAGCATCGCGACGACCGGCAGCACTGCCGTGGCCGGCAGCATCGCGACGGTAGACAGCATCGCCACCGCTGGCAGCATCGCCGTGACCGGCAGCATCGCGACGGCAGGCAGCATCGCCACCACCGACAGCATCGCCGTGACCGCCAGCGTCGCGACAGCGGGCAGCGTGGCCGTTGCGGGTAGCGCCGCCACCGTCGCAAGCGTGGCCGTCGCGGGTAGCGCCGCCACCGTCGCAAGCGTGGCCGTCGCGGGTAGCGCCGCCACCGTCGCAAGCGTGGCCGTCGCGGGTAGCGCCGCTACCGCCGGCAGCGTCGGGGTGGCGGGCAGCCTCTTGACCGTGCTCAGCGTCGGCCTGATCAACTGCATCGGCTGTCTGGGCTGCCTGCGCTGCCGCCGCTGTGTCGGGTGCGTGGGGTGCATCGACTGCGAGGGGTGCGTCGGGTGTGTTGGGTGCGTGGGTCTGCGCGGCGCCATCGGCAAGCACGGCGTCAACGCCGCCTGAGGCCTGCCTACCGTGAGTCGGGCGCGACTGCTGCGCACCTGGGCGTTGGGGCTCCTGCCACTCCTCCTGATCGGCGTGGCAGTGTCCGTCGTCCTGGTTCGGGACAAGGTTCGGGACAACCTGGGGCACGGCGGAGCCGATATCCGGCAAGACCGGCCCGGCCCCGTGCTCCTGGTGGCCGGATACGGCGGTTCCACCAACTCGTTGGCGGCGCTGGGGACGGCGCTGCGGGCAGCGGGTCGGACCGTGCAGCTGGTGCCACCGGTCGGCGATAACACGGGCGATCTACGTGCGCAGGCGAAAGTCCTGGATCGCACTGCCCAACGATTGATCGACTCCGGTGCGCCGTCCGTTGACGTGATCGGCTACTCCGCCGGTGGGGTGGTGGCGCGAATCTGGGCCGCCGATCTCGACGGTGCGGCGGTGGCCCGGCGCGTGATCACCCTCGGCTCGCCGCATCACGGTACGGAGATCGCCCAGCTGGCCGCCGGATTGCTCACGAGCGCCTGCCCTACCGCCTGCCGCCAGCTTGCGCCGGGCGGCGAGGTACTTGCCGACCTATCTCAGACGCCTGCCGGTCCGCACTGGACGAGTATCTGGACCGCCGCCGACGATCTGGTGATCCCACCGAACTCTGCCTCGCTGACCGGCGCGGTGAACATCGAGCTGCAGCGCGTCTGTGCCGATTCCCAGGTGAAACACGTTGCCCTGCCGCGAGATTCACTCACCATCGGACTGGTGGAGCGCGCCCTGGCCGGCCCCAAGCCGTCCGGCGTCCCACCGAGCGCGGACTGCGCCGCACTTCGGCTCGCGGGCCAGTCGTAACGACCGCCGTCCACCGCGCTCCCGATCGCACCCGCTCAACTGCTGACGTCGCGGGCGCTGAAGGCGGCCCAGGCCATCCCGAGCAGCACGGCGATCCACAGGGCTTGGACCAGCAGGCCGCGTTCGATGTCGTGCCACAGGATGGGGTCGCGGAACAGGTCCACCCAGGCCAGCCAGTACCTGGTCGGCAGCCAGTCGTTGACCGATGCGGCGGCGTCCAGCCCGACCAGCACGGTACTGCCGACCAGCACAGCGATCCCGCCCAGAGCAGCTGCGAGCGCGGAGTCGGTGAGGGTGGATAGAAACAGGGACACCGAGGCGACACCCAGCATCGACCAGCCGATGTATCCCATCATCAGCCCAGCCCGGACCAACAGCTGGCCGGTGGACAGCGACGTCCCTGATACGGAGATGACCGCCGGCGCACTCTGCTGCTCACCGATCACCAGGCTGCCGACCACCAGACCGCTGGCTGCCACCGCCACCACCGCAAGCAGGGTGTAGGTGATCACCGCGATCAGCTTGGCGATCAACAGCCGGGTCCGCGACACGGGCCGGACCAGCAGGTAGCGGAGCATTCCCACGCTCGCCTCGCCGGCGATCGACTCCCCGGCCACCACCGCCACGGCCAGCGGCAGGAAGACCGGCAGCACGATGCCGAGCGCTGCGGCCGGATACAGCCTGCCGTTGGTCAGTACTGCCGACAGGAAGGCCGGACCCTGCCCGGGACGCGGTCCGACCCCGGTGACAGCCAGGAAGACAGCGACGATCGTCGGCAACAAGCACAGCAGGAAGATCGAGATCCAGGTTCGTGGGCGCCGCACCAGCTTGCGCAGTTCGACAGTGATCATCGCGGCCTATTCACCCGGTCTACCCCGGTCCACCCGATCCATCCGATCCACCCGGTCCGAGCCCGGTCCGGTGAGGGCCAGCACCATGGATTCAAGACTGTTCCGCTCGGGTCTGGCCTCGTGGACGGCGATTCCGGCGTCCACCAACCGACGAGTGAGTTCCTCCACCGAGACGTCGCTGACAATCAGCTGATCTCGGGACCGCTCCGCGACCCGACCGTCGAGCAGAGCAAGGGCAGCGCCAGGGTCACCGACGCGAATCACCGCGCGTCCGGTCGGTCGACGGACCTCGTCCATCGCGACCTGGGCGACCAGCCGGCCCCGGTCCATCACCCCGACCCGGGTGCACAACTGCTCCACCTCGGCGAGCAAGTGGCTGGACAGAAAGATCGTCGTTCCTTCCCGGTTGAGTTGCAGCAGCAGTTCCCGGACTTCTTGAATGCCCTGCGGATCCAGCCCGTTGGTCGGCTCGTCGAGCACCAGCAGGCGGGGCCGAGACAAGAGGGCGGCGGCCAGACCCAGACGCTGGCGCATGCCGAGCGAGTAGGCTCCGACCGGCTTGCGCCCCACCCCGCTCAGGCCGACCTGGTCGAGTACCTCATCGATTCGGGCCCGGCGGGTGCGACTCGACATCCGACGGCCACGCGGACCGGACGCATCCAGCAGATCGAGGTTCGTCCGAGCCGAGAGGTGCGGGTAGGCGGCCGGCCCTTCGACCAGCGCACCGATGTCCGGCAGCGCCTCACCGACCCGTCGGGGAACCTCCCGGCCAAGCAGCTCGATCTGGCCGCTGGTGGCGAACACCAGCCCGAGCAGCATCCGGACGGTCGTGGTTTTTCCGGAGCCGTTGGGCCCGAGGAAGCCATATCGCTCGCCCTCCTGGACGTTGAGATCGATTCGGTCGACGGCGCGGACGCCACCGAAGCTCTTGGTGAGCGCTCGGGTGACGATCATCTCGACCACCCGTCCGCCGCCAGCAAGAGCGACCTGGCCGCGTCGGTGAGCAGTTCACCGCTGACCAGGCCCACGATCAGATAGCTGCGCTGGTCAACCCCTCGCACCACGACGAGATTGACCAGGCCACTGCTGACCAGCACACCCTCATCACCCGTCGGCAGGTCCAGCGCACTACCGCCGCCGGTGCTGGCGGCGTCAAAAATCTGATCTCCCAGTCGCCCGGGCAGCGGCAAGACCACGTACCGAACCAAACCCGTCCCGTACGTCGCTGCGCCCCCCACGATCGGGTCCGAGGCCGCTACTCCGGCAAGACTTTCCGGCAACGACCCGATGCCGTTGAACCGCTGGATTCTGGCGGCCAGGTCGGGTGCATCGGTGACGTCGAGCAGGATACCCGACGCCGAAGGCACCTGGATCACCGACGTTTTCGGTGCCGTTCGCTCTAGCTCGATGAACTTCGAGCGCAACGCGGTGACCCCCAGCGAGTCGACCACATCGATAGCCACCGGAAGCCCTCGCTCCGGGTCGAGCCAGACGTCGACCAGCTTGATCGTGCTGCGCCGGTCGCCCGGAACGATCCGCAGGCCCTCGGCTCGCAGGCCCGCGACCGATCGCCGTCCGGGCAGCACCTCCAGCCGATCACCCGATCCCACCCCGGCGAGCAGTCGCCGAGCAGCCTGCGGTGGGAGCAGGTCGTCCGCCCTGGGAAACCGGATCGGCGACGTGCCGACGACCTCGGTCAACCGGGCCTGTTCGTAGTCCCACAACACCGTTCGATCACCGTTGCCGTAGATGCCGTGCTCTCCAGTGGGGCTGAGGACGTCGACTCGCCAGGAGTGCTCCCCCGCCCACCAAACCCGAGTCCGGGTTCGGCCGCCAAGAGCAGCGGAGACCTCGGTGAGCTGGGACAGGTCCGGCAGCCCGAGGGTGCCGATGCTCTCCGCCAGCCCCGAATGCGGCACCCGCGTCGAGGCCAGCGCTCGCTTCAGTAGAACCTGCGCGGGAGGCACCGCCGTCCGGTCTACACCCCTCAACTGGCCGACCAGGGACGTCGTCGCCGAGGTCGCGACGGGCGCGCAGAGCAGGACCAGGACGCCGGCCACCACGATCGCCCAGCGCCGACGCGCCTGCTGGGTGACGACGGACACGATGCCGACTGTATGTCGTCATCCTGTTTCGGCTACTGCTGACGGCGGCCGCTCGTGGTTCATTCCTGGCCTCTAGCTGCTCATCGGCTTCTCATCGCTTTTCATCGGCAGCTCATCCCTTCTCATCGGCTGCTCATCGGCGCGCTCTTGGGCTGCCGAGTGACCCGGTCTCACGGTGTGTGCCTTTCGGTCGACGGGAAGGTATGGACGCGGGGCCGAAATCCGGTCCTACCGAAGTTCGGGCGTCCCCCTTGGCGCGAACGTGTCATCACCACCGCTGGCCTAGCTGCCGTGACGGCACTCACCGCAGCAATTCTGCTGGTTCAGGTGGGCGATCCGCAGCCCGCGGCATCCGTCCTTACCGTTGCCCATGCACAACGGTTTCGTGTCTGGACTCGAGGTCGACCACATCGAGGGCAATGGCGAGGAGGCCGCCGACGAGGTCCTGACCAAATGACGGCGCTCGTCCGGCGCACCCACAAGCTGCAGAACATGCGACCACTGCCGATGACGAGATCTCATACGACCCGTCCAGCAAAGAAGGGAAGGTGCCCTAGCGAGCCACATCTGCGGGCCGCGGCTGATGTCGCTCGGTCCAGAACAGCCAGGCGGCAGGTCATCAAGTAGGTCAGCTTGTTTAGCGATGAGAGCGGCCGCGGTGATGCCGCCGATCCGCTGGGCGACCTGCGGATCCGGGTGCGGATCTTGAATGGGGGTTTGAGCAGGTTGCTCGACGCCGGGCTGGCTGGCCGGCTACGTCTTGTCTTGTCGCGCTCGCTCGTTCGCAGGGCGCCTTGAAGGCTTTGGAAGCCTGCCTCTGTCCGCCGCCGTCTACCCACTCGCCGGACCGCCACCTGCCCTGCCCTGCCCTGCCCTGCCCAGCCCAGCCCTGCCCAGCCCAGCCCCGGCCAGCCCAAGCCCTGCCAGCCCGGGCCCGGCCCGGCCCGCGAAGTCGGGGGCAGGG
>JANNPJ010000204.1:0-1630 GCA_031400005.1 Kineosporiaceae bacterium | reverse complement strand
CCGGCACGCAGGCCGCGGGACTGCGCGAAATGGCGGGCACCATGTGCAAGAGTTTTGTCCACGGACGCGCCGCGCAGAATGGCCTGTTGTCGGCATTCATGGCGCAGGCGGGGTTTACCAGTTCGGAGCAGGTGATCGAGGCGCCGCGCGGGTTTGCGCGCGTGCTGGTCGGCGACTGCGACACCCACCGATAGCAGCGGTCCCAGCGTGAACCATCGGGTAGTGGCGGTTGTCGCGGCGGAATGACCGCGAAAGGTCATCCCACCCCGCCATGACCGATAAGGTCGGCGCAGGGCTTCTCGCCCGCCCCGGCGGGTGTTTCAGCCGATGGGTATGCGAGCCGGTCGCGGGGAGCGGGCCGTCTTGAGTCTGCCGGTGCGGGTGAGGTGGTGCATCGCCCGGGCACACGCGAGGCCCAGGATTCTCAGGGCCAGCCACAGCAGGGCGGGGGTGTTCCAGGCGTCCGCGCGGTATCCAGAGCGGCACCGGTGGCGAGGTTGCTTACGGTACTTCTGATCCCGGAGACCGTGCTGCAGGACCTTTGACACCCCGAGCAGGACATTCTCCACCGTCTGGTTGAATTCCCTCAGGCAGGAACCCCATGTTGCCTCACCAGCAACGGCATCCGCTATCGGTGACCTGAGTCATCCGTGGCGGGTTCGCGGCGCTCGTTGCCCCGGTTTCTTGGAGCGGCTCAAGTCGACGCTGACAGGAGTCGACAGACGAATATGACGCGAGGACAGGCTGAGCTATCCACCCCCGGCTCCAGTCGACCTCCGGTCGACGTCGCCGAGTGGCTCCGCACCGGGCCCTCGCTGGAGGAGATGTGTGAGGTCTACCCTCGTGAATGGCAACGCGTCGACGCGGAAATAGCCAAACTGGTCGAGCGTTCAGGCGCAGAAGAACTCCGGGAATTCCTGACGGCGCTCCAACGGCCGCGGGCACGCCCGTCCGGTCGCCTGCCGCCGCGCAAGGAACTGATCGCCGAGACAATCCGCCAGCAGATGACCCTTCGGGCTGTGACGCAAGCGCTGCTGTGCGCCGAAGCTGGGGTACAGGGTAATGAAATCAGACTAGGGCGGTTTAACCGCCGGGCCATGGAAAAGCTCATACTCACCAAAGATTCCAAGCGAAAAACTGTCTCATTGACGGCGTTTCGTCTTGTGTGGCCGTTTCTGACGCAGCGGCGCCGGCTGATGCCCCTCATGTTCGAGCAAGGTATCTATTGCTTCTATTCTCATTCACTCCTGCGTGGACTGGATCGCCTCATCGCGGGTCGCTCGTGCCTGGAAATCGCCGCGGGAGATGGCAGCCTGGCCCGCCAACTCCAGGACAGAGGTGTGCAGATCACCGCCACCGACGATCACAGCTGGAACAGGACTGTCAGCTATGACGCGGACGTGACCCGAATGGACGCCCGCACAGCTGTGCGCACCTACGAACCCGAGGTGGTGGTGTGCTCCTGGCCCCCGGCCCGCAACACCTTCGAGGACGCCGTTTTCTCCACACCAAGCGTCCAGACATACATCCTCATCACGTCGCGCAAGAAATCCGGGGCCGGCAACTGGGATGCTTACAGTGAGCAGACCGCCTTTGACATGACCCTGGACAAGCGGCTGAGCAGGTGCCT
>JANNPJ010000191.1:0-12180 GCA_031400005.1 Kineosporiaceae bacterium | reverse complement strand
GGTCAGTCCCGAGACTGCGGTCTGGATGCTCGGCGCGAAGATCAGGCCGATTCCGAAGCCGGTGACGAACAGGCCGGGCAGGACCGCCGTCAGGTACGAGCTGTCCAGTTCGAGCTGGGTGAAGAGGAGCATTCCGACCGCAGACAGCAGCATCCCCACCGGCACGATCGGTCGCGGGCCGACCCGGGTCAACAGGGCGCCGCCGAGCTGGATTGAGATGCCCATGCCGAGAATCATTGGCAGGAACGCGAAACCGGTCTTGGTCGGGCTGTAGAGCAGGCCGGTCTGCAGGTAGTACGTGAGGAACAGGAACACCCCGAACAGCGCCCCGCCAGTGAGCAACATGGACAGCAGCGAGCTGGAACGGTTGCGGTCGGCGAGGACCCGAAGCGGCAGCAGCGGGTGTGCTGCGCGGGTCTCGATCAGAGCGAACGCTGCAACCAGCGCGAAACCGACGGCAATCCAGACCATGGTCCAGGTGTCGGTCCAGCCGTTGGACTCCGCGTTGGCGAAGCCGTAGACCAGGCTGAAAAGACCTGCGGTGACAGCGATCGAGCCGATGATGTCGTGACCGGGGGCCTCGGTCGGACGGTCCTTGGCGAGCAGGCGGACCGCAGCGATCAGGGCCGGGACGGCGATCAGCAGGTTGACGTAGAGGGTCCAGCGCCAGGACAGCTGGTCGGTGAGGACGCCGCCGAGGATGAGCCCCAGGGCGCCACCGCCACCGGCGAGCCCACCGAAGATCCCGAACGCCTTGGCGCGCTCTTTGGGGTCGGTGAAGGTCACGGTGAGCAGGGCCAGCGTGGCCGGAGCGAGCAGGGCGCCGAAGATGCCCTGGCCGGCCCGTGCGATGACGAGGACGGCGTAGTTGGGGGCGGCGCCACCGAGGGCCGAGAAGATACCGAAGCCGGCCAAGCCGATCAGGAAGACGTTGCGCCGACCGAAGATGTCGCCGAGCCGACCGCCGAGCAGCAGCAGACCGCCAAAGGCGAGCGCGTACCCGGTGACCACCCATTGCCGGGCGGCGTCGCTGAAGCCAAGTGCCTTCTGCGCGTCCGGCAGGGCGATGTTCACCACTGTGGCGTCCAGGATCACCATCACCTGGGCCAGAGCAATGATCGCGAGAACCCACCACCGTTTGGCGTGTTGCCGCTCGACGGCGTTGAGCTCCTCCGAAGTGGGGGTTTCAACCGTGGTGGTAATGACGAGACCTCCGCTGACTGGAAGCGGAGAACGATTCGCCGCTTGCGCAGACAGTAGCATGCGGAGAAGGAATCTCCACATGTGTTTTAATCTCCGTATGACAGCTACAGGTGCGACGGCGCGCCCGTTGCGAGCAGACGCGGCTCGGAACCGAGCCAGGATCCTGGCGGCAGCTACCGAGGTCTTCGCCGAGCGCGGGCTTGATGTCACGCTCGACGACATCGCAGCCCACGCGGGGCTTGGAGTCGGCACCGTCTATCGGCGCTTCGCCGATCGGGAAGCACTCGTCGACGCCCTCTTCAACGAGCGCATGCAGGCGAAGATCGACCGGATGGAGGCCGCGCTCGCGGCTCCGGCCGAGGACGCCGCAGAGGCCTTGATCGCCATCCTCCGGTACACCTGCGAGGAGTTCGCCGGAGACCGAGGCATTCGGCAGGTGATGCTCAGTACGATCTACGGGCACGGCCAGGTGGCCCGCTGTCGGGACGAGATGCGCGTGATCGTCGAACAGTTGGTCGAGCGAGCCAAGGCGACCGGTCAGTTGCGACCCGACTTTGACACCTCCGACGTCCCGATGCTCTTCCTGATGGTCAGTGCGATCGCCGACTTTTCCGATTCAATCGCTCCTGACCTGTGGGAACGCTACTTTGATGCGCTGATCGATGGTCTGTTCAGGCGGGTGGACTGCGGTTCAGGCGCGCCTGCGGGTGAGGGCCAAGGCAGGGCTCGACGCCCTCCGCTGAGGACCGACGAAGTGACGGCCGCGATGTCGTGCTGGCGGCCCGCCTCCGTTCGCTAGGTCGCGATTCCCAGATATCCGGTTATCTAGCCCAGGCCATAGACAACCGGATACGCTTTGATCGTGGACCCGGTACGCAATCCCTATGCTCCCGGTGCGGGCCAGCGCCCGCCCGAATTGGCCGGTCGCGACGGGGAGCTGGACAGCTTCGACGTCGTCCTGGAACGGATCAGTCGTGGCCGGCCGGAACGCAGTCTGGTCCTCACCGGGCTCCGCGGGGTCGGCAAGACCGTGCTGCTGAACGCGCTGCGTTCGGCTGCTGTCCGCCGTCGATGGGGGACCGGCAAGCTGGAGGCTCGCCCGGACACGCCGCTACGGCGTCCGCTAGCTGCCGCGCTGCACCAGGCGATCCGCGAACTCTCCGCGAACCGGGACGATGCCGCTCAGGTGCTGGGCATCCTCAAGGCCTTCGCAATGAAGGATCCGGCGGGTACTGGGAGGGTCACCAAGACTACGCTGCGTGATCGTTGGCAGCCGGGGATCGACGTACCCGCCGTCACCGGTCGGGCGGACTCTGGTGACATCGAGATCGACCTGGTTGAGCTGCTCAGCGACGTCGCCGGGATTGCGGCCGGAGTCGGCCGCGGCGTCGCCATCTTCATCGACGAGATGCAGGATCTCGGCCCGGACGACGTCTCCGCGCTGTGTGCCGCCTGCCACGAACTCAGCCAACAGGGCCTGCCGCTGATCGTGGTCGGAGCCGGCCTGCCGCACCTGCCGGCCGTGCTCTCGGCGAGCAAGTCGTACTCCGAGCGACTGTTTCGGTACGTCCGGATCGACCGGCTCGGCCGCGACGCCGCCGACCAAGCATTGCGGGCCCCGGCGCTCGACGAGGGTGCCGACTTCACCGAGGAGGCACTCGCGCAGATGTACGAGGCGACCGCCGGTTACCCGTACTTCGTCCAGGCCTACGGCAAGGTGGCGTGGGATGTCGCTCCGCGCTCGCCGATCACCGCCGACGACGTCCGGGTGGCGGCGCCGGAGTCCGAGGCCGAGTTGGCGGTCGGCTTCTTCGGATCCCGGTACGAACGGGCCACCCCGGCTGAGCGGGAGTATTTGCGAGCAATGGCAGATGTTTCTATTGACCCCAGCCCGACCGAACCGGCGGCGGCGACCGAATCCGGCGTCCCGACGTCCGCCATCGCCGAGGTGCTCCAGCGCAAGCCGCAATCGCTGTCGCCGGCCCGGGACGCACTGATCAAGAAAGGGCTGATCTACAGCGGAGAACGCGGCCGCATTGCTTTCACCGTGCCACATTTCGGCCGATACCTGCGCCGGCACGCCCCCGACTGACCGAGTTTCCGCCGGCGGCGTACCGGCGGGGAGGATCACCCGACCGGGGTGACCTGGGCGGCCAGGACGCGCCAGCCGTGGGTGTCGTGGTGCCAGGTCCGCAGGTAATGCATGCGGGTACGGAACGGTTCGCCGTTGTTGGTTCCTTCGAGCGAGGTCAGGACCCAGGTCACTCCGGTGCTTCCGGCGACGGTCAGCACCAGTTCGTCCTCCACCAGCGAGGTCAGCACCAGTTGGCGGGAGCGATGGGCCTGCAGGTCTTCGGCCTTGGTGACCCGGTCGGTGCTCGGGCTGAGGCTGGCGATCAGCCGGTCATCGAGCAGCCGGTCGAGCTCCTCGACGTCCCCGGCCAGCATTGCTGCCTGCAACTGCCGCTCCGCCCGGTGCAGATCGCGGATCAGGTCGTCGGTCATGGATGCCCTCCGATATGAAGCTATAGCCATAGCTAGAGATAATGGTAGACGTCTGCAGATTGTGTTAGTGCGAGCGGGCAAGCGTGCATGATCGCGGGGTTGAGGAGGGGAGATCAGTTCACCAGGACGACGATGGTGTGGATCGCCAAGCCGGCCAGGGCGCCGACCACGGTTCCGTTGATCCGGATGAACTGCAGGTCCCGGCCGACGTGCAGTTCGATGCGGCGGGAGGCGTCGTCGGCGTCCCAATTCTGGACCGTGTCGGAGATGACGGTGGCCACCTCGCCGGCGTAGTTGCGGACCACGTAGCCGACCAGGTCCTGCACGTACCCGTCCAGCCGGGCTTGCAGGGCGGGGTCACCGGCGAGCCGATCACCGAAGCCGGCCAGGCCGGAGACGATCCGGCGGCGCAGATCGCCGTCCGGGTCCTCAATAGCCTCTAGCAGCAACCGCCGAACGGTGGACCAGATCGCCATCGACGCCTTGCGCATCTCCGGATGGGCGAGCAGTCGCTCCTTGATCCCCTCCACCCGTTCCTGGGTCTTGGGGTCGTTGCGCAAGTCGTCTGCCAGCCGGCGGAGCAGGTCATCGAGGGCGATCCGGGCCGGGTGCCGGGGATCGGCGGCGACCTCGATCATCCACCGGTGCAGTTCGTCGTAGATCCGACGGGCGATCAAGTTGTCGACCCACTGCGGTGACCAGGCCGGCGCCTGCTCGAGGACCAGGTTCACCACCTTCTCCTGGTTGCTCTCCAGCCAGCTGCGGCCCTCCTCGAGCAGCAGGTCCACCAGCCGATGATGGGTGCCGTCGTCGACCACACCGTCCAGCAGGCCGCCGATCACCGGGCTCCAGGGCAGCGCGGCTACCCGGGGAAGCACCACTTGTTCCAGGACGGCGGCGACGTCGTCGTCCTGAAGCACGCCGAGCACACCACGACCGGCGGCGGCCAGTTCCGTTGCCACCCGCTCGGCGTGCGGTGGGTGGCTGAGCCAGATCCCGAGCCGGCGGCTGACCCCGGCTCGCTCGATCTTGTCCCGGACGACGTCCTCGGAAAGGAAGTTCGTTGTGACGAACTCCTCAAGGCTCTGGCCCAGCTGATCTTTTCGGGTCGGGATCAGGGCGGTGTGCGGGATGGGCAGTCCGAGCGGATGCCGGAACAGGGCGGTGACGGCGAACCAGTCGGCCAGTGCCCCGATCATCGCCGCCTCCGCGCCGGCGTTGACGAACCCCAGCCAGCCCTCCTTGCCCAGAGTCACCCCGAAGATCACCGCAGCGAGCAGGAACAAGCTGGTGGCCAGCATCTTCATCCGGCGCAGCCCTTGCCGGCGGTGTTCGTCCGCGAGGGTCGGCTCGGGCGTGGGTGCGGGGGTGGGCGCAAGCAGCGGGACGGCGGGCATACCTGAATCCTGCCCATGGTTGCTGCTCGGCGCCTCCTCGGCGTGTGGACGCGTTGTCCGGGCGGTCGACTGATCAAATGGCGCGACGCGGGAATTGGTTGAAGGGTGCCGCAGTTGGTTTAGTGTTGAATCATCTACAAGGTCATCGCGACCGCATCTACGACTGAGAGGTTCTGACATGTCTGTTCTGCCCACTGAATTGACCGGCACCTGGGAGATCGACGCCCTGCACAGCACGATCGGTTTCGCCGTGAAGCACGCCATGGTGTCGACCACTCGGGGACACTTCGCCGGCTTCACGGGTGGAGCGACGATCGACGCCGCCAACCCGGAGAGCTCGACCGCGTGGCTGGACATCGACGCCACGACGATCACCACCGGCAACGCCCAGCGCGACGGTCACCTGCAGAGCCCGGACTTCTGGGACGCCGAGAACCACCCGAAGATCACCTTCAAGAGCACCTCCGCCAAGCTCGACGGCGACGACCTGGTGCTCGTCGGTGACCTGGTGATCAAGGGCGTGTCCCAGCCGGTCGAGATCACCTGGGAGTTCAACGGCGTCGCCAAGGACCCTTACGGCACCACCAAGGCCGGCTTCGACGGCACCGCCACGATCAACCGGTCCGACTGGGGCATCAGCTATAACGCCGCCCTGGAGACCGGTGGCTTCCTGATTTCCGACAAGGTCAAGCTCGTGCTCGAGGTTGAGGCCGACAAGAAGTCCTGATCAACTCGAAAATGATGTGAAACCACGCAACCCTGCTCATTTCTCGGACCCTTCGTCGGAGAGATGGGCAGGGTTGGTGAATTTCCCGTCACTCGTTCGGATGGCACGGCCGATATGGACGCAGAGTTGCCACCGGATGTGACACGATTTCCGCTGTGACAGCGCTGCGGCCACAGGTGGTCGCTCATCGAGGGGCCAGCGAGTCTGAGCCCGAACACACGCTCGCGGCCTACCTTCACGCGATCGAAGGTGGTGCGGACGCCTTGGAGTGCGACGTCCGGATCACCGCGGATGGCCATCTGGTCTGCGTACATGACCGCCAGGTGAATCGAACCTCGGACGGCCGCGGGTTGGTTTCCACCCTGGAGCTGGCTCAGCTCGAAGGCTTGGACTGGGGCTCCTGGAAGCAGCTCTCGGCGGCTAACGGCGGGCAGGAATCCGAGGTCCCGGATGTCGTCGAGAGATCAGACCGCGCACATCTGCTTACGCTGCGTAATCTTTTTGGCGTCGTCAAAGACTGTGGCCGACCGGTGCAACTGGCTGTAGAGACGAAGCACCCCACCCGCTACGGCGGGTTGGTGGAGCGCAAACTCGTTGAGCTGTTGCAGGAATTCGGCTGGGCCACCCCAACACCGGATGCTCCGTCGCCGGTCCGGATGATGAGTTTCTCGCCGCTGGCGGTCCGCCGAATGCATCAGCTCGCACCGCGGGTTCCGCTGGTTTACCTGACCGAGTACCGGATCCCGATCTCGGTGATCGAGAGCTCGGTGCCGCCCGGCACCGCGATCGGCCCCTACGTCGAACTGCTCCGCGAGCATCCCCGCTACATCGAGCGCCTGCAGGCCCGGGGTCGGGAATTGCATGTGTGGACGGCGGACACGCCGGAGCAGGTGCGACTCTGCCTCGATGCCGGGGTCCAGGTGATCATCACGAACCGGCCGGCCGAGGTCCGTCGGCAGCTGAACGAACTGCCCGCGCTCGCCGCTGGCTGAGCGGACCGGCGGCAACGACTAAGGTCGGGCGCCATGGGTAAGAAGCAGCGACGCAACGTCGCCCTCGCCGACCGTCCGAGCTCCGCCGCCGCACTCAGTGCTGCCGATGTTCCCGTCGTCGGCGGTCGTGAGCCCTGCCCGTGTGGATCGGGTAAGCGCTACAAGGGCTGTCATGGCCGGTTCGCTCGGGACGAGGCGGTGCGCCTGGTCACCCGGCCGTTCCAGGGCTTGCCCGGGGAATGCGACTGGGTGGCGATGCGCGAGATCGTTCCGGCCGCCACCGCCACCGTGAAGATCGCTGCCGATTTCGGCGGCGGCGAGGTGACCGTCGCGACCGTATTGCCGTTGGCCTGGCCGGCCCTGCATCGCGCCGATGGAACGCTGATGATCGGTCTGCAGACCTCCGGTTCGTCCGGTGGCGACGCGAGCCGGTCCTTGGCCGACGCCCTGTTGACGGCCCGGGACATCGAGCCCGGTACCCCGGTGCCGGTCGCCGGCCTGCCCGGACCCGGCCCGCGGTTGCAGGACGTCCTCGATCCCGACACCGGCTTCGAGGTCACCGTCCACGAGGGATTCGAGTTCTGGTTTCCGGAGACCGACGAACTGACACCCGAGGTGCGTGATTCGCTGGAGCAGGCGAACAACAGCGCCATCCCGACCAAGCGGCTGACCTCCGTGTCGGCTGCTTACTGGTGCCAGATTGGGGCCCGGCGACACCTGCGCTGGGTGCTGCCGGACGACGAGAACGAGGTTCTCGATGGGCTGGCCCGATTGCACGCCGCCGGCAGCTCGGGGCTGATGGCGGGGACCAGGTATGTCGGCTCCTTCCGGGCGAACGGTCTGATCGTGCCGGTCTGGGACCTGGCCGCCGAGACCGAGGCCGACGAACTGGAGGCACCGATCACCGAGTTCGAGCAGCGCCTGCGAACCGCGATGGCACTTACTACACCGCTCACCGCGGACGAGCGGCGGGCCAAGGCCGGCGTCGTCAACCGGCAGCTCACCTTGCGCTGAGCCGCACCGGCAAGGTGATCAGCCCGTTCATCAGCAGTCCCGGCGTGCGGACCAGATTCGCCGCCGGGACGGCGAGTTCCAGCCGGTCGAACCGCTGGATCAGGCTGCCGAGCGCGATCCGCCCCTCCACCTGGGCCAGCGGTGCCCCCACGCACCGATGGATGCCGTGCCCGAACGCCAAGTGCGACGTCTCCGGTCGGGTGATGTCGAGTCGATCCGCCCCCGGCACCCGGGCGGGGTCGCGGTTCGCCGCCAGCAGCGAGATGACCACCACTTCGCCCGCCGCCACATGCACGCCGTCGATCTCCACCGGCCCCGAGGTGATCAGGGGGATCGCCGACTGCAGCGGCCCGTCATAGCGCAGCAACTCCTCGACCGCCGTGCCGATCCGCTCGGGCTCGCGGCGCAGCAACGCCCACTGGTTGCGATGGGTCAACAGCGCGCGAACGCCGTTGGTGATCAGATTGACCGTGGTCTCCTGCCCGGCGATCAGCAGCAGGAAGACCATCGAGGTCAGCTCCTCCTCGGTCAGCCGATCACCCTCGTCACGCACCGCGATCAGGGCGGAGAGCAGGTCGTCGGTCGGGTCCCGGCGCTTTCGAGCCAGCAGATCGTGCACGTAGTCGACCATCGAGGTGGCCGCGTGCGCGTAGGCCTCGAAACCCGCCATCGAGGTGTTGACCAGCGGGCCGGTCCAGGTCCGGAAATCGCCTCGGTCGCTCTCGGGAATGCCGAGCAGCTCGCAGATCACCGCGATCGGCAGGGGAAAGGCGAATTCGGCAATCAGATCGACCGGGCCATCGGTGGCTGCGAACCGGTGCGCCAACCTGTCCAGCAAGCCATCCGTCAGTTCCTGGATCCGGGGAGCCATCTGCTCGGAGCGTCGCCGGGTGAACGCCGCGGCGAGTAGCCGGCGCAGCCGGGTGTGATCGGGTGGGTCGAGGTTGAGCAGGTGATGGCTGGTCGCGGCGTTCACATACGCCGGAAGCTGGTCCTGGAACGGGCCATTACCTGGGCCGCCCTTGCTGAATCGCGGGTCGGCCAGGGCCCACCGAGCCACCTCGTAGCTGGTGATCAGCCAACCGTGGACACCGCTGGGAAACCGCGTCCGGTGCACCGAGCCGCTGGCGGTGAGCGCGTCGTACGCCTCGAGCCGGACGCCGTCCACCGTTGCCAGGAAGGGGTCGGGCTTGGTCAGGTCGGGCTCGGTCATGTCGGTCAGGTCAGACATTCGGAAATCACCCTTGAACGCTCCTCATACGGTTGAACTGAGACCGTGCGGTTTGCGGTGATACAAGGGAGATGTCCGATCCCCCCGGAATCGCCAAAACTACCGGCCGCCCCACGGCTGGGCATAGCCTCCGGGCGTGACTGAAGCAGGGGACCCGGTAGCCGCCGAGGTATCGCGGTCCGGAAGGCTCGCCGTCGTAATCCCGGCCAAAGATGAGGCGGACCGGATCGCGACCACGGTTGCGACCGCGCTCGGCATCGAGGACGTCGGTCTGGTGGTGGTGGTGGACGACGGATCGAGCGATACCACCGCCGAACGGGCGCTGGCCGCCGGCGCCCAGGTCGCCTCGCACCAGCGCAACCGCGGCAAGGCGGCCGCGATGGAGACCGGCGCCGCCCGGGTGGCGATGTTTGACGACGACGTCGCGCACCCCCGAGCGCTGCTGTTCATCGACGCTGACCTGGGCCAGAGCGCCGTAGCGGCCGGAATGCTCGCCGAGCCGGTGTTGGCCGGCGAGGCCGACATGACGATCGCCTTGATCCCGCCGCAGGTCACCGCAGGCGGCGGCAGCGGTCGGGTGGTCCGGCTGGCTCGGCGGGGGATCAAGCGGGCGACCGGCTGGACCGCAACCCAACCGCTGTCGGGTACCCGCTGCCTCAGCCGGGCCGCCTTCGACGCGGCGGTTCCGCTGGCACCGGGCTGGGGCGTAGAGACCGGGTTGACCATCGATCTGATCACCGCCGGCTACCGGGTGATCGAGGTCCCGTGCGAGCTGCATCACCGGGTCACCGGCTCCGACCTGAGGGGCCAGTTGCATCGGGCCGAGCAGTACCGCGATGTCTGGCGGGCGCTTCTGCGTCGGCGACTTGCCAAACTCCGGACCCGGACCGGCACCAATTCGCCGTGACCAGCGAGCTTTTGGCGCCTGAGCAGCTCTGGCTGCGGCGGATTGCCACGACGTCCGGTGTGCTCGCCGTCCTGCTGACCGCCGCCGTCGCGGCCGCCGGGGAGTCCGCCGCGGTACCTGGACTCGGAGCCGGCACCTGGTATCCGCCCTGGGATGCCGCTCTTGGCCTTGGATCCGCCCTGGTCACCGGGTTGCTGGTGGTCGCCTGCCTGCTTGGCGCGGTCACCGTCGGCCTCGGCCTGCTCGCCCTGAACCGGGGCGCCTACCCCTCCCCACGCACCGTGGTGGTCGCCGCGCTCGGTGCCGTGATCGTGCTGACCGCCGTCCCACCGCTCGGTTCCGCCGACCACCTCTCGTACGCCGCCTACGGTCGGATCGCAGCCGCCGGGGAGGATCCGTACGTCGTCGACCCGCTGCAGTGGCGCCACGGTACCGATCCGGTCGCCGGGGCCATCCAACCGCCGTGGCAGCACACCCGCAGCGTCTACGGGCCGGTGGCGACGGCGGCGCAGGCCGCGGTGGCCTGGCTCGGCCAGGGGTCGTTGCGGGCGACGATCTGGTTCTGGCAGTTGCTCGCGGGGTCGGCGTTCCTGGCCGCCGGATTCACCCTCGACCGGCTGACCAGGCACGATGCTCGGGCTCGGGGTCGCGCGGCGGTGCTTTGGACGCTGAATCCGCTGCTGCTGGGCCAGTTGGTGCTCGGCGGTCACCTGGATGTGATCGCGGTGGCCGCCGCGGTCGGCGCCCTCGCGCTGGCTGCTCGCCGTCCGCTGCTGGCCGGGGTGCTGCTCGGTGTGGCGGTCGGCAGTAAGGTCACGTTCGCGGTGTTCGGACTCGCGATCCTCTGGGGACTGCGGGACTGCCCGCGCCCGGTGCTGCTGCGCCGGGCCGGGTTCGGGCTGCTCGGCGCGCTGCTGGTGCTGGTGCCGGCCCACCTCTGGAGCGGCCCGCACACCTATGACCAGCTGCGTCAGGCCAGCCGGATGGTTTCGCTGGCGACGCCGTGGCGGCCGCTGGTCGACCAGCTCGCCCCGGTCTTCGGCGGCGTCGTCCGAACCGTGGTCGGCCCGCTGGCCCTGGTCCTGGCGCTGGTCCTAGCGCTCGTGCTGGTCCGCCGGTTGCGCCTGATCGGGACGGGGGTCGGTGCCGATCCTGACGGCGGCCGCGTGACCGCCTCCGCGGCCACGGCCGCCGTCCTGCTGAGCGCCGCCTGGCTGCTCACCACGCCGTATGGGTTGCCCTGGTACGAGGCGATGGTCTGGGGTCCGCTCGCGCTGATGGCCGGCGGAGCCGCCGGGGCGGCCTGGCTCGATCTGGCGATGCTGACCCGGCTGACCATCCTCGCGCTGGCCTACATCCCTGGCCGGGTGGTCGGGATGTCGGCCGACGTCGAGCGGTTCACGCTGGGCTTTCGCCGGGAGATGGCACCGTGGCTCATGCTGGCCGTGCTGGTGGCGGTGGTGGCGTGGGCGCTGCGAGCTCCAGCGCTCGGACGCTCGCCGCGATGAGCAGCGGGAGGGCGAGGATCCCGGCGACCGCCGGGATCGCCGTCCCGGAGTCATTCAACAGCGCGCCGAGCAGCAGCATCACCCCGAGGGCGAGCAAACCGGGGCGCAGCACCGGTGACTGGTCGTAGGCCAACTGCAGCGGTCGAAGGCCCCAGGACGCCGGCCGGGCCAGCAGCAGGACTACGAAGCCCACCGCGAACGGCACCACCGCGCCGAGCGGTGATCCGAACAAGATCCCGAAGTTCTGGTTCGCTTTGCGTTCGACCACGCTCCAGGCATCTCCGTCCAGGCAGGCCTGCACGAACCGCCCGAGGTGGGTGCGATCACCGGGGGCCCGCAGCCAGTCCAGTACGCCCAGGAGGACCAGCACGACGATCGTGACGGCGGCGATCAGCAGCATCCGCCGCCAGGTGACCTTGACCCCCGCGACCATCAGGGCCAGCACCGCGAAGGCCGGGATGAGCGCCGGCGGTCCGCCGAAATCGCTGCCGATCCCGGGCGCGCCGTCGATCAGGGTGGCGATGACGCCGATCGCCGCGACGAGCAGCGCGGCCGGGCGCTGATGCCCCCGGCCGACCTGCCAGTCGGCCACCGCGATCGCGGCCAGCAGGGCGCCCGTCGCGAACAGGGCGAAGGCCACGTTGCCGAGACCGTAGAACCGGCCCGCGATCACCGGTTGCACACCCATCAGGCTGG
>JANNPJ010000175.1:0-5940 GCA_031400005.1 Kineosporiaceae bacterium | reverse complement strand
CCGCGACTGGCATTCAGGTCCTGACCACCGACCACCTGCGCGCGTTCAGCTACGACCCGCGCCTGATGGCCCGGATCGCGGCGCTGCATGCGCTTGGCGATATCTGGGCAATGGGCGCGGACCCACAGGTGGCGCTGGCGCGCCGAGCAGTTCCAGGCCCCGGCTCAGGCCTGCGCTGGTCGCCGAGCAGTGCACCACGACGTCGCAGTCACCGGTGGCCTCGGCCGGTGTGACGAATCGGACACCAAGCTGGTCCGCAACCGGACGGCGGCGCTCGTCGACGTCCACCAGTTCCAGCCGTTGCAGCGGAAAGCGGTGCAACAGAGCGGCAACCGCGCCTCCGACCATCCCGGCGCCGATCACCGCGATCCGGTCACCGAGGCGGGGGGCGGCATCCCAGATCGCGTTGACGGCGGTTTCCACGGTGCCGGCCAGCACCGCACGTCGCGCCGGGACGCCGTCCGGTACTACCGTGAGCGCATCAACCGGTACCACGTACCGGTCCTGGTGCGGGTAGAGACAGAAGACGGTCCGGCCCAGCAGGCCCGCGTCGGCCTCCGCGCCGACCGCCTCGACCAGCCCTACCGAGAGGTAGCCGTACTTCACCGGGCCCGGGAGGTCTCCTTCCTGGAACGGTGCGCGCATCCGAGCGGCCACCGCCGGTGGGACACCGCCGCGATGCACCAGCAGTTCGGTGCCGCGACTGATGCCGGAGTGCAACGCGCGGACCAGGGCCTCCCCAGGGGCGGGCGATTTAAGCAGATGTTGACGCAGTTCACCCGTACCGGGCGCGATCGTCCAGTACGCGGTGGCAGTTTGCGGATCAGAAGCCATAGTGTGCGACGCTACGACAGGAGAATGTGATGAACGACGCCGGGACCGGGACGGGTCTGCGGGACTCGACGGTCGCGACTTTCATGGCCGTGGTGTTGTGCGTGGTGCTGGCCGGTTATTCCGGGCCCGCGTTGCTGAACTCACTGGCTGCGGTCGCCGGAATCGGTCTGGTCGCCGCCGCGGGAGCCACCGTGATTTCGCGAACCGGCCGCTGGAGCGGCCCTGCCGACCGGGTGACGCTGGGCCGAACCGTGCTGATCGGTGGATCCGCCACGGTCGCGATCATGGTCCTGGCTGGCGAGTTACCGGCGCGGCCCTGGTGGTTGCTGGTCCTGGTGACGCCCGCACTGGCGCTGGATGCGGTAGACGGCATCGTGGCCCGGCGGACCGGCACGTCCTCCGCGGTCGGTGCCCGGCTCGATATGGAAATGGACGCCGCGCTGCTGCTGGTGCTCTCGGCGGTGTCGATCCGGTCGCTCGGCTGGTGGGTGTTGGCGCTCGGCGGGATGCGCTACGCGTTCGTGGCCGCGGCCTGGTTCCGACCGCATCTGAGTGCGCCGCTGCAGTTCAGCCAGTTCCGCCGGGTGGTTGCGGCGGTGCAGGGAGTTACTCTCGCCCTGGCTCTCGCGCCGATGATGCCGCTGACGATCGCCCGGACGGCGGTGGCCATGGCCCTCATCCTGCTGATGATCTCGTTCGGCCGCGATGTGATCACCCTCGAGCGGGGCAAGTCTGAGTTCGAGCAAGAAACATCAAATCCACCCGACCGGACAGCGTTCGACTCGCTGAACACCTTCGATGTGGCGATCCTGGACGACGATGAGCGGATCCTCCCGGCGGTGCTGCGGGCTGAACGCAAGACACCGGTTCGTTCGTGAGCTTGAGGCCCATCGAATGTCTGAGTTTCCTGTCCTGCGCTGAGTGGGACAACGTGCGGGTGCTGCTGCTGTGGCGCTACCTGCTCGTCTGGGTGCAATCCAGGATCGCTACCGGCTACTCGCTGCTCTCAGCGATCAGGCGGGCAATCGCGTCGGCCGGTCCGGGGCAGCCGAAGAACCAGCCTTGCGCGGTGTCACAATCCAGCTCCCGCAGGCGTTCTGCCTGAGCGGTGCACTGCACCCCTTCAGCGGTCACGGTCAACCCGAGGGAATGCGCCAACGAGATGATCGCGGCAAGGATCTTGTCGTTGGTCAGGTCACCGGTCGGCGAAGCCTGCAGAAACGACCCTGCGATCTTCAGCTCGCAGGCCGGCAGGCGGCTGAGATGGACGAGATTGGAGTAGCCGGTGCCGAAGTCGTCGATCACCAAGCGCACCCCGTCGACGGCGAGAGCGGTCAACGCGTCCACCGGACCGGGCGCCTCGCCCAGCACCGCGCTTTCGGTGAGTTCCAAATAGAGCAGGTGTGGCGGCAGGCCGGTCTCGATCAACGTCGTCCGAACATGATCGGACAGGCCTGGGTCGTACAGCTGGCCGACCGCGACATTCACGTTCACGCCCACCTGGGCCTCGGGAAAACGCCGATACCAGTCGGCGGCGGCCTGGCTGGCGGTCCGAAGCACCCAGCGACCCAACGCCACGATGTGACCGTTCTCTTCCGCCATCCCGATGAACTCGTCCGGGTGCAGCAGCCCTAACTGCGGGTGCCGCCAGCGCACCAGCGCCTCAACCCGGCGTACCCGGCCGTCCCGTAGCGAGACCAAAGGCTGGTAGTCGAGGAAGAATTCGCCTCGGCTGAGGGCGGCGGACATCTCCGTAGCAAGCGTGTGGCGGGTCACCTGATGGGCGTTGCGCTGCGGGTCATGACGTTCCCAGCGGCCACGCCCACGCGCCTTGGCCTGGTACAGGGTGATGTCGGCCGCTCGCATCAGGGCGGCGGCTTCCGTGCCTGCGGTCATCGTGTCGACCACACCCACGCTCGCGGACACCGTCAGTTCGCGACCGTCGATCGTGATCGGCGCCGCCAGCGCCGCCAGGATCCGGCCGGCCTGATCGCCCGGATCACCCCCATCGATCAGGACGCCGAACTCGTCACCGCCCAGCCGGGCGAGCAGGCTGCCGGGCGCAGTGACCGCCTCGCTCAGCCGACTGGCCACCCGGATCAGCAGGCGATCACCGACATCGTGGCCGAGCCCGTCATTGATGCTCTTGAAACCGTCGAGGTCGATGTAGCAGATCCCGACCGGCCGGTCCGGGCGCAGCAGGGTGAGCAGCGCGTCCAGGTGCTCGAAGAACAGGGTGCGGTTCGGCAGACCGGTGAGCGGATCGTGACGGGATTCCTGCCAGAGCCGATCTTCCAGCCGCTTGCGCTCGGTGATGTCCACGGCGACCCCGACCAGGAAGTCCGGCTCGCCGTCCGCGCTCAGCACCGTGGACACAGAAAGGTCCAGATACAGGCGGTTGCCCTTGCGGTTCTCGTGAGTGATCTCCAGGCGGAAATGGTCGCGGGTGCCGACCAGGAGTTCCTCGAAGCGGCGCATCGCCGGTCGCGAACCTCCCGGGTGGACCAGCTCGGCCATCGTCAGGCCGGGCATCTGAGCGACGTCGTAACCCATCATCGCCGCCCAGGCGGCATTGCTGTCGATCACCCGGCCGGACATGCTGATCAGCCCGATTCCCACTGCGGCCTGCGCGAAGAGGGCGCGGAAGCGGGCCTCGGAGGTGTGCCGTTCGGCCAGCGCGGTGCGTACCGAGGCGAGCGCTGCCCGCTGTAATTCCTCCTGCGCAGCCAGGGCATGTTCGCGAGTTGCCTGGGCGAAACCCTCGGCCATCGCGCTCGCCGAAGAGGTGATTCGCTCGCGCAGCAGCGTGCTGCCCAGGGCGTTCTCCAGGGCGCTGAAGTCCTCGGCGAAGCCGTCCAGCAAGCTGAACACCGTTGGCCCGATCACCGCCACGGCGCCGTACCCGAGTCTCATCAGGGTGGTTCCGACGTCGAAGGCGAGTTCGTCGTCCATGAGTCCGGTCTGGACGGCGTGCGCGAGCCGCGCGCTGAGTGGGTGCAACGCCTCGGTGATCTCAGCGTCGGTTCCGGTGGCCCAGCCGCTCCTGGTCACGGCCGCGGCCCAACGCTGGGAGTAACGGCGAACGGCGGCCGTGCGTGCGGTCTGCGACGGTGCAGCTGGCTCGCCCACCTCAGTCATGATTTGTCAGCTCTTCACTCCCACGCCGGCGAAGTAGAGCGCACTGCCGAGGGAGCCGGCATCGACTTCGGCTGGATCCGGACGCCACTGCGAGAGTGTGACCAGGCCGGGCGGCACGAGCGTGAAATCGCCGAAGAACGCTTCGATGTCCGGACGCGACCGGAAGACCAGCGATACCCGGTCGCGCTGCGCCACTTCCGCGCTCAACCGGGCAGTTTCCTGCGGACGCTCGGCGCTGGTCAGGTGCGAGATCACCAACTGGCTTCCGGGAGCGAGGGCGGCCAGCAGGCTGGCTACCGCTTCGGCGGGGTGATCGGTGTCGGGCACCAGGTGCAGGACCGCTACCATCAGCAGGCCCACCGGCTCGCTCAGATCGATGAGTCCGGTCTGTTTGACGGCGTCCAACATGGCCTCCGGCGTCCGGAAGTCACCGCGGATCGCCACCGCCCGCTCGTTGCCGGTGAGGATCGACGTCGCCTGGGCAACGGCGACGGCGTCGATGTCCACGTAGACCACCCGGCAACTCGGGTCGATCTCCTGAACGATCTCGTGGGTGTTGCCGACCGTGGGGATGCCGGCGCCCACGTCCACGAACTGCCGGATGCCGCTGTCCGCCACGTGCGTGACTGCACGGCGGAGGAAGCGCCGGTTGGCGGCCGCGGCGATCGCCAGGTCCGGGACCATGGCCTTAGCGTGCTCGGCGGCCCGGCGGTCCACCTCGAAGTTGTGCGATCCACCGAGGAGCGCGTCGTACACCCGCGCTGGGCTCGGACTGTCCATGTCGACGTCTTCAGGAGCCCATACAGGTCGCTGCACGCGCCGTCGCCTCTCTCGATCTTTCGGGATCCGACAAACCACATCAGACCACATCCGTCACATCCGCCGCACCAGGGGATTTCGCCGGGATTGCCCGGCACCCGTGGGCGCTGTCGTGCTGTCGCGCCGGATCACCCGAACTGAGCGTGCCGTTCGGCGATCTGCTCCGCAGCAGCGAGCATCTGCCGTCCGGTCGGCTGCAGGTTGATCGTCGTCGCCAGCAGCCCGGTGGAGACCCTTTCGACGACGCCCCATTCCCAGGCAGCTGTCGCGTCCCGGCCGGTCCGCGCGGCGATGGTGTGGGCCCGATCGTGCGGATCGCCCTGCAGCAGTTCCACCGGATCCTCACGCATGATGACGCCGAGGTCATACTCGGCTTCGGCCAGCAGCCCGTCCGGGTCGACCAGCTTGAAATCCGTACCGGCCTGCAAGGTGTTCCACTGGTGCAGGTCGCCGTGGACCAGAACGGCGAGTTCGTCGTCATGTGCGGCGATCCGACGTTCGGCACAGACCAGGGCGTGATCGACCGCGCGCTCCGAGCATGGCCGGCCTAGGTCCTCCCAGGTCTTGACGATGAATTCGGTTAGCCACCGGCCTTTCTGTGCACCGGTCGGCAAACCACTGCCCGGTGCCGTCCGCCACATTCGGCTCGCTACCGAGCAGAGGATCTCCTGCCTTTGCCGAAGCGGAACCGAAAGGTCGGCGAGCGAAGGGCCAAGCCGTTCCAGCAGCAGCGCCCCACGCGACTCGTCGGACCGCAGCAGTTGGACGCACCCCGCGCCATTGGTCAGCCGCAGCACGGTGATCTCGTTGACCGCGTCGTTCCCGGTGCGCGGAACCACTACCTTCACCACCACCGGCGTGCCGTCGGCGGTGGTCGCCTCCGCGACGAACGCCTCGGTCGCGTCCTGGTAGGCCCGGCCGACCCTGATGGACCAGTCTCGTTCCAAACCGGCCACCAGGTTCGGAAGCTCGACAAGCCAGGTGCCGGCATCCGTCGTCAATGCCTTTTGGCGGACGGTCTCCGGAACTTCGAGCACCAAGAACTACCCTCCCGAGACCACCACCGGCGCCACTTTCGAGCCGATAGGGTCCGCCATCGACCTTTCATCACGACGCTGAGAGCATACCGACCCAATCCCCCCGCGATCA
>JANNPJ010000171.1:0-6841 GCA_031400005.1 Kineosporiaceae bacterium | reverse complement strand
CACCGACCCTGCGCGGCGATACTCAAGCCATACTCCCGTCCGCTACCAAGAACGGCTCCCTCATCGTGTTTTCGGGTGGATCCCGGGAGCATCGCCTGAGCCTGACGGGATCGCCGTACCAAACGCGCATGGATCACGACGCCATCAGTCCTCAGCGGCCAGGCAATGCGACGTTGCTCCAGCGATGATCCCGGTATCCCGGTGGAACCCTCGCCGTCCGGGCGGTCCGGTGCGGCGGCAGCGGGATAACGGGAGCAAAGGCGGAGCATCGTGGCCAAACACAGCATTGTGGGCTGCCACCTGTGCTGCACACGTGTCACTTTGCGCATGATCACGACGGGTTTGAACTAAGCAGGGTCAGGCGGTGGGTCATTGTGCGCGGACAAGTGGGACGCCGAGGAGCATTCACCCACTCCCTTCGTGATCAATGTCGGATTCCAGCTGACCACAGCGGACACGCACCATATGATCTTCGAGCGGGTCTGGGCCATCGCCGAGAAGTACGCCGCGGCGACGGTGTGAACAGCACGTTCGTGTTCGCGGCGGAACCTGATAACGACCTCTTGCCGGCGCGATCAGCATGCGCCTGACACCGGTCGCACCGGAGCTGGACTTGTCCCGATAACGAAAGTGACTTTCGATGATTGCGCCCGGCATCGGTGAATGGACGGTTCCCGGATACACGTATGCGGCTGAACTCGGTTCGGGAGCGAGCGGCCGGGTGGTGCGCGCCACGCACGACGGAACCGGGACTCCGGTGGCGATCAAATACCTCAACGACAGAATGCGCGCCGACAGTACCTTCCTCGCCGGATTCCGTGCCGAGGCCCAGTTACTGAATACGTTCGCGTCCCCGTACGTGGTCCGGCTGTACGAGTACGTGGAGAATGCCCGCGGCGCGGCGATCGTCATGGAGCTGGTGGACGGTATTCCGCTGCGGGCCTTGCTGAAGCAGGAAGGCCCCACCGGCCCCGAAGCAGCGCTCACCGTGCTCAAAGGTTCCTTGCTCGGCCTCGCTGCCGCCCATGCGGCAGGGGTGGTGCACCGGGACTACAAGCCGGACAACGTGCTGGTCGCCGCAGACGGATCGTCCGTGCTGGTGGATTTCGGCATCGCCGTCTCCGTCGGTGAATTCCCTGGTGTGTCGGGGACGCCGCCGTACATGGCTCCGGAGCAGTGGATGGGCCATGCGGCCGGGCCACCGACCGATGTCTACGCAGCGACGGCCACGTTCTTCGAGTGCCTCACCGGTGCGAAGCCGTACGTCGGCGACACGGCGATCCAACTGGCGATGCAGCACATGCACGCGCCCATCCCGGACGACGCCGTGCCTGAGCCGGTACGCCCGTTGATCCTGCGTGGCCTGGCCAAGTCCCACGCGGAACGTCCGGTGGACGCGGCATCCTTCGTCGAGGATCTTGACGCGATCGCAGTCGCCGCGTACGGCGAGGACTGGGAGGAGCGCGGGCAGCGCAAGCTTGCCGCGCTGGCGGCCCTGCTGCCCCTGCTGTTCCCGTCGGCGAGCGGCAGCGCCTCCGGAACCACGACGCTGGCCACCACTACTCTCCGAGCGGGGCACCGTCTCCGCCGGGGCTTGCACGGGAAGGTGCTGGCCGGGAGCGCGGCAGTCGCGCTGCTGGCGAGCGGGCTCGTGGTGACTGCGGTGGTCACCACCCGCCACTCCGCCATCGGTTCGATAGCGGCCGACACCCCCACGACGGACAGTTCATCCACCGCACCCGGCGGTTCGCAGGGGTCGAATGCCGCCACGCCCCAGCAGTCCGGCTCGACGTCGGCGACCAGCGCTCCGCACGGTCCGGTCAGCACTCCCGTCGGCACCGGCGCCGCTGCCGACGGCACATCGGGTACAGGCACCTCTGGGACCGACGGGACGACTGCGGACGGCCCGGCGAACGGTGCCTCGCCGCCCGCTGGCGCCCCACCTGCTGGTGCCTCGCCGCCTGCCGGCGCCCCGCCCGTTGGCGCCCAGCCGCCCGCTGCCGCCCCGTCGTCCAACGACACCCCACCGGGCAACGGCGCCCCACCATCCGAGGGGACCCCGCCGGGGGATGACACCCCGCCGTCGAGTAGCACCCCACCGGTCGCCCCGCCGGTCAAGGACCCTGCCCCGACGGCGAGTGCCAGTGCGCCCGAGCCCAAGCTCAAGGTGATCTCCGCGAAGATCGTCGCTAGTGGGCCGCTGGGCACCGGTTGCAGCATGGTGGCTTCGGTCACGGTGATATCCGACGGCGCCGCCGACGGAACACTGACGCTGAGCTGGTTCCACAGCAATTCCGCACGGACGGCCGGCGCGGTGGTTTCCACCGAACCGGTTCCACTGGCCAAGGGCAAGACCCAGTCCTCGGGGAGGTACACCCACACCTTCTCCGTCCCCGACTCCCATCCCTACCTGGGCGTCCAGATCTCGACCAGCCCGGCGGCCGACTCCGGCAACGGCTCATTCGCCACCATCCCGGCCCCCAGCACCTGCAATCCGCCTCGCTGAGATGCCGACACCACAGGATCCGCGGCCGCCGTACCGGGACGAGCCGACCGTCCCCCGGCCGCCATACCCGCATGAGCCGACCGTCCCCCGGCCGCCGTACCCGCACGAGCCGACCGTCCCCCGGTTCCCGCGCCCGCACGAGCCGCAGCCGCCCGCAGCTGGTCAGGAAGCGCCGCCGGCGACGGAATACCGCTTCGGCCCCGGCCTTCCCACAAGCGTGGACACTGGCGGCAACCACACTGCCGACGTCTGGCGCGGCACCGTGCGTCCGGACCAGCATCAGTCCGGATCCGCCACCCGCCGACGCGGGCGCCGCCGCCTCCTGGGCGGCTGGCTGCTACCGGCCGCCGTGCTGATCGGGGTGCTGGCCTACCTGGGCTGGCAACGGTACGCACCGCCACTCGCCGTGACCGGGGTCTCGGTTCGCACCGATCCAGGTGGCCCGGCCTGCGACGGGACCGCGATCGTCACCGGCACCCTGACCACCAACGGTCAGCCCGGCACCGTGGAGTACCGCTGGCGGCGCAGTGACGGCACGGTCTCGCACACCCTCCGCCAAGCCGTCACCCCGGGTGCGCGGGAGACGGACGTCGTCCTGCGCTGGGCATTTGACGGACAGGGCACCCTGCGGGCCACCGCGACCCTCGAAGTGCTCTCGCCCGACCGGACAACCGGTTCGGCTGCTTTCACCTACAAGTGCCGTTAAGAGTGCCGCTAAGAGTGCCAGGCACTCTCAGCCCCAGCACCGCCCCCCCGGGCTACATCAAGTGCCCCATCAGGGCTCTTTCGCCATCAGCCGGATGCGGACATCCATCCTGGTACGCAATGACCCCTGCGCGCTGGAGCGTGTACAGACCGTGGTAGAGCTACGGGTCAGGAGGGACAGGTGTGCCGTTGCGGTCTCAGCCGGCCCAGGGCTGTGGTGTCCTTGAGGTATGTCAAGCCCCGGACCCGGGCCGACAGCAGTCGGTCTTCCCGCGCGCGTTCGCGCCTGCCTTTTTGACCTGGACGGCGTCCTCACCGACACCGCCTCAGTCCACGCCGCTGCCTGGAAGGAGATGTTTGATGGCTACCTGCGCGCTCGGGCCGAAAGACTCGGCGAGCCGTTCGTCCCGTTCGACATCGCCACCGACTACCCGGCGTACGTCGACGGCAAGCGCCGCCAGGACGGCACCCGCAGCTTCCTGACCTCGCGCAACATCGACCTGCCCGAGGGCACGCCCGACGACCCTGAGGACGCCGAGACCATCAACGGTCTCGGCACTCGGAAGAACAACCTGGTGCACGTCAAGATCGCCCGGGACGGGGTGACCGTCTACCCGGGCTCGGTGCGTTACCTGGAGGCCGCCCAAGCCGCCGGACTACGGATCGCCGTGGTTTCCTCCAGCGCGAACACCGCCGAGGTACTCAAGGTCACCGGACTGGAGCGGTTCGTCGAAACCCGGATCGACGCGCAGGCGGCGATCGGGGCGAACCTCAAGGGCAAGCCGGCTGCGGACACCTTCCTCGCCGGTGCAGCTGCGCTGGGGGTAGAAGCCGATGAAGCCGTCGTCTTCGAAGACGCCATCGCCGGCGTCGAAGCCGGCCGGGCCGGGGCGTTCGCCCTGGTGGTCGGCGTCGACCGGGTCCGCAGTGCGGACTCGGCCCAGGCCCTGTCCGACCACGGAGCGGACATTGTGGTGACCGATCTCGCAGAACTGATAGAAGGTCGCTCATGAACGGTCGCGCAGCATTCACGGTCGAGCCGTGGTGCATCCGAGAGAGCGAGCTGCGCCTGGACGCCCTCGCTCCCACCGAGTCGGTTTTCGCCCTGTCCAACGGTCACCTCGGCGTCCGAGGCAACCTCGACGAGGGCGAGCCGCACGGCTTGCCCGGCACCTACCTGAATTCGGTGTACGAACGTCGTCCGCTGCCGTACGCCGAGGCCGGATACGGCTACCCGGAGTCCGGCCAGACGATCATCAACGTCACCAACGGCAAGCTGATCCGGCTGCTGGTGGACGACGAACCGTTCGACGTCCGCTATGGCCAGTTGCTGCGCCATGAGCGGGTCCTCGGTCTGCGCAGCGGCACCCTGCACCGGGAAGCCGAGTGGCGCTCCCCGGCCGGTCAGGCGATCAAGGTGACGTCGACCCGGTTGGTGTCCCTGACCCACCGCTCGGTGATGGCCATCGCCTACGAGGTCGAGCCGCTGGAGGCCTCGGCCCGGGTGGTGCTGCAGTCCGAGCTGGTCGCGAACGAGCAACTGCCCGATCCGGGCACCGACCCGCGGGTGGCCGCCGCCCTGGACAACCCGCTGCAGCCGCTGGAGCACGACGTCCGCGGGATGCGGTTGTCGCTGCTGCACGAGACCCGGCGCAGCGGACGGCGGGTGTCGGCCGCCGCCGACCACCTGATCGAAGCGCCCGATGGGGTCAAGGTCACCACGGATTCGGAGATCCGCCCCGAATGGGGCCGGGTCACCGTCACTGCCACCTTGAAGCCCGGCCAGAAGTTGCGGTTGATCAAGTTCGTCAGTTACGGCTGGTCGTCCGAGCGGTCCGTCCCGGCGCTGCGGGACCAGGTCGCCGCCGGCCTGACCGGTGCAATGCACACAGGCTGGGACGGGTTGCTCGAGGAGCAGCGCGCGTACCTGGACGAGTTCTGGGCCCGCGCCGACGTGGAGGTGGAGGGGGACGACGAACTCCAGCAGGCGGTTCGGTTCGCGCTCTTCCACGTGATCCAGGCCGGAGCCCGGGCCGAGCAGCGGCCGATCCCGGCCAAGGGTCTGACCGGCCCCGGCTACGACGGGCACTGTTTCTGGGATACCGAAACCTTCGTGCTGCCGGTGCTGATTCACACCGCGCCGCACACCGCCGCGGATGCCTTGCGCTGGCGGCACCGGACGCTGCCGAAGGCCCGGCAACGGGCCGCTCAGCTCGGGCTGAAGGGTGCAGCCTTCCCGTGGCGCACGATCAACGGTGACGAGTGCTCCGGCTACTGGCCGGCCGGTACCGCGGCGTTCCACATCAATGCCGACATCGCCGATGCGGTGATCCGCTATCACGACGCCACCCGGGACGAGGCCTTCGACCGTGAGGTCGGGGTCGAACTGCTGATCGAAACTGCCCGGCTGTGGCGCTCTTTGGGCGCCCACGATCGGGACGGCTGGTTCCGGATCGACGGCGTCACCGGGCCAGACGAGTACAGCGCGGTGCAGGACAACAACGTCTACACGAACCTGATGGCGGAGCGGAACCTGCGGGCCGCGGCCGCCGTCGCCCGGCGCTATCCGGCCGAGGCGACCGCGCTCGGGGTGACCGCGGACGAGATCGCCGCCTGGCGGCAGTGCGCGGACACGATCTTCATCCCGTTCGACGAGAAGCTCGGCGTGCACCCGCAGTCCGAGGGCTTCACCCGGCACGCGGTGATGGATTTCGAATCGCTGACGGACAAGGACTACCCGCTGCTGCTGAGCATGCCGTACGTGCAGCTGTACCGGATGCAGGTGGTGAAGCAGGCGGACGTCGTCCTGGCGATGCAGTTGCGCGGGGACGCGTTCACCGCCGAGCAGAAGGCGGCGAACTTCGCCTACTACGAGAAGCTCACCGTCCGCGACTCGTCGCTGTCGGCCTGCACCCAGGCGGTCATCGCGGCCGAGGTGGGTCATCTCGGGCTGGCCTACGACTACGCGTCCGAGGCCGCGTTGATGGACCTGCACGACACCACGAACACCACCGGGAACGGGCTGCACATCGCCTCGCTCGCCGGAGCCTGGACGACGCTGGTGGGCGGCTTCGGCGGGATGCGTGACCATGCCGGAACGCTCAGCTTCGCTCCCCGGCTGCCCCCGGAGATCACCCGGTTGGCGTTCACCATCACGCACCGCGGTTTGCGCCTGCGGGTGGAGACGAACGGCCGGGACGCGACGTACACGCTGAACGACCACGACCGCACCCTTGACCTGATGCACCATGGCCAACGGGTGTCGCTGACCAGCGGCAAACCGGTCACCCTGGCGGTACCCCCGGCACCGAGCCGCCCTCGTCCCACCCAACCGGCCGGGCGCGCGCCCAAGCGAGCCCTGTCCTGACCTAGCCCGCCCCTGCACCCGGGCACTGTCGGGCTCGTTCGCCCCGCCGACGATCATGCACGGTTGATCCATCCGCTGAGGACAGAACAATCGTGCATGATCGTCGAGGGTTTGTCGCCTGACTCAGCCCATGCCGGCACCGATGTCGAACTCGTTGCCTTCCGGGTCGCGCATGGTCACCCAGTGCGTCCCGAACTCCTTGTGCTCACTTACCTGTATCGCCCCGAGTCCGACCACGCGTTCCACTTCGCCGGCCCAGTCGG
>JANNPJ010000136.1:0-24704 GCA_031400005.1 Kineosporiaceae bacterium | reverse complement strand
GGATGCCACCTGACGCCGTCCACACCAGGGTGGACGCCATGACGACCAACGACCTCGTGGTGGAAACGAGAGGGCTCACCAAGCGCTACGGCAGCGGGCGCGCGGGCCGGATCGCGGTGGACGACGTCAGCAGCCTGGTTGTTTCGTTGGCCCGAAGCGGGCAGACGGTAGTGCTGTCCAGCCACCTGCTGGCCGAGGTGCAGAACATCTGCGATCGGGTCGGAGCGATCAACAATGGTCGGTTGTTGCGGGAATCGACAGTCGCCGAACTGCGCGGGGCGACGTCGTTGCGTACCGTCCTCGCCGAAACGCTACTCACCCAGATCCGCGCGCACGTCCGTCAACACCTCGCCGATCCCGGCCTAGGGGCGGCCAGCATCGCGGCCGCACATAACATCTCGGTGCGTCACCTGTACAAAGGTCTGCGCCCAGGCAGACTCCAGCCTCGAACAATGGATCATCGGCGAGCGGCTTCAAGGCGCGCGCGAGGAACTCGTTCGACCCGATAGCCGACAACGATCCATCGCCATGGTCGCTCGCCGTTGCGGTTTCACCGACCCCACCCACTTCGGCCGCCGATTCCGAGCCGCTTACGGCGTCTCACCAGGCGAATGGCGACGCATAGCTACCCGGTGACCGTGACAGGTATTATTCCCGTCCACTAGTTCCTCTTCATCACGGCTGCGATGTCTGCGCAATCGAGTTGGCCGGGGGTTTCCATGCCAGTCAGGAGCGAGAGTCGCCAGGAGGACACCCGGGCGGCTGACAACGCGATCGGCCTGCGCCTACGGCAGGGCGACGAAGCGGCTCTGGCCGAGCTGTACGACCGGTTCTCGGAACTTGTCTTCGGGATCGCCGTCCGTGTCACCAGAAATCGCAGCGCCGCAGAGGACATCACCCAGGCCGTGTTCATCCAAGTCTGGGAACACGCGAGCCGCTTCGACGCCAACCGGGGCAGCTTTCGTGCCTGGATCACCACGCTGGCGCACCATCAATCGGTGGACTGGGTGCGGCGCGAGGTGTCACACCGCCGACTGTCGCAGGGCACCGACCCGGAGCCCTTGCCCAGCGCCGAGGACGAGGCGGTCCGCAAGCACATCATTGAACGGGTGCAGGCGGCGGTGCAGCGATTACCCGTCCCGCAACAGGTGCTCGTGCGGCTGGCCTACTACGAAGGATGCACACTGGTAGAAGCCGCCGAAGCGCTGGGCATCCCGGAAGGCACCGCCAAGTCGCGGATGCGCAGCGCCCTACGGCGGTTGAACAGCTGGCTGGCAGAGGACGAGGAGGTGACCGCGTGACGAACCTGGAATCCGATCCGCAACCAGGCGAGGGACGTGCGCAGTCCCCGGCGTTCCGGATCATCACCGATGTGACCGACCTCGCCTCGGACCCCATCCCGGCACGGGTACGCAGGTCGGTGCTAGCCGCCGTCCGGGATCGCACGGCCACCCGTCGTCCACCGCGGGCGACAGAAGTCCCGGAGGCTGCAGCTCCCTACGCCACCCAGATCGCCGAATTGGACACTCTCCTGAACGGGATGGACGAACGGCAGTGGGCGGTCCAGGTAATTCACGACTGGGACGTCGCCGCGGTGCTGGGACACCTGTTCGCGGTTGACGCCCTGCTGGCCGAGGCGCTAGGAGTGCCGGTGACGCCGGAGTCGGGTACCGGCACCAATATCGCCGAACGAACGCGGGCGGCCCATCGAGCCTTCTCCGGCCTGCCCGTGAGCGCGGTGCACACCGCCTGGCGGGGGCAGGCTCTCGCGGTACTGAGCCGCGTCAGCGCGAGCCCCGACCTGATCGGGCGGCCGATCGAATGGCTTGGGCTCGAGCTTCCAGTCTCCGCCGTCCTGTTGGACCGGGCCGCCGAGACCTGGATCCACGGCGGGGATATCCGCACCACGCTCGGGTTACCGCCGCGCGATCCGGCACAGGCCGACCTGGCCCGGCTCGCTCATGGGGGCGCTCAAATCCTGCCGCAGTTCTGGCCCGCGAGCGCGGATCAGAGTGGCGGCCAGGTGCTGTTGAGACTGCGGGGGGAGCAACCCAGTGACTGGGTGCTCGACCCCGCCACCCGCTCCAGCTGGCCATTGCCGGCCGGTGCCCCTGCCCAGGCCGAGGTGCATGCCTCGGTCAGCATCGACACGCTGGAATTCTGCTACCTGCTACTCGGACGCCGAACCCCGGGCGATGTCAGCTACCAGGCCGCGGGCGATCCGATCCTGGTAGAGGCCACTCTCACGGCCGCCGCCGGCTTCGCCCGGCTCTGAGATCTGGCGGAATCCTCGGGCTGACGACGTCCAGGTCGGCCGGTGCGGCCGACCTGGACGCTCAGATCAAGAGAGATCAGGAGAACTCAGCCGACCTCAGAACCGGTCGAGGTTCATTACCTTGTTCCAGGCCGCGACGAAGTCGTTGACGAACTTCGCCTTCGCGTCATCGCTTGCGTAGACCTCGGCGAGCGCGCGCAGTTCGGAGTTCGATCCGAAGACCAGATCGGCCCGGGTACCGGTCCAGGTGACCTCGCCGCTGGCGTCGCGTCCCTCGAACGTGTTCGCGTCCTTGGACGCCGCCTTCCACGTCGTGCCCAGATCCAGCAGGTTGACGAAGAAGTCGTTGGTCAGGGCCCCCGGGGTGGTGGTGAAAACCCCGAGCGGTGACTGCTGGTAGTTCGCGCCCAGCACGCGCAGACCTCCGACCAGGACGGTCAGCTCGGGGGCGCTTAGGGTCAGCAGGTTCGCCCGATCGATCAGCAGGTACTCCGCCGGCAGCCGGTTTCCCTTCCCGAGGTAGTTGCTGAACCCGTCGGCGGCCGGTTCGAGCGCGGCGAACGACTCCACATCGGTCTGCTCCTGCGACGCATCCACGCGGCCCGGCGTAAACGGCACCTCGACGTCGAAACCAGCGTCCTTCGCAGCCTTTTCGACGGCTACACCACCGGCGAGAACGATCAGGTCGGCGAGCGAGACCTGCGTGCCGCCGGCATGGGCGGTGTTGAAGGTGGTCTGGATTCCCTCCAGGGCGCCCAACACCGTCGCCAGCTGGTCGGGGTTGTTGACCTCCCATCCGCTTTGCGGCTGGAGGCGGATCCGCGCACCATTGACGCCGCCGCGCTTGTCACTGCCCCGGAAGGACGAGGCCGACGCCCATGCGGTGGACACGAGCTGCGACACCGACAGGCCCGCGGCGAGGATCTGGCCCTTCAGGGCGGCGATCTCCGCGGCATCGATGACCTGGTGCGTCGCCGCGGGCAGGGGGTCCTGCCACAGCAACGTCTCGGTCGGGACCTCCGGGCCGAGATAGCGCACGATCGGGCCCATGTCGCGGTGGGTCAGCTTGAACCACGCCCGAGCGAAGGCGTCCGCGAACTGGTCGGGGTTCTCCAGGAAGCGCCGCGAGATCGGCTCGTAGATCGGGTCGATCCGCAGCGCGAGGTCAGTCGTCAGCATCGTCGGGGCGTGGCTTTTCGACGAGTCGTGCGCGTCCGGGACGGTACCCGCCGCGGCGCCGTCCTTCGGCCTCCACTGGTTCGCCCCAGCCGGGCTCTGGTACAGCTCCCACTCGTTGCCGAACAGGATCTCGAAGAAGGTGTTGTCCCAGGTGGTCGGGGTGGTCGTCCAGATCCCCTCGAGACCGCTGGTGATCGTGTCGCCGCCCTTGCCGGTGCCGAAGGAGTTTCTCCAGCCCAGGCCCTGCTCCTCGATCGAGGCGGCCTCGGGGTCGTTGCCGACACTGTCGGCCGGGCCCGCACCGTGAGTCTTGCCGAAGGTGTGACCGCCCGCGATCAGGGCGACTGTCTCCTCGTCGTTCATCGCCATCCGGCGGAACGTCTCCCGGATGTCGCGGGCCGCGGCCAGCGGGTCCGGGTTACCGTTCGGGCCCTCGGGGTTGACGTAGATCAGGCCCATCTGGACCGCGCCGAGAGGTTCCTCCAGCTCCCGGTCGCCGGTGTAACGCTGGTCATCGAGCCAGGTGGTCTCGGGACCCCAGTAGACGTCCTCATCGGGCTCCCAGACGTCCGCCCGACCGCCGCCGAAGCCGAAGGTCTCGAAGCCCATCGACTCCAAGGCCACGTTGCCGGTGAGAATCATCAGGTCCGCCCAGGAGATGTTCTGGCCGTACTTCTTCTTGACCGGCCACAGCAGACGGCGGGCCTTGTCCAGGTTCCCGTTGTCCGGCCAGCTGTTGAGCGGGGCGAAACGCTGCTGACCGGCTCCGCCGCCGCCGCGGCCGTCGCTGATCCGGTAGGTCCCCGCGCTGTGCCAGGCCATCCGGATCATGAACGGGCCGTAATTGCCGAAGTCGGCCGGCCACCAGTCCTGCGAGGTGTTCAGCACCTCGGCGATGTCCTGCTTCACGGCCGCGAGATCGAGCGTCAGGAATGCCTCGGCGTAGTTGAACTCCTCACCGAGGGGATTAGCCACGGCGGGGTTCTTGGCGAGGATCTTCAGGTTGAGCCGCTCCGGCCACCACTGGCGGTTTCCGCCACCCTGGGTGGGGTGCGGGGCGTGCGCGACCGGGCAGCCACCTTCGCCCTCCGCCTTCGCGTCTACGACGATTGCATCATGGTTTTCAGACATCAAAATCCTTCTGAACTAGGGGATCACGGTGCTCAGGAACTGCGGGCGGTGGAACAGTCGGGGCACAGGCCCCAGTAGATGACCTCGGCCTCGTCGATCAAGAAGCCATGGCCGTCGGACGCGGTCAGGCAGGGCGCCTGGCCGGCCGCACAGTCGACGTCAGCAACGACCCCACACGACCGACACACCACATGGTGATGGTTGTCCCCGACACGTCCCTCGAAACGCGCCGGACTGCCTGCCGGTTCGATGCGCCGAACGAGTCCCGCCGCGGTGAGCGCATGAAGCGCCCCATACACGGCTTGAAGGGAAATATGACCCACCCGATCGCGAACTCCGGCGGTGAGCGCATCGACGCCGAGATGGTCACCGTCGCGGACGGTCTCAAGGAGTGCGACGCGAGCGGCCGTCACCCTCAGCCCCGCCCCGCGCAAATCCTCGGCGGTGGTCGGGGCCTGGGGCATGGTCACGACACAGAACCTATCTGCAAAGACATGAATGATTCAAGATAACGAGTCACCCAAGTAAAATGTGACCCATCTGCCCGCGCCGAACTGGAAGCCGTCGCCCGGCTCTTCGCCGAACATGGCGTCGAGGCCGTGTCCATGGATCAGGTGGCTGCGGCCGCCGGCGTCGGCAAGGGCGTCCGCCACTTGACCCGGCACCGGAGACCGGCGGGCACACGTTTGACCCGTTCGTGTGGAGATTCAGTGGAGATCGACCACTTCGATCGCACCCGCACTACGGTTCCGTGGATGAGGCGATTCGCACTGCTGGTCGGCCTGCTCATCGCCTCAATCCTGGTCGTCGTCTCGCTAGCGGTAGGCCTGTCGATCAAGGGGGCGACCGAGGGGACGGCGGCGTGGACTCGGTACGCCAAGCCGGGAGGCGGCTACAACCGCGCGCCGGAGGCGATGCCCGTGCTGCTCGCGCTGGAGCGCGAGCGGGTGACGTTCCTGCGGACGCAGGACTGGTGCCAGGCGTACAACGACGGCTCCGACGTCCGCGCCAACACCCTGCGAGAGACCTGCACCCTCACCCTGGACCGCGCGGAACTCTTCGGCGCGGCCACGAGAGCACGCTACGAAACGCTCGCGCAGCTGGCGGCCGCCCTGCCGTACGACATGAACTACGTCCAGATCGCCTACGGTGCCAGTCGTCAAATGACGGGCGCCCAGATCTCCCTCGCGACGGCGTTCAGCCGAGAGTCCCTTGTCTACGAGCCCGGATACTCCCTCGGGGCGCTCCGGGCAGGAGCCGTCGCCGCCGACCCCATGACATACACGGCCATCGACCCCGACTGGTATCACCTGCTGGAGGACTGGAACTAGTGCGCCCCTGCCACTGCGGCGGGGGATGATTTTGGTTAGGCGGAAGACTCCGGGCAAGAGGACGGCATGGCGTTCTCTTGACCTACGATCGTAGGCGATGAAAACACCATGCTCTGTCCCGATCGGGGCATGGTCACGGTCTCTAGCCCGACGCCGGTCCTGCCGATGACCAAGGCAGACAGGGAGGCACCCAGTCGGGTAAGGACGTCGCCATGCGAGGGATCGAGCGCTTCTTCAAGATCGGCATCGTTGTGGTGGCGCTGGTGATCTTGGGAATGATGGCGTTGTCGGCTTTCAGCATCAAGGTGCCGTTGTCCTCGGTGACCACCAAGACGGTCGGCGACACAACGATCACCACGACGTGCAGTTGGCGGCAGGCATCCTTCGATGACTTGTCCGGGTGTACCACCACCCGCACCCGGCGCTCGAAGTAGTCCTCTGGGCTGATCTCCCTGCCGCGACGTCGACTGGCCTGATGAGCGGGGTTCAGAACGGTCGGCGGGTGCGTCTGGTCAAGGTCAAGCGCCCCGGCGGCGTGTTCTGGTTCGACCTTGAAGCGGTGCTCGTGGACGACGAGGGGACCTGGCTGCACGGTTCGGTCGGATCTCGCTGGGCGGCACCGCACGAGGTTTCGTTTGCTATCGGGCGACGGGCAGGCGAGGGGTCGGAGGTTTGTACACGATCGGCATGGCGTGACGCCGTGCCCAGGAGCATGGCCAGACCATCCCACAGACGCAGCAGAAACCGTGGTCGCCCTCATGCGAGACCGTCGTGCTCTGGGTCCCGGTGCGGTTCATTGTCGTGTACATAACCCCTCCTGGTGATCGTCTCCGAAGGGTTCGACACCCTCGGCTTGGCTGATTGGTTTGACTTGCTGTTGCTCTGGCTTATGTCCAGCCTGCGGTGAATCACTTGTCACCACAGCGGGGTAAGCCCCCTCACCAGAGCGGGGTGATGGGGGTCTTGGTACATCTGCCACCCCGATCGCGAACTTTCGCTCGTGACCGGGGTACGCCGCGGTCACGGCATTCGGTTCTCGCGTTGGCAGGTGTAAGAAGCGACCTGCCGGGTATCGTCGTTAAGTGACTCAGGTATGTGGCGAAGCCAAGAGGTGGGGATCATGCCTGGAACGAATGGCCCTGAATCGGATGAACACCCGAAGCCGGAAGCGGCAGTGCGCGCTCTGTACGAAGACCTGCTCGGCGCCAATCTTCGCGGACCATGCCACTGCCCAGTACGTGTCAAAGGTACGAGAAGTGCGTTCGCTGAGCGATGACGTGGTCTTGTTGCGGGCCATTGTCGGGATGGTGCCTCCAGGGCAGGCCGAGCTAGGTCAGGTGCTGCAAGGGACTTCCGGTCGCAGCGCCTAGCTAGCCGAGCAGCGGGCCGCCGAGTTCACCCCTTGACCGCTCCCGCCGTCGCACCTTCGGCCAAAGTGCGCTCTGCGACGGCATAGAGCAGGACAATCGGCACGGTGAGGAGCACCGACCCGGCCATCAGGATGGTCTTGGGTACCTCGATGCCGCTGGTCAACTGGGACAGCCCGAGCGACACCGTCCATTTGTCCCGGTCCCCGGTGAGAAAGAGCAATGCGAACAGGAACTCGTTCCAAGCGATCATGAAGATGTAGAGCCCGGTGGACATGATCGCCGGCACCGAGAGCGGCAAGGTGACACGACGCAGCATCTCCAGCCGGCCGCAGCCGTCGATCATGGCCGCCTCCTCGATGCTGACCGGGATGGACTCGATGCTGACCGGGATGGATTCAAAGTGCCCGCGCAGCATGTGCACCGAGATCGGCACGGTCAGCGCAATGTAGACAATCACCACACCGGTCAGCGACGAGGTCAGCCCAAGCCGGGCGAACGCGATGTACAGCGGCCCGGCCAGCACCACCGCCGGGAACAGGTACACCGCCAGGAACAGCGTGCTGAGCTGCCCCCCGGCCGCGAAAGTCCAACCGAGCTACCGCATAGGCGCCCAAGACTGAGGCCGCCAGCGTCAGCACAACGGTGAAGATTGCCACGATCGCGGAGTTTGCCATGAACGACAAGAAGCCCTGACCGCCCTCGGAAACCGGGGTGAGCACCTGCCGGTAGGAGCTGAAACTGACGTCGGACGGCCACAACCGGCCGGGATCCTGCAACACGCTGGAGATCGGCACGACGCTCAGCACGACCATGTAGTAGAACGGGAACGCGGTGATCAGGAAGAAGAACCCAATCGCTACCCAGCGCAGAATGCCGAAGCCGCGCCGCTGTACCGTGTTTCGGTTCATCATGAGCCCTGCACCCCGTACCGGTTCACGTACTTGACATAGATCACCAGGAAGACGGCCAGTACCGCCGAGAGCGCCAGCGCCTCGGCCGCCGCGCCACCGATATCGAAACTCGCGTTCAGCGTGTCGATCACCCGAACGGCGGCCACCTCGGTCCCGGCCGTACCACCGGTGAGCAGGTAGACGTCGTCGAACTTGTTGAAGGTCATCACCATTCGCAGCACCAACAGCAGGGCGATCACGCTGGACAGCTGGGGCAGGACGACGAACCGGAATTTCTGCCACGGGGCAGCCCCATCCACGGTCGCCGCCTCCTCCAGGTCACCCGGCACAGTCAGCAGCCGCGCGGTGATGAACAGGAAGGCGAACGGGAAGTACCGCCAGATCTCGAAGGCGATCACAGTGAGCAGGGCAAACGGTTTGGTGCCGAGGAAGTTGATCGGCTCGTCCCAGCCGAACAGCGAACCGCCCCAGTGGTTGACGATCCCGGACTGCCCGTCCAGCATCACCTTCCAGACGAACGTGGCGGCCACGACCGGTGCCACGTACGGCAGCAGCATCAGCGCGCGCAGCGGCCCCCGACCCGGGAACGGCCGGCGTAGCACGAGCGCGGCAATCAAACCGACAACGATGGATCCCGCGGTGGAAGCCAGGGAATAGACCAGCGTGATCCACAGCGACTCCCAGAAGTCTGGATCGGTGAAGACATTGCTGAAGTTCGCCAGCGTGAAGTTCGTGAACAAGCCGGTCTTGCGCATGGTGACCAGGGACAGGTCCTGGAAGGCCAGGACGAAGTTCCACAGCACCGGCAGGAGGACGATGACCACGACGATGGCCAGGGTCGGCGAGACCAACGTCCAACCGTCCCGATTCTCCCTGCGTGCGGCCGCGGGCGAGCGGGCAGGCGGCGTGGCACGATCCGGCACGGAATCGGACGGCGGCCCGCCAGGCGCCGGGTCGGTGGGAGCGGTTGACGAAGCCATCAGCTCAGGTCCTCCTGGATCTCGGAGACGTCGTCCTGCGCGCTATTGGCGGCTTTGGCGGGATCCTCCCGGCTGGCCGACATCTCGGCGATCACCTGGGAGAGGGGCAACCTCGCAGTGATTGCGCCGATCAGGTCGCCCTGCCCCTGCGGGATCCCCCACCGGTCGATGGCGCCTGCCACCCCGCTGATCTGCCGGATCGTCTCGGGGTCGTAGACCTCGGCCAGCGGCTTCTTGGCGTCCACCCCGGCCGGTAGCTGAGTCCACTGCTTGATGAACTTCTGCGGGTCGTTCGCGTCACCGGTGCGGACCGGGAACTTGCCCTCCGGCGCGAGCCCGAGCCACCCGGCGTAACCGTCGGACATCATGTAGCTGATCAGCTTCTTGGCGGAGTCGGTCTTGCCACCGGAAACAGCGATCCAGGAAGTGATCTCGCCGAAACTGCCGGCGTCCTGGCCCGCGGGGCCCGGCACCGAGGTGATCACACCGCTGTTGCGGGACAGGAAATCCGGGTCTTCCTTGCACTGCGGGCAGGTGGGCAGCGCATCGTTGCGCAACCCGGCGAGCTCGTCCAGCAGGAAGGTCGACCACAACACCATCGCTGACTGGCCGGCGAAGTAGGACTCCCTGGTGGTGTCCACCGTCTGCGTGCCGCGCGGGGAGTACTGGGTAGCGAGCGCCTGGTACAGCCCGAACGTCGTCTCGCAGGCCGGCGAATCGAGCATCACCTTTCCACCGCTGTCCACCAGCTGGCAGTTGTTGCCCAGCGCCAGCGACTCGAAGGTCTGCTGGGTGAACACGTCAGCCGGATCGGTGGCCAGGGTGATGCCGAACTTGCCGCTGCTGGTCAGCGCGGCCGCCGCCTTCTGCAGCTTGTCGTAGTCGGTGGGAGCCGGCAGTCCGGCCGCCTCGAACAGATCCTTGCGGTAGACCAGTATCTGGCTCCAGGCGTCTGAGGGCACCGACAACTGGCGGTCGCCGTTCCGGGTCAGCTGCAGGGCTTCGGGGGCGAAGGTGTCCGGGCCGAGTTCCTGCACGAGCGCACCGGCCACATCGGCATCCAGCACCTCCTGGCTGTCGAGCTGGCGGGCCAGGGCCAGCGGCAAGCCTCCGATCACGTCCGGCAGCCTGCCGGCCGCCGCGCCCTGCACGATCAGCTGCGGCAACTGGTTCTCGTCGACGCCCTGCAGGTCCACGGTGATGCCGGTCTCGGCGGTGAAGTCCTTCATGATCTGCTGCGTGCGCGCGAACCGGTCGGTGAGGTTCTCCAGGCTCCACACCTTGATGTGCCGCGGATCCTGGCTGGCCGGATCCGCGGCACAGGCGGCGAGCGTGCCGAACATCATCGCCGCCAGGGCAGCGACCGCGACCTAGGTATTGGTGTGACGACGGTGCTGCCGGATTCCGGGTGCGGTCAGCGTGCCTGAGGCAGATCCGGTTGCTCGCTGGGACGCCGTGCTGGCCGGGGCCGGTGGCGTGCTCGGTCGCAACTGGCACCGCTGGCATACCCTGCCGGCCACCGGGCTGTACCCGCACCAATGGAGCTGGGACTCGGCGTTCATCGCGATCGGCCTGCGGCACCTGTCCCCCCGGCGAGCGCAGCAGGAACTGGAAAGCCTCACCGGAGCGCAATGGACGGACGGGCGACTGCCGCAAATCGTCTTTGACCCCGACCGGGACGACGACTACTCCCCCGGCGCCGCCTTCTGGCACAGCAGCACACTGTCGGGCGCGCCGGCCGTGGCGACTGCCGGACTCGTGCAGCCACCGATCCACGCCTGGGCAGCCTTGCTGGTGCACCGCAGCGACCCCCACCGAGTCCGCCCGGCGCCGATTCCTGCCCCGGATCTACCCGCAGCTACTGGCCTGGCATGACTACCTCGGGCAGCGCCGGACCCGCTCCGGCTCCGAGCTGGCCTGCCTGGTGCACCCGTGGGAGAGCGGGATGGACGACGCTCCCGCCTGGGACCGGGTGCTGGCCGACGTGAGTACTGCGCGCCGCGGCGACCCGACGATCATCGAGCCCGCCGCCGTCCCCCGCCCGGACCTGCTGCACACCGTCGACTCCGAGCGCCCGACTAGCGAGCAGTACCGCGACTACCTGTATCTGGCAGCGCGTTACCGAGACCACGACTGCGACGACCGTGACCGCGAACATCCCTTCCTGGTTGAAAATCCGGCGTTCAACGCGCTGTGGGCGATGTCCGAACACGCGCTGGCAGTGATCGCCGACCTGGTCGGGGCACCGTCCCAGCGGCACCGGGGCGCTGCCAGCGCCATCACCGGCGCGCTGGCGACGCTGTTCGACGATGATCTGAACCTGTACGTGCCGCGTGACGTCGGCGGCGGTCGCCGACTGCCGGTGGCCGGGATCGGCGGGCTGGTCCCGCTACTGCTACCGGGACTGCCCCGGCGCCCAGAGCTACTGGTGACCCTGCTTGGGCCTCGATTCGCGCTCGGCTGCTCGGTGCTGGTGCCGAGCTTCGACCTGACCGATCCGGGCTTCGAGCCGACCCGATACTGGCGGGGCCCGTCCTGGTTCAATACCGCGTGGCTGCTGGTGCAGGCTTTGACCGGTGCCGGGCGCCCCGATCTCGCCGGCCGGCTGGCCACCGATGTCGCCGAGCGCGCACTCAGCGCCGGGTTCGGCGAGTACCTCGATCCGCGCACCGGGCAGCCGCACGGGACCCGCTCGTTCAGCTGGACCGCGGCGCTGGCCCTCGACTGCGCCGACGCGCTGCGCCACGACTGGCTTCCCGACCGACTGCCGTGAACGCCGCTAGCGCGGAGGTCCGGGTAACTGAGAGGTCCGGGTAACTGAGATGTCCGGGCAACTCGCCCCGCGCCATCTCCGGCCTTCATTCCCAGCCCGACCCAACCCGAGATCACCTAACATTCGGTCAACGAATCGAGGCTTAGCCCCTAGACCACGAACGTTCGCTGGCTTTGATCGGGATGATCCCGGGGGATGGATCGCTGAGCGAGCGCCGGGAGCGAAGGTTGGTGTTCGTCGCAGCTACGATCGTAGGTACGAAGAATGATGTGTAGTGCTTTCTCTGTCGTTCAGCGCTTCCAGCAGGTAGACCGGGCGCCGCCGGTCACGACGTCCGAGCCGGTAGGACGATCTCGACTCGCCGGTTCAGCTGGCGCGCCTGTGGCAGGTCGGCGCCCGCGGCGGTGGTCTCGCGCGCTACCGGGCCACTTTCACCCAGGCCGCGTAACTTCATCGATTCGCTGGGTACGCCCTGGCTGGCCAGTTGGTCGCGTACCGCCGTGGCGCGTCGCGTCGACAGATCGAGATTCGCTGCCACCGTGCCGATGTGGTCGGTGTAGCCGTTCACCCGGACCGTCTTCGGCCGGATGACGGTGAGCAGCTTTGCCACCCGATCGACCAGGGTGCGGGCGTCGGGTCGCAGATCGGCTGAGCCGAACTCGAACAAGGCGTTGGCGTCGAGTCGGATGACGGTTCCGCACACCGGCCCGGAGGCCTTGACCCGCCGAATGGTCGGCACCGGCGGGAATCGTGGCAGGCCCTCGCCAACCAGCCGGCTGACGGCGGCACGCTGCTCGACGCTGCCGTTGCCCGACACGGTGCCAGCCGCATTCACCGACACCCGAACGTTCTGGTCGCTGTAGCCACCCTCACCCTTCGTGCCCACCCAAAAGCGAGAGGTGGCATCGGAATAGGAGCCTGATCCGTCAGCCCGAACGCTCAGCCGCCGGCTACCGTCCGAAAAGGTTCCGGCGCCACCTGACTGGATGGACAGCCGCGCAGTGCCGTGCTCGTAGACGCCTGACCCGTTGCCCAGAACGGCCACGTGCACGCCGGGCGCGTTGTACACGCCGGTCCCGTCCGCCTTCACGCTGACGCTGACCTTCCCCTTCTTGTAATTGCCGGCCGCGCCGGTCGCCGGGCGGCCGGCGTCGACGTCGATGCCCTGATCGGCCCCCTTGACGCCACATCGAGCCCCGAGAACGGCGATCCCCTGGTACAGGCCCGGCAGTAACCGCAGGCGTTGGGAGATGTCCCGCTCCTGAGCGGAGTTGAGCAGGTCGGTGGGGATGGCGAACGAGGGCAGCTCCGGAGCGCGCAGTCGATCCCGCAGTTGCTGCTCGAAGACCGAAGCGTTGCCTGTCACCGGTGTGGGGGTGGTGACGCCCGCCGTCGGTGTGACGCCCGCCGTCGGTGTGGCGACCGGGGCCGGAGTCGAGGACGGCGAGCCGGGAGTGCCACCGGCCGAGGGTGACCCGGAGTCGGCGGAACAGCCCGCGACCAGCAGGGCCAAGGCCGTCAGCCACGGCGTGGCTCTACGCATGGAGATCATTATGCCAGGCCACGGCCACGCTGACGGCCGCCGAGGTGCTCACGGCAAGGAGCGGATGGCGGGGAGGCTGCTCTGACCAGTCAGTTGTCTGTGGCGAAGCGGTCACAGGTCATGCCCGCGCGGACTCCAATGAACTCGAGTCGCAGGGCTGGGGGCCGGTACCGTCCGTCGCTCGGTGGCCTCGATGCGGTCGTGGAGGGCCTGGCGGGAGCGGATGAGTCTGTCGATCTGCTCGTCCAGGCCGTTGAGGCGCGCTCGCCGGGTGTCCAGGAGTTCAGGGCAGGGCTCGAGGTCGGGAAGCCACGACAAGGTTCCGCGCGTGAGCCGATCGACGATTCTCGCACCCGGGTCACTCATACCTACGACTGGGCGCGGTTGACCGACGCGAACCGGGTCGAACGGGCTCGCGCGACCACCGCCGACATGCTGCGAGCCTCGCTCGATCGGCTCGCCACCATCGCTGAGAGTTCCCACCAGCAGGGCTCTTCCATTCAACCTGCTGATCAAGCCGAGCGTCATGTCGACCTGAACGGTCAGGGTCGGAAGCTGGCCCGGTACTCGGTGGGGGTGCGGCCGGTCAGTTCCCGGAAGGCGGCGTTGAACGCCGAGAGCGAGGTATAGCCGACCGCAAAGGCGATGCTGGTTACCGGGGTGTCACCTGCAGCCAAGTTCTCGATCGCCCGCATTACCCGCATCCGGCGCAGGATTGCCCGCCAGGTCATGCCGGTCTCGTCTTCGAAGCGCCGGGCCAACGACCTCGGCGCGAGACCGACCTCGGCAGCCAGGTCCTCGAAGCGAACCTGTTCGCCGAGCCGCTCCTCGGTCAACCGCAGGGCCCGGCGCAGTTCCAGTGACCGCCCGGCCGGCAGCACGACCGGACTCGGCTGCTCGGCCAGCCGCCAGGTCACTGCGGCGAGCGCAGCGAACAGCGTCTCGGCGTAATCCGCGAGCGGTTCGTCGCTCTCCCCCCAGGTGCTGCATTCGGTCACCAATGCCCGCGCCAGGGGGCTGAGGTCGAACACGGCCAACGGAGCCGGCGGAACGCCGGTGAACCCGGTGTCGAACAGGACCGACGCGGTCGTGACCGGCTGCGGGACACTGACCTGGATCGCCTGGCCTGCCTCGATCAAGGCCGCTCGGGCCGGCGGCAGCAACCACGCCTGACCCTGCGCCTCCAGCCGGAGGGCACCGGCGGAGGCACAGAGCAGGTAGTGGCGGTCCACGCACAGATCGCGAGCCGGCTCCGGGGCGAAGGCGCGAACGAAGCTGAATGCCTTGCGGGTCACCGATCGCCTCGCATCGGTCGATCATAGGGACCCATCACGACGGGTGTCAGTTCACCGTCGCCAGCAACTCCGCGCGGAAGCGCCGGCTCACCGGAACCCCGGTAATGATCGGCCGAAGCACCGTGCCGGAGCGCGCGAAAGAGGCCGACTCCTGGTAGTTGGCGAATGACACCTCGTCTTCCCACTCATGAATCACGGTGATTCGAGTGTCGTCCGCGCGCGATGCGTAGACCCGGAAGGCGAGGTTGCCCGGCATGGCGTGCACCTCGTCCTGCTCGGCGTCGAGCTGGGCGAGAGCAGTCGGGCGGTCGCTGGCCGTGGTACTGAAGTCGACGATGGCGATGAGCACAAGAAACCTCCTGGATGGCGATGACGGTCGGGTGAGTGGGGTGCTTTGATCCTCACGCGGCATCCGTCGGCTCGGCTTCCGTCAGCCGGACGCGTTCACGCTTCCACCGGACAGGCTCCCTTGGCACAGAGCCTGGGCCGGCTACCAGAACGCGCGGCTGCGTTTGCCGGGGCGAGGATCGGGCGAGGTGTGCCACACTTCGGTCCCTTGTGACCGTTCACCGGCACAAGCCAAGATCAGCCGCGCCGGTTCTGCACGTCCAACGATGCGGCGTCACCGGATGTGACCACGGGAGTTCACATGGAATCGCCATTCATCGTCGCTCTTCCGCTGGCCTTGGCTGTGATCATGCTCGGCGTCGGGCTGTCGCTCACCTTCGATGACTTCGTTCGCGTATTCAAGGCGCCCAAGGCAGTGATCATCGCCCTCGGATGCCAGATGATCCTGCTGCCGGTGGTCGCCTTGGCTCTGGTCGAGGTGATTGACCTCGAGCCGGCCTTGGCTGTGGGTGTGATGCTTTTGATCGCCTCACCCGGAGGCACGACGGCGAACCTCTTCAGCCACTTGGCCGGTGGTGACGTCGCCCTCAACGTCACGTTGACGGCGATCAACTCTGTGCTGGCGCTGGTCACGTTGCCGATCGTGGTGGGGTGGTCCGTCGCTCATTTCATGGGCGCCGATGCAGGCATCGGACTTCAGCCGGCGAAACTGCTCCAGGTCTTCGCCGTTGTCCTGGTCCCCGTGGTGCTGGGAATGGCGGCGAACCGGTGGTCACCCGAGTTCGCGCGCCGGATGGAGACTCCGGTCAAGCGCGCCTCTGTGGCGATCCTGGTCATTGTCGTGATCGGCGCCCTGGCGGGTCAGTGGGACGTGCTCACGGCCAACCTGGTCTCGGTCGGGTCGGTTGCCCTGTTCCTCAGCGTCTTCAGCCTGGCTGTCGGATACTGGGTGCCGACAGCGGCCGGTGTGAGTCGTCCACAAGCGATCTCCTCGGCGATGGAGATCGGCATTCACAACGCCACGCTCGCCATCACCGTCGCCCTGAGCGTTCTCGACAACGAGCAGGTGGCCATCCCACCTGCCGTATACGGGGTGGTGATGTTCCTGCCTGCAGCCATCGCTGCCGTCGCGCTGAGCCGTCGGCAGAACAACGAGAAGCCCGCCATCTCCGTGTGACCATCGGCCTGTCACCGAACGGCTGCCGGGCGCTGTGCCGCTCCAAAACCGGTGATCGAGGCCAAAGCCGTTCGGCAGGAGAACTGGTCGCTGTCCCGACGGTACGGGGTGTTCACCTTCCCGGCCGCCTACCGCATCGACGAGCACGGCACGATCAGTCATGACGCCGTCCGCGGTGACGACGTCAGTGACCTGCTCAGGACCCTGCTGCGCGACGTCCCCACCGTTTCCCGTGCGTGAACTGCTCGGCTACAGCCGCCCCCACCTGCGGGTGATCATGGCCGTCACTGCACCGACTGCAAACCGGCCAAACTCGTCGCCCGGATTCCAGCCAGGTCGAGGGCATCGAGCAGCCGATCCAAGACTTCGATGACATCGGACCGCGCGAGGGTCCCCTCATGCAACACGATGACAGATCCTCGGGTGCACCGGCTGGCCAGCCCAGCGGCAGTGACTGCCGGGTCGGCATACGTCAGCACCACCAAGTGCGGCGATCCGAGCGCGCATTGATATCCCAACCGGGCGGCAGATCGCAACATTCGAGGCGTGAACCATCCCGATCCGGGCCGGAACAAGCGGATCTCTGCATAGCTGGCCAGGAAGTCATGGACCTGATTGAGCTGTCGCTCAAATTCCTGCCGACCAAGGAGTGCGCTCGGCTCGTCTCTCATCAGATGATTCCCAAGCTCATGACCTTGCGCGACGATCTCGGCAATGAGCGCAGGATGCCGCAACGAGCGTTCCCCGATCACAAAGAACGTTGCCTGTGCTTGATGAGCGGCCAGAACCTGAAGCAGGCCGGGGGTCGTCGCGGGCGAGGGGCCATCGTCGATCGTGAGGGCTACCAGCGACTCGGCAGGGTTGAGGTGGACGATAATTTTCGTTCCCAGTAAACCGCCGACGGCATCTGCGACCTTCTGCAAAAGCCTTGGCATGGCTCGGCACTTCCTACCCGCGGTGATCACCGTGGCGGTTCAGAGCCGGCCCCGGATCGGCGTTCGTTCCACCGGGTCCGTTTCCGGCATCGTCATCTCCAGGCGCAGGCCCAGCAGTCGAATCGGCCGTCCAGCTTCACGTTTAGCGGTCAAGGCGCGCGCTTCCGCCAGGATGAGGGCGGCGTCGGTGGTCGGCTGCGGGAGGGTGCGGCTGAATGTCTTGGTGAAGAAGGGCTTGTACCGGATCTTGAGGGTGAGGCGGACAGCGGGCCGACCCTCCCGCCCGATGTCCTCGAGGACCTCACGAACGAGGTGAACGAGGGCGTCGTCGACGTCCCCCGGTTCGGTGAGGTCCTGCTGGAAGGTGCGCTCACGGCTGTGCCCGCGCGCGATCCACGGTGAATCGTCCACGACGGCTGAACCACGGCCATGACCAAGGTCTGCATACCAGGCGCCCATCCGCGGCCCGAACTCGTCCACCAGGACGGCGCGATCGGCATCGGCCAGTTCCCGCACCGTGGTGATGCCGTGCTTGGCCAGCCGGGTCGAAACGGCTTTGCCCACGCCCCACAGCTCGATCGTGTGTCGGTGGCCCATCACCTCGAACCAGGTGGCCGCCGTCAGCGTGAACATCCCCTGCGGCTTGCCAAAGCTCGTGGCGATCTTCGCGCGGACCTTGTTGTCACCGATTCCGACCGAGCAATGCAACCGGGTGGCCGCGAGCACCTCGGTCTGGATCCGCCGGGCGAACGCCTGCGGGTCGTCCGTACGGACGCCGACAAACGCCTCATCCCAGCCGAGAACCTCGACGACGGCACCGTCCAGGCTGCGCAGCGCGGACATCACCTGAGTCGAGGCCGCCTCGTACGCGGGGGCATCGACGGGCAGGATGACGGCCTCCGGCGCCTTCCGGGCGGCCAGCCGCAACGGCATCCCCGAACCCACGCCGAACTCGCGCGCCTCGTAGGAGGCGGTCGAAACCACCGCTCGTTCGCTCGGGTCGCCGCGGCCGCCGACGATCAGCGGCAGACCGGCCAACTCCGGACGACGGAGCACCTCCACAGCCGCGATGAACTGGTCGAGGTCAACATGCAGCACCCACGCGCGAATCACTTCGTCCACCTGCCCAGTCTGCGTGCTACCGCCGTTTGCGGGCTACGACCTCGGCCTCGGTAGGCCCGGTGAGTTCGCCGAATGCGAGTTCGCCGAACGCGAGGGCTGGCCGGTCGCGGGTACCGCGGATAGTTTCGAAGAAGCTGTTACGGACCCCCGAGCGGAGCGCCTCATGCAGGTAAGAAACGACCGAGAGGCGGCCCTGGGGAACCGCTGGTCGGCATCGTCCCTGGTGCTCTTTAGCCAGCTCGCGCTCGCACTGGCCCTGGCCGTCTGCATCCCGCTGATGCCGCGCTTCCTGTTCACCGGCAACATGGGCGGGGTAAGCAACTTCGGCGTACACGCGCAGACGGTGGCACCGTACACGGCCGGGATGCTGACCTGCGCGTGGTTCCTGCTGAAAGCGTCAGTCCGGCTCGCGGCGACCGGCGAGGACCAGGTACTGGCGACGCTGTGCCGGATCACGGGCGTGCTCCTCCTTCTCAACCTGCTCTCCACCTACCCCTATCAGGTGGCTGTGGCCTGGGAGCTGGTGCACAGCCTGTGCGCGATTCTGCTGGCGGTCGCCGAGTTGCTCGGCGCCGTCACGCTTGCCCGGCTGCTGCGCGATCGGTCCGGGTACACCGTGCTGACGATCGCGGTAGGGGCCTTCGTCGTGATGGCGCTGACCCAGTTCGGCGTGCTGCACGTGTTGTTCGTCGCCGAGGTCACGACCGGCGCCGCATTCGGCGTCCTGCTCGTGCGAGCGACCGGGCGGACGGCTGGGCGGACGGGCCAGTACCGCTGGGTGGGCATCGGACCACCGCTGAGTCCCGATCTGAGGAATGCTGGAGTCGATCCGATCCAGCACCAGATGTCGCCGTCGAAAGAAGGTGCACAGTGAGCGAGCCAACAACGAACCCGCCGGCGCAGGATGACGAGACACCGGACATACCGAACCCCGAGACGGGCGTGGGGATCGGTGCAGGCGAGCCATCCAGCTTCGAGCCGGAGGAGGACGATCCAACCGACGATCCGGCTTAGGGCTAACCCGAGCCGTAGGGGCGGGTGATGATTTCGAGCATGTGACCGTCGGGGTCTAACCGGTAGACGCCGCGGCCGCCCTCGTTGTGGTTGATCTGACCGGACTGCTGACGGAACGGATCGGAGCTGCTGCACCAGTCATCTGCGAAGCGAACTGGCCGAGGCCGTCTAGTTCTATCTCGATCAGCGGGTATAGGGATATCGTGTTGGGGCGCGACGCGAAGATAACGGATGAGCGCACTCGCCCGGGGGGCCTGGTGACCTTCAAACCTGATACCTACGCCAACTTTTTCGCCGAGTCGAGCCGGGCGCAGCAGCGTCTGATATTGGAGTACGCCAGCCCACGCAACGATTTCGACGTCGTCATCGTGGGCTCGGGGATCGGCGGCGGGGTCCTCGCGGACAACCTGGCAGAACGCGTCGGCGGCGATCGGCGGATCCTCGTCCTGGAAGCCGGGTCATTCGTCTACCCCACGCATGTGTACAATATGTGCCGTTTCCCCAATTTCGCCGTGGCCCAGCACTTCGGGTGTGACACCTTCTGGCAGAGCGGCGACGACAACGCGGAGTTCTTCATCGGGGGCCGCCCGCAACTCACCTTCGGCGGACGATCGATCTTCTGGTCCGGTCTGATCCCGGAGCTGCAGGACTGGGAGCTGGACTTCTTCCCGGACCTGGTCCGCAAGGACCTCGTCGGTGGGCTGCTCAACCTGGCGGGGGACACGATGAACGAGTCCCGGTCGATGGGCTCGGTCGCCCAAGCGGTGGTGTCCAGGCTGCGGCAGAGCCCGCTGGCGGCCGACTTCAGCATTCATGAGACCCCGCGGGCACTGCACCAGCCTTACCTGACCCCCGACGGGGTACCCGCCGACGAGTTCTTCACCGAGCCCACTGGGGTCTTCAACACGGCCGAACTGCTGGTCAACCAGCTCGGGCTGACCCCGGGAGTGCGGCAGGGCGACGGTCCGGGCCTGCACCTGCTGCTCCATCATTTCGTCGAGGACGTGCGCCGGGCCGGGTCGCAGTACGAGGTCTTCGCCCGCAATGCGCTCACCGGCGACGGGCGGTGGTTCCAGGCGCCGACCGTCGTTCTGGCGGGTGGGTCGATCGAGAGCCCGAAACTGCTGCGCCGCTCGAGTCTGTACCCGTTACTGCCGGCGCCGGTTCAGGGCCTCGTCGGCCGGGGTCTGACCGACCATCCGACAACCAACGAGATCGCCACGGTCGTGACAAACATCGCCGACGTCGCCATTCCCCGATCCGCCCACGCCAAGATCGTCTTCTATTCGAAAGGGCTGCGGGACGGCGACAATCAGATCCGCTACCCCTTCAACGTGGAGATGAACATCAATCACGAGTACTGGCATCTGCGGGAGAACGACCCCGATGATCCCGCGCGAGGGAACCCTGACGCGCTGTCGCCGCAGGGGTCCCACGGCCCTTCCCGGGTCGACATCAAGTTCAGTTTCGGCAACTGCCTGGACGAAGAAAACGAAGTGCGCGCGGCACCGCCGTTCGGGTACGTGCCCGAGATCCGTTTCCACAACCAGAAATGGATGGATCACCTGCAGCAGTCACGGTTCCCAGCGCTGGCCGGCTGGCGCAAGGACGCCGGTGAGGTCTTCGCGGTGCTGAACCAGGTGACGCACCAGATCTTCTCCCAGTTTGAAAAGGACGGGCTGCAAGCACGTCCGGATGGAGAAATTTGGTATGGCAACGGCGGTAAAGGCTTCGGCTACGGCACGGTCCATCACGCGGCCGGCAGCCTGCGGATGCCGAGCCGGCCGACCTACACCAGCCCGTTCTCCGCCGACTCCGTGGTGGACGAGCATCTCCAGGTGCGTGGATCCGACCAGCTGTACGTCTGCGACATGTCGGTGATGCCGTTCAGTTCGGCGGCGAACCCGGTACGAACGCTCGTCGGGCTCGCCCTGCGGCTGTCCGAGCACCTGAGCTGACGCCCGGTGGACCAAGCTGAGGCCGCTCGACCGAGCTGAGCTGGATTGTGCTGCCGATCAGCGCTTAGCCTCTGCACATGCGAATCGCTTGCGCCGGGGACGAGCTCGATGGCTGATGCCGACGACGTGCGCCGACTGGCTCTCGCGCTGCCTCACGTCGTGGAGATCCCGAGTGCCGGATTTGACTTCCGGGTGGCCGACAAGGGATTCGTCTGGTCCTATCCGGAGCGCAGACCAGGCAAGCCGCGCGTGCTCCGAACCGATATCGCGGTGCTCTTCGTCGGTGACGAGGATGAAAAGCAGGCGCTCCTGCTCGGCGAGCCCGACCTCTTCTTCACCACGCCGAGTTATGCCGGGTCGCCTTTGGTGATGGTGCGCCTGGCCGAGGTGGGGACCGAACGTCTGAGCGAGCTCGTGATCGACGCCTGGCGGATGCGCGCACCGGAGGAACTTCTGGGCGATCTCGATCAGACCAGCATCAACTGAAGTTGGTCACCCTGACCACAGGAGAGACCTTCACGCAGCCACCCTGCTTGCCGATCTTCTTCAGGCCGGCCAGGTCACCGGGGCCGAAGCCGTTCGGAGCGGACGGCAACAGCGTCGGGTACATCAGCTCGCTCTTGGCGCTGACATGCTCCAGGCCGCTGGCGTGCGCGAGCTCGTGCAGGATCACGTTGCCCTGAGTGGTGCCGCGACCGAACCCCGGCTTCATCGTGGTCATCTTGGCAGGGCTGAGGAGAACGAAACCCCGGACCACGACCGCCCCCTCACCGGCGCCACCGGTCCAGGTGGACCAGAGCATGCCACCGAACCCGGCCACGTTCGCCGCCAGGTCCATATCGGTGGCCTTGTTGCCCACCACGGCCACGACGATCTCGGCCGGTGCCTTGGTCAGGTTCGTGGATTTCGGCACGAACGTCGTGGTACCGGTATAGCGGTACGTGATGCCGTTGGCGGCCGACAGCTTCCCGAAGGCCGTCCGGATCTGCTTGCTCATGGCTGCGCGCTTCGCCGTCGGCAGGGCGGTCAGGTTGATCCGGTAGGTGATGGCTTCCTGGCAGGGGTTCCAGCGGGCCACGATTGAACGTCCGCTGGCCAGTTTGATCTTCTCGAATGCGTAGACAGGGCTGGTTGCGGCCTGCGCGGCGGACATCGGCCCACTGACGGTCACCGCGGCGGTGATGGCGACCACGGCAGCTGTTGCTACCAGGTTGGCCGCGATTCTCGCCAAGCCCATGCTGTTGCTGTTCACGTGGCTCCACCCTCAGACATCCCCAAGACCTCGGCTGCGACGCACGCTCTCCGGCCGCTGCTCATAGGTAGAGAGTCGCTCACGCGGAGCGATCGAGCTATGCGGCAATCGAGTGAGCGCCGAGCCGTGGATGAGCCGACGGCTACGCGCTGTGGATCACGAGACCACCACCAAGCGCCCGAGACCGGGGCAAGGCGATACGCCCGATTACGCCGTCCGGGTCACGCCATGACGGTGAATCAACCGCAGGCCGACCTGGCCTCACCGGCGGAATCCGGCTACCCGCACCCGGATGGCCCATCCACAGACGTTGCGTGACGGCCACTAGGCCGGACGGTACAAATGCTCGGGTCGCCCCGGGCCGCCGTAGTTCAACCGGACCTTGGCGACACCTCGGCCGACGAAATGCTCGAGATATCGACGCGCCGTGACCCGGGACAGTCCCAGCTCTTCGGCACAGTCGCCCGCCGACAGTTCGCCTCGACGTCGCAGCGCCGCCAACACCAGATCGGCGGTGACCGAACTGAGTCCTTTCGGCAGCGATGACGCGTCATCGGGGACCACTCCGACGAACGCACGGTCGATCATGGCTTGGTCGGCTTCCCCTGCTACCAGAACCCCGAGTGCTTCCCGGACGCCGATCAACCGCTGCGCCAGGTCGTCGTAGTGGAACGGCTTGACCAAGTACTGCATGGCCCCGCCGTGCAGAGCGGCCCGCACCGCCTTGACGTCACGTTCCGCAGTCACCATCACCACGGCGGCGATGTTCCCCTGGGAGCGGAGCTTGCCAAGCACGTCGAGGCCGCTCATGTCGGGCAGGTGGACGTCCAGCAGGATCAGATCAGGGGACAGCTCCTGGGCGAGCGCCAAGGCCTCCGCCGCAGAGTGCGCCGAGCCGACGACACGAAAACCCGGCGTGCGCTGGACGAACCCGGCGTGGATGCGCGCCACCATGAAGTCGTCGTCCACGACAAGGACGTCGATCACGATCCGCTCCCGGCTCGGTCCAAGGTGAGTGGCAGCTCCACCCGGAAGACCGTTTGCCCGCCGTCCCGCCTGGTCGTCACTGCCCCACCTCGGCGACCACAGATCAGCTGGACCAAGACCAGCCCGATTCCCCGCCCACCTGGCACCTCCGCTTTCGTGGTGAACCCGCGGACGAAGATGGCTTCCTGCGCTTCGGCCGGGATCCCCGGACCGTTGTCGCGGACCTCGACGGCCACCTGGTCCGTCGTTGCGCGCAGTGCCGGGTCCCCGATGACGTCGAGGACCAGCTCCACCCCTGCGTCGACCCGTCCTCGACAGGCGTCGAGGGCATTGTCGATCAGGTTGCCGATGATCGTGACGAGGTCGGACGACACATCTGCCGGCAGCTGAGGCAGTTGCGAATCCCCGGTGAGGGTCAGGTCGACCCCGACCTCGTCGGCCACGCTTGCCTTGGCGATGATCAGCGCGGCCAGCGGCAGGTCGACGATCCGGTCGGCCACATGGTCGACCAATTCCCGGCGACGGCGGGTCAGGTCACCGATCAGCGCCACCACCTCGTCGTACTCCTGGAGCTGAATGAGCCCGGAAATCGTGTGCAGTTTGTTCGCGAATTCGTGGGTCTGGGCGCGCAACGTGTCGGTCAGCGACAGGTTGTCGCTCAGCCGGCTCTGCATCGCGACCAGTTCGGTCCGGTCCCGCATGGTCGTGACCGTCCCAATCCCTTGGCCCCGGCTGGACGCCGTCCGCTGGTTGAAGACGAGGACCCGGTCCCCCACGACGAGGACGGCATCGTGCGACTCCTCCTGCGCAAGCAGCAGCGACTCGACGGACGGACCGAGGCTCAGTTCGGTGACGTGCTGCCCGACCGGGTTGACGTCAAGGTCAAGCAGTTCGCGCGCCGAGTCGTTGACGGTGGTGATCCGCCCGTCGGTGCCAACAGCGATGACACCCTCACGAATGCTGACCAGCAGGGCTTCGCGGTGGTCAGCCAGCGTAGCGATCTCGGAGGACCGCAGGCCCCGCGTCCGCCGCCACAGCACCCGGGAGAGCAGCAGCGAGCCCGCCAGACCCAGCAGTGCTCCGAGGCCCAGGTACAACAGCAGATCGGGCGCGGCCAGGCTGA
>JANNPJ010000131.1:0-2723 GCA_031400005.1 Kineosporiaceae bacterium | reverse complement strand
GGTACTGCACTGGTTACGGTGTGGGAGTGTAGGACGTCGCCGGAAATCATTTCTGGATGGGGGCCACCCGTATGGGTGGCCGCCATCACTGTTTTGCCCAATCCCTGCACGACGCAGCAACCCGATCCGCCCTCATCATTGGCGTCGATTGTGGGCGCTGCGGCACGATGCCGTAGTGACTTTTCTCGAAAAGGCCGGCCTGGAATCGCCCCGGGCCCATCCGCTGGATTCGGTCGTTTGGTCCTCGTTGACCGGACCGCACGCGCGATTCGCGGAAGTCCAGGGCCGTGCCCTGCGCTACCCATCGACCGTGTCGCCGTGGGCCGCCTTGGCTCCTGCTTCGGCTACCGAGACTTCCGATACCGGGACTTCCGCTACCGAGACTTCCGCTATCGAGCCCGACCAGGATGACCCGAGCGATACCCAAATGTGGGCCGACCTAGCCACTTTGGTCGGTCCCGGCGGTGGCGCCGCCTTGACCGGACCGGTTGGCACGATCGATCGGCTCCCGGCTGGCTGGACGATCACCTGGCGGCTTCAGGGGGTTCAGCTGGTGGCCACCGATGCCCTGGTCAGCGAGCCCGACCCAGAGGCGGTGGTGCTGGGGGACAACGACGTCGCGGACATGCTCGATCTGGTCCGCCGGACCGAGCCAGGTCCCTTCCGGCCTCGGACCCACGAACTGGGGCGGTACCTCGGGATCCGCCGCGATGGGGTATTGATCGCGATGGCCGGCGAACGATTGCACCCACCGGGCTGGATCGAAGTGAGCGCGGTCTGCACCGACCCGGCCTTTCGCGGGCAGGGGTTAGCGGCTCGGCTGATCCGGGCGGTGTGCCACGGCATCCGTGACGGCGGGGATACACCGTACTTGGCGGCCGCCGCGAGCAACACGACGGCGATCCGGCTGTACGAGTCGTTGGGCTTCGCCGTCCGCTCCCGCCCGGAGTTCGCCTTCGTGAACGCTCCGGCGTCAATTTGATCCGTTGGCTTCCGCTGAAGGGCTCAGGCGACGTACATTGGACGACAGATAGTCGGACGTCAAAGTAAATTGAGCCACGAACGCTAGCTCGATCAAGCGAGCCAGGAGGAATCCCATGACCGGCGGGACCACAGCCGTGACAGCGAAACCCGTCCGTTTTGTCACCGCGGCGAGCCTGTTCGACGGTCACGACGCCTCGATCAACATCATGCGGCGGATTCTGCAGTCCCAAGGTTGTGAAGTGATCCATCTCGGACACGACCGGTCGGTCGATGAGGTGGTGACGACGGCGATTCAGGAGGACGCGCACGGCGTCGCCGTCAGCTCCTATCAGGGCGGGCATGTCGAGTACTTCGGGTACCTGGTGCAGTTGCTGCGCGAGCGTGGGGCTGCACGGATCAAGGTCTTCGGTGGTGGTGGCGGCGTCATTGTCCCGGACGAGATCGCACTCTTGCGCCAGCAGGGGGTTCGGATCTTCTCGCCCGAGGACGGGCAACGGCTCGGGCTGGCCGGCATGATCAATTCGATGGTGGCGGAGGCCGACGTCGATCTGACCAGCGAGGTTCCCTCCCTCGGTGCCGTCGGAGCGGGGGAGGATCACGCTCTGGCGCGGGCGATCTCGGTGATCGAAGCCGGCGCGGCCCCGGCTCCGTGGCTGGATGAGATGCGCGGCAGGGCCCGTGAGGCGGGCACCGCAGTGCTCGGTGTCACCGGAACCGGTGGTTCGGGTAAGTCCTCGCTGACCGACGAGTTGCTCCGGCGCTTCCGAGTGGATCAGCAGGACAAGCTCCGGATTGCGGTGATCGCGGTCGACCCGACCCGCCGCCGCGGTGGGGGAGCGCTGCTCGGGGATCGCATCCGGATGAACTCCCTCCAGACCGGCCGGACCTTCTTCCGCTCGATGGCGACCCGTGGGTCGGCGAGCCAGCCGCAGCACCTGTCCGACGTGATTGCGGCCTGCTCGGTCGCCGGGTACGACCTGGTCATCGTCGAGACACCGGGCATCGGGCAAGGTGACTCCGGGATCGTCGACGTGGCCGACGTTTCGTTGTATGTGATGACGCCGGAGTTCGGCGCCGCGTCCCAACTCGAGAAGATTGACATGCTCGACTTTGCTGACGTCGTGGCGATCAACAAGTTTGAGCGCCGAGGCGCCGAGGACGCCTTGCGCGACGTCTCTCGTCAACTGGTCCGCAACCGCGAGGCTTTCGGAGTTCCCTGGGAGCAGATGCCCGTGTTCGGTACCAGCGCGGCCCGGTTCGCTGATGACGGCGTCACGGCGCTGTACCAGCATTTGCGTGGCCTGCTGGCCGACCACGGGCTGCCGATCGTCGGTGGGATCCTGCCGGCGGTCGAGGTGAAGACGTCGTCCGGCTCCGCGTCGGTCGTCCCCTCGGACCGGGTTCGGTATCTCGCCGACATCGCCGACACCGTACGTGGATATCACGCCCAGACCGTCGAGCTCGCCGAATCCGCCCGCCGGGCACAGCACTTGACCACTGCCGCAACGGAATTGGCGGCGATTGGCGAGCTCCCGTCGTCCCTCCCCGGACTCATCGAGAAGGCGACCGAGGAGATCGATCCCGCGGTTCGAGCCGAGCTCGAATCCTGGCCGCTGACCGTTCAGCAGTACGGTGGCAAGGAATTGAATGGCGTACAGCTGCGCCGGACAACGATGGCCGGTTCGACGTTCTCCCGGGTTGCACTGCCCCGGACGAAGGACAATGGCGAGCTGGTTCGG
>JANNPJ010000113.1:0-62198 GCA_031400005.1 Kineosporiaceae bacterium | reverse complement strand
AAGCGGGTGACGCCGCCAAGCTCGACGGCGATGGTCTCGTCGGTGGGGGCAGGTGCTGGCGATTCGGCAGGTCGGCCGACTTCCACCACCCGGCGGACCGCTTCGGCTAGCCGATCCGCGCGCACCGGCTTCAGCACGTAGTCCACTGCCTGCAGGTCGAACGCCTCGATGGCGTGCTGGTCATAGGCGGTGACGAAGATCAGGTGTGGGCGATGACTGAACCGGGCCAAGACCCGAGCGAGATCGAGCCCGTCCAGGCCGGGCATCGAGATGTCACAGAAGAGGACGTCGACGGGTTCGCTCTCCAGCGCCTTGAGCGCCTGGGCGCTGCTGTCGGCCGTGCGGATTCGACCGATCCGGACGTCTTGACCAAGCAGCCAGGCCAACTCGCTGAGGGCTGGCGCTTCGTCGTCCACAATCAGCGCACGTAAGGGGCTTGGCGTCGTCGCCATAGGGTTGAGAGTAGGGGTCAACCCCCCAACTGGGAACATCTGATTCTGACCAGTAGTGGTGATCATGCGCGGTTGCTCCCTCGGGGTAGCGGTCTCGTAGCATGATCACTGCGAGGGTGCGGACTACCCGTGCACGCCGGGGGCGTACTTAGGCACCCGGAAGCTGACTTTGGTGCCGGCTCCGGGCGCGGTCTCCACGACCAGGCCGTACTGATCGCCGAAGACCTGCCGGAGCCGGGCGTCCACATTGCCCAGGCCGACCGAGTCCGCCTCCGCCTCCCCGGCCAGCACTCGACGGACCTGCTCGGGGTCGATGCCGATGCCGTCGTCCTCCACCCAGATCAGTGCCTCTGCACCGAGATCCTCGGCGCCCAGCGTGATGTGCCCGACTCCCTCCTTGGCTTGCAGGCCATGCCGGACGGCGTTCTCCACCAGCGGTTGGATCGCGAGGAAGGGGACGGCGACCGGGAGCACCTCGGGGGCGATCCGCAGCCGCACCTGCAAGCGCTCGCCGAACCGGGCCTGTTCCAGCACCAGGTAGCGCTCGATGTTGCGCAGTTCGTCGGCCAGGATGGTGAACTCGCCGCCGCGCCGGAAGGCGTACCGGGTGAAGTCGGCGAACTCCAGCAGCAGTTCGCGGGCGCGTTCGGGGTCGGTCCGGACGAACGAGGCGATCGCCGCCAGCGAGTTGTAGACGAAGTGCGGGCTGATCTGCGCCCGCAGCGCCCGCAGTTCGGCCTCGATCGCCCGGGTCCGGGAGCGGTCCAGCTCGGCCAGCTCGACCTGGCTGGATACCCACTTCGCCACCTCCTCGGTGGCCCGAACCAGCCCGGCGCTGACCGCCGGTCCGTACGCGATCAGCACTCCGACGACCGTGTCCCCACCGGTCAGCGGCGCCACCACGGCCGTCCGGATCGGGCAGTCCAGAACCGCGCAGGCCGCTGAGTCGTGGTCATCAGCATCGATCTGCCGGGCGTTCAGGACAGCGGTGCGGCCGCCGGCCAGCACTCCGGCCGCATGCCGGATCGCCGCTGCCGAATGGTGATCTCCGAGGCCGTCCCAGGCCAAGGTGGTGCTGCCATCGGTGAGGGCGACCGCCGACGTGCCGAGCAGCGTTCGTAGGTGCTTCACCGCCCGCCGGGCGCCGGTCGGGGTCAGCCCTTCCCGCAGGGACGGCGCGGCCAGCGAGGCGGTGTGCAGGGTGTCGAAGGTGGCCCGCTCGGCGTCCGTGCCCAGATCGGGATGCCGGCGGATCCGCCGGGCCAGCAGCACGCCCAACCCGAGCACAACCAGGACGACGATCACCCCAGCCGCGCGGACCCAGTCGTCCAACGCCGCATCGCCCACGGGTGCAACCTAGACGGTTCGGGCGCTTCGCGGAGGATCGCGAGGTCGGGGGTATTCCTCGTTGATCACCGTCGGGCGCGTAGGGTCACCGATCATGACGGAGATCGCCGAGCAGCTGACCTGGGTCGCCGGAATGCCCGGGGTTGACCAGGCCGTGCAGGCCGCCCGGGAGGCCTGCACCGAACTGCGTTGGCACCCGGCCCTGCGCAAACGCACCGCCGAGGCGCGGGCGGAGGCGACGATCCGGGCGGCCCGCTGCTCCGCCGCGTTGGAGGGGGCCCGCTATCCGGTGCCCTTGATCCGGGATGTCGCCCGGGGCGCAGCGACGTTGCCGGACGACGCCTCGGGTCGGCTGGCCGCCGGCGTGCTCCGGGCGCTGTCTCAGGCTCGGGACCTGGAGAAGACGATCGCCACCGCGCCTGGCCAGGCCCTGGCCCGACTGCACATGGCGGCCGCCGCCGGGTTGTTGCCGGACGCCGAACTGGGCCGCCCCCGAGTTGGCCGGCAGCCGCCGGGCGATGGCGTCGGTGACCCAGACCAGGCCCCGACCGGTGCCGCACTGAGTACCCGGCTCGCCGGGATCAGCGACCTGCTGTCAGCGCCCACCCAGGCCCCGGCGCTGGTGGTGGCCGCGCTGGTGCACGCCGAGGTGATCACGGCGCGGCCGTTCAGCGCGGGTAACGGCGTGGTCGCTCGGGCGGCGGCGCGGGCTGTGGTGGTCGGGCGTGGGCTGGACCCGATGGGGGTGGTGGTCTGGGAGGCGGCACACCTGGACGCCGGCCCGAGTTACCTCCAGGCGCTCCTCGGTTACGCCTCCGGACGGCCCGACGGGGTGGCCGGTTGGCTGATCCACTGCGCGGACGCCGTGGTCAAGGGAGCTGGTGAGGGCAAGGTGATCTGCGACGCGATCCTGGCCGGCCGGGTCGGCGACCAGACCCCGTCATAACCGGCGGCCAGCAGGATCTCCCGGATTGCGGCGGCCTTGGCGGGGGCAGAGAACAACGGCCCTTGAACCCGCTGGCAACCGAGTTTGACCAGCACATCGCACTGGGCCTGAGTCGCCACCCCCTCGACCACGACGTCCAACTGCAGTGGCTCGGCCAGGCTGAGGATCATCTCGACCAGGGTCTGGGCGGCCAGGTCCTCGGCGATCGTGACCAGGAAGCTGCGGTCCAGCGTGATCACGTCGATCGGAAGGGTGCGCAGCCGGGAAAGCGATGCCGAACCGGTGCCGAAATCGCCCAGCCCGATCCGGAAGCCGAGCGCGCGGAGGGCACGCAGGACATCCACTGCGGCGCCGCCGTCACCTAGGGCGGCCTCCGCCACCGCCAGGCGCACCAGCCGCGGGGGGACGTCGTTGCGCCGGCAGACGTCGTCCAACCGCGCCGGCAGATCACTGGTCAGCGACACGGCGCTGACGTTGATCCCCAACTCCAGGTCCGTGAGCTCGATCTCCCGCCGCCAGGCACCGAACTGCGCCAGTGCGGCGCAGATCACCCAGTCATCGAGCGCTGGAGCGGTGCCTGCTTCCTCGGTCAACCGGACGAAATCCGCCGGGCCGACGCCATCCCTGCGGCGCCAGCGGATCAAGGCTTCCAGACCACGGAGGGTGCCTCTTTCGGGATGCACGTCCGGCTGGTAGACCACCTCGAGTTCGTCTCGCTCGACGGCGGCGGCCACGTCGCTGATCAGCCGGGCGTGCTCGGAAGCGGTCCGGATCGAGAGCCCCTCGACAGTGGCTGCTTCGCGCTCCGGGGAGGTGGTGGCCGTGATGGCGGCATGCACCGCCGCCATGGTGGTCTCGGTGGTGACCACGAGCGTCTCGCCGTCCGGAAGCGGGGTGATCCGGGTGACGAAGCTATGGGGGACCGCCTCGCTGGTCTGCCAGTGCAGGGTGCGCGGGTGCCGATCCCGGATCGCGGCGGCGACCTCGGCCCGCTGCTGCTCAGGAAGCGCCGCACCGGCGGTTTCGTCGTCCGCCTGGTCGTCGTCTGCCCGGTCGAACTGGGACTGCCAGCTGCCGTCCGCTGCGATCCGGCTGACCTGGGCGGGCGCTGCCGTGAGCAGGGCACGCCACCGGGTGGCGGAGTGCTCCTGCCGCCGGGCCGCCGTCTCGGTGAGGCAGGTCGCGGCGACATACAGGGTGGCCAGCGAACAGCCCAGCACCATCAGCTGCGCGGTGTACAACTCGGTGTCGTCGCCGAAGAAGGCCCGCGCCAGCGTGCCCAGCGCCAGCGCACAGATCGCCAGGACCGAGGCCGAGCCGACTAGGTCGCCAACGCCACAGATCCAGAGCAGCGGGACGGCGGCCAGGGGCAGCAACCAGAGTTCGCTCGCCCTGGCCCCCGGCAACGCCAGGGCCAGCATCGGAGCGAGCAAGATCACAGCGGCCGGGACCAGGGCGTCTCGCCGTTCCTCGAGCCGGGTCCGCAGCGCGGCGGGCGGGTTACCGATCAGCAGGACGGCACCGACCACCGAGGCCGGGGTCAGCGCGGCGATCGCGGTGGCCACCCCGAGCACCATCCGGGCCAGGTCGGCGCCCTGCAGCGGAGGACCGATCAGCAGGGCCAACGCCCAGATTCCGGCGGCGGTGAGCAGCGGAGCGGCCAGCAGGCCGGTGAGCACGAAGCGGGTCAGGACGCCGAATGCCGGGCCGTTCAGGTTGGTGCGGCGGCGGAGCCGATGCAACGGGTAGGCGGTGATCGCGAGCAGCACCGACAGCAGCACCGCGGATGCGACCTCGGCCCGCGGGTTGGCGGCGAACTGCAGGGGAAAGGCGATGGCGTTGCCGAGCAGCAGCGCCACCGTCGTCACGGCGATTCCGGCCGGGCCGCGCAGGAGGAGGTAGCCGAAGACCACGCCGATCGGTGGCAAGAACATCGTTGTCGGGTACGGGCCCGGGTGATCGACGAAGACGAACAGCGCGACGGTCGCGCAGACGACGGCCGCCCCCCGGGTGAGCGCCTGTTTCGCTCGGTCGTCGCGGAGGGCACCGCCAGCCAATGTCATAACTGGAGGTTAAGTGAAATAACTCTGCGTGATGTTTTTGTCGAGCCGCGACCCGCCGCGGCGAAATCTGGCAGGGCTGTTTCGCGGCTGTCGCCAACTCTTGCGACTGGCAAATACAGTGGCCAAAATACAGTGGCGGCGCCCCGCAGCAGGGCCCCGCCACCCGGCACGGTGATGGCTCCCAGGCGCGCCTCGGGATTAGTCGGAACGGGACAAGCCCGTCACGACGGGTCCTAACGTGGACTGCCCGCGCGTGGGTACCGACCTACCGTGCTGTCCGTGCGATCCGCGGCCCCCGTAGACCGTTGCCGGATCGTGACTCCTTGTCTACTCCTTAGCGAGGGGCTGCGTTAAGCCCTACCGGCTGGTAGTGGGCCGATCGTGCGACGAACGGTCCGATCGGGGGACGAGGTATCCGCAATTCACTCATCGGCAATTCAATCGCAACCATCGGGTCAACACCGGACCGACGATCACCAGTCGCTGCTGGATTCCCCTGTCGCCCTGAGCCAGGACGCGCAGGTTGGAGGGGACCGGGGTGCCGTCGCTGGCCCGGACGCACGGCGCTGGTCCGGCGAGCCGTAGCCGGGTTTCCCCACCCGGCTGCAGTTGAGCCGAACTGGAGAGCAACTGATCACCCAGAAAAACCGTGGGAAGCAACCGGTCACCGACCAGCGCCCCGGCCAGTCGCGAACCGGGCAGATCGTCGATGGTGACCTCCAGATCCGGTCCCAGCGGCCGGGCCGCACTCGCCCGCAGGGGCGTCTGCCAGCCGTTGGGCCATTCCAGGTTCAATTGCGAGCAAAGCCCACCGAACCGGCTCAGGGACCGCATCGGCGCAACTCGCACGGAGTCCAGATCGGATCCGTCCGGGCCGGTCATTCTCAGCTCGGCCCGGACCTCTGCTGGTTTCCGGCCGAGTGCGCAGTCGGGGTACACGCTCACGTCGACGGCCGTCCAGCCCTGGCCGGGCACCTGCACGTCAAGGGACAGCCGCTGGGACGCCCGGGTCACCCCGTCGAGCAGGAGCGCGGTCATTTTCACCGGCTGGTCGGCGGGATTGTCCACCTGCAGGCGGAACACGACGACAGCGTTACCGTCCTCGTTCCCGACCTGGTTGCCGACACTGGGGCTGGCACCCTCGCTCGGTGTTGGGCTCGGACCCGGGAGCGAGGCGTCGACATACATGTCTCGAATGTTCAAGGTCGCGGTCACGGGCAGGCGCGGGGCTGCGGACGGGGCCAGCACCGACCCGGCGAGGCTACCGAGTCCGAGGCCGGCCAGGCCGACGGCGAGCAGCAGGATCAGCCCGGGACGGAAACCGGTGACCAGGCGATCCTGGCCCGCCGGTGCGTCGAGATCCCAGGCCGGAACGGTCATTGTGGTGCCGGGCAGGAGGTGGCGAGCAGCCAGCTGGCCACCGCCGGACCCAGCTGAAGCCACACCGTGGCACCGAATTCGGCCGCCCGACTCGGTCTGGAGCTGGCCGGCGGTCTCAGGTCCACGCTCAAGGCGCTCGGGATGCCGGGGATCTGCCACTGGACCGGGCAGGATTTCGGCGCAGTCAGGTGGACGACGACCGGAGTCTTGCCGGTGAGGGCCACCGTCGCCGGTGACATCGTCAGGACGACGCCGCCGGCCCGGATCTGCGGGACGTCGAACCGGCGTCCGGTGGGGGAGTGGAGTCGAACGGTCAGCCGCTCGCCGCCGGTCGGGCTCGTTCCGGTTGCCGGGCTGGTTCCGGCCGGCCGGCGTGCCAGCGCGCCGACCAGCGGACGGAAGGCGGAGGCAGCCCGGGAGCACGCTTCCACCATCATCCCAGAACCGCTGACCGGCAGTCCCCACAGCGTTCCGTTGCGTAATTCCATCCGCAGGTCCGGCAGTCGCAGTGGCTCCGGAAGGTCGCAGCGGAGGCTGACATCGGCGTCGACCCGTCCGATTGCTCCCGGATCCACCCGCAACTCGGACGGCGAGAGCGACAGTACGGCGGTGCCATCACCAGGCAGGTCCGGCTTGAGCACGCGAATCTGCTGGCTGCCTCGATTGGTGACCGCTACGGAGACCTTGGCCCGAACCGGATTTCGGCTTCCGGCGCTGCCGATGACGTCTGTCACGATCGCTCCGGTCGCGGCGGAGGCGGCGCTGCCGACTCCCCAGGAGTTCTGGCCGAGATACCCGATGGCAAGAGCGAGCAGCCCGACCAGGGAGAGGCCGATCAAGCGCCGGTCAACCCCTCGGGCGAGGTCCGTGATCACCGGGCGCTGCATGAGCTTGTGGTCGCGCTAGACGGCAGAGCGTTCGCGACGTCGATTGGTGAACCAGACCAGGCCTGCGATACCTGCAGTCGCGGCGCCGGCCGCGCCCAGGGCGACCGCCATCACGGGGCCGGTTCCGATCTCGGCCGCGGCAGCGCGCGCGCGGGGACCGGCGCCGAGCGCGGCCGCTCTCGCCGCTGCCGCGCTCGGGAAGCGCGAGTGCAGGCTGACCGGACGGTTGAAGTCAAGGACCGGCCAGCCGCGGGCCGCTGCCTCCCGACGCAAGACCTTGTCCGGGTTCACCGCGTACGGATGCCCGACCGACTCCAGCATGGGCAGGTCGGTCGCCGAGTCGCTGTAGGCGTAGCAGTCTTCGAGCAGATACTCGTTCTCTTCGGCGAGCCTGCGGATTGCGGTCGCCTTGTTGTCGCCGTAGGCGTAGAACTCGATGGCGCCGGAGTATCGCCCGTCGTCGATCACCATCTGGGTGGCCACAACATGGTCCACGCCGAGCATTGCCCCGATCGGTTCGACGACCTCGGAGCCGGACGCCGAGACGATCACGACGTCCCGGCCGGCCGCATGGTGCTCCGCGATCAGGGCGGTGGCCTCTTCGTAGACCAGGGGGGCGATGAGTTCGGAGAGGGTGGTCGCAACGATGTCCCGGACCTGCTGCACGTCCCACCCGGTGACCATCCGCGACAGGTACTGCCGCATTCGCTCGATCTGGTCATGGTCGGCGCCACTGGCCTGGTAGAAAAAGTGCGCATACGCGCTGCGGAGCATGGCGGTCCGGCTGATCAGGCCTCCGGCGTAGAACGGTCGGGAAAAAGCGAGCGTGCTCGACCGCGCGATGACCGTCTTGTCGAGGTCGAAGAACGCCGCACTGCCTTTCGGGGCGGGAGTCACGAGATCAGGATAGGTCCAGTGTCCGGGGAATGGGGCAGGGTTCCCCAGCGCGCCGCAGCCGCCAATGCCCAGTGTAATTGCATGATCACTTTTAGCTAGGGCGGCTGTGAATGACCTGTGAGATGTCCCGATGCCACGGCTTCGTGCACTCCTTGGGTCAGCGAATCAACATTCGAAATAGTTTCATCTGCCGCGCTTGTCGTCGATGCCCCGGTGTACTTCCGTAGTCAAATGCCCGCTTTGGGTGACTGAAAAATTGAACTTGCCACTAAAATGCGTCTTCTTGGCCCTGGGTCGCTCATAAGTGTTGCGAGAGGTGCCAGCGGGGGTACAGACTGGCGGAGCCGGCTTAAACGCCGTGCCCGCCCGGTCCGACTCCTCCCCCCCGAGCCGGACCGGCTAGGCGGCCCCCGCTCCCCCCCAGCGGGGGCCGCCGCATTTTGCCGCTGCGTGAATCCCGCCGTCTGATCCCATCGTTTCCTCCACAGCCCACACGAGTGCGGGTTTTTCCACAGATCCTCCTCCGCTCCGGACGGCGAGTACCCCGGCAATCAGGGTTGGGCCATGACCTCCCGCTGGGTGCTGCTGCTCACCGACGATCCTTTGACCACTGCGACGACGGCCCGGCTGGCCGGCCCGATCGGCCTCCCGATCCGGTCGGACGACGATCCGGTCAACGCCGTCGGGTCCGGTCCACCAGGTCTCGTCCTGGTAGGGGCAGACCGGCTCCCCGAACCACGGCTGCCCGCTGCGGCGGCCGGAGTACCGAGGCTCCTGGTGGCCACCGGCGAGCCGGAAGACCAGTTCTGGCGGGCCGCGCTGGAGCTGCGTGCCGAACAGGTCGTGCTACTTCCTGAAGCCGAGCAGGCCCTGCTTGACCGACTCACCCGGCTGGCCGATCGGACCGATCGTCGAGCCCTGGTGATCGGTGTCACCGGCGGCTGTGGCGGAGCCGGGGCCAGCGTCCTGGCCGGAGCGTTGGCTCGGGCCGCGGTGCGCGTCTCCCGGAGCCTGCTGATCGAGGTCGATCGCCTGGGCAGTGGAGCCGATCTGCTGCTCGGTGCCGAGGACGAGCCGGGCCTTCGCTGGCCGGATCTGGCCTCGGCACGCGGTCGGCTGCTCCCCGGCAGCCTGCTTGGCGCGGTTCCGGTCGTTGACGGTCTGCACGTCCTGTCCTGGGACCGGTCGCCGGACGTGATCGACCTGTCGGCGGCGGCCGGTACCGCAGTCCTGGATACCGCGATCCAGGAGTTCGGGATCGTCGTCCTCGATCTGCCTCGGTGGTTGGACGCCGCGGCTGTCGCGGCGACCCAGGCCGCCGACCTGGTGCTCCTGATCGTCCCGGCTGAGGTGCGGGCGGCAGCAGCGGCCCGACGGGTGGCCGCGAGACTGCACGAGCATCTGCCCGACGTCCGGGTTGTTGTTCGGGGCCCGGCTCCGACCGGCCTTCGGGCCGAGGCGGTGGCCGATGCCCTCGATCTGCCGCTGGTCGGTCTGCTCAAACCGGAACCTGGCCTGCGGGCAGCCCTTGATCGTGGTGAACCACCCGGATTACGACCGCGAGGGCCGCTGTCGACTCTCTGCCGGCAATTGCTGGCCGGTGAGCTGGCCGAGCCCGGGCTGGAACGGGGGAGAGCCTGATGACCATGATCGAGGCGGTGACCGCCGGGGTCCTGTCCCGGCTGCGCAGCGGGCTGGCGGTCGGGGGTGCACCGGACGAAGCCGAACTGGTCGCGATGGTCGGCGCGGCGGCGGTCGACGCCGGTCGGGTGCTCGGTGCGGCCGACGTCCTCGCGGTGACTGCCAGGGTCAAGGCCGAGTTGTGGGGACTGGGACCGCTACAGCCGCTCGTTGAGCAGCCGGGCGCCACCGATGTCCTGGTCAACGGGCCGGCGGAGGTCTGGCTCGACCGCGGCCGCGGTCTCACCCGAGTCCAGTGCTCGCTCGGCGGTGAGGAGGAGGTGCGGGCGCTCGCGGTCCGGCTCGCCGCCGGCAGCGGTCGCCGGCTCGATGAGGCCGCGCCCTGGGTCGATGCCCGGCTCGACCATGGGGTCCGGCTGCATGCCGTCATCCCGCCGGTATCTCCCGCCGGCACCCTGATCTCGCTGCGGATTCTTCGCCGTGATCCCTTCGACCTGCCCGAATTGGTGACGGCGGGCTGCGTGCCACCCAGGTGGGTGCCGGTTCTCACCGCCTTGGTCACCGGCCGGGCCGCCTTTTTGATCAGCGGTGGCACCGGCGCTGGGAAAACCACCCTGCTCGCGACCCTGCTGTCGCTGGTGTCACCGGGGGAGCGGGTGGTTCTGGTCGAGGACGTGGGTGAACTGTGGCCGCGGCATCCGCACGTCGTCCGGCTGGAAGCCCGACACGCGAACGTTGAGGGCAGAGGGTCGGTCTCCCTGGCAGACCTGGTTCGTCAGGCGCTGCGAATGCGTCCCGACCGGCTCGTGGTCGGCGAATGCCGGGGCGCCGAGGTCCGGGATTTGCTGGCCGCGCTGAACACCGGCCATGCCGGAGGTTGCGGCACCGTGCATGCCAACGCCACCGCCGATGTACCGGCCAGGTTGGAAGCGCTGGGGGCGCTTGCCGGGCTGTCCCCGTCGGCGGTGCGGGTCCAGGCGGTCGCCGCTCTCGACGCGATCGTCCACGTGGAGCGAATCGGAACCGGACGGCGGGTCGTCGAGATCGCCGCCGTGCAGCGCTCGGCCACCGGTGAACTGTCCCTGCTGCCCGCCCTCACCGCCGGTGTTGATCCGGCCGATCCCGGCACGGTTGGACCGGGTTGGCCCGCCCTGAGCCGTCGGCTGGGGTTACCTGTCGACTTGCCCCTCGACTTGCCCCTCGACTTGCCCCTCGAGTTGCCCGTCGAGATGTCTGGAGATCGGCCATGAGCAGCTTCTCCCGCGACTTCTCCCGGGATGACGCGGCCGAGCTCTGCGGCCGGGTGGCGGCGCTCTCGCGGGCGGGTCTGCCGGCCACCAGGGTCTGGCAGGTGCTGGCGGAAAGTCCGGGCCGCACCGCCGAACCGGCCGCGGTCGTCGCTGGCATGCTCGCGGTCGGAGGCTCCACGGCCGAGGGACTGCGCTTGGCTGCCTCCCGGCTGACCGGTCCCGGCGTCGAGGCGCTCAGCTGGTTGGCGGCTGCTGTCGAGGTGATCGATCGCTCCGGCGCTCCGGCCGCTTTGGTCCTCGACGAGGTCGGCACCGGGTTGATCGCGCAGATCGCGCAGGCGGACGAGCGGGAGGTGGCCCTGGCCGGGCCGCGAGCGACTGCCTCCGTGCTCGCCGCACTGCCGCTGGCCGGAGTGGCGCTCGGAGCGCTGATCGGCGTGAATATCCTCGGCGTGCTGTTCGGTACGCCGTTGGGATGGGCCTGTACGGCCTCCGGAGGCCTGCTGTGGGGGCTGGGCCGGGCCTGGTCGTCCAGGCTCGTCCGTTCGGCGTCTCGGGCCGGGACATGAGTCGCCGCTTGCGTTCCGCCCTGGCTTCGCCGCCGCCGGCCGGTGCATCGGCCGGCGCCGCGGAGGCTTCGACCGTGCCGATGCCCGGCCCACTGGTACTGGATTTGGTGGCCGCGCTCCTCCAGGGCGGCGCACCACCACGAACGGCGCTGGGTTCGGTCGGCGCAGCCTTGCAGGCCGCGGGTGACCCGCGGGGAAGTGACCTGCTGAGCGCGTCGGTCCGAGTGGGCCATCCGGTTGGCGGAAACACCCTGTCAGGAGGAAGTTTCGGGTCTGACAGAAGTACCCCGTCAGACCGAAGTCCCCTGCCAGGTGGAAGAGCTGTGCCGGGTGGAAGAGCTGCGCCGGGCGGGGGTCTCGGTCGGGTGACGGCACTGGTGGAGGAGTCGCTCTGGTTGGCTGCCCGGTCCGGACTGCCACCGACCACCCTCATCCGCCGGTCCGCGGTCGAAGAACGGCGCAGGCAGACCGCCGCCCAGTTGCGCGCTGTCCGGCGGCTGGAAGTGCTGCTCGTTGTCCCTGCCGGTCTCTGTCTGCTCCCGGCGTTCATCCTGCTCGGGGTCGCGCCGCTGGTGCTCGACCTCGTTCTCGGCTGAACTCACCACCATCGGGTTGTCCACAGTCCACCCGAGCGCCGGTTAATCCACAGATCGGTGATCGTCGGCCTATTCGTCATCGAACGGCGAAACGCTAGTGCCATGCCGCTTTTCGTGGCACCGCACCGGCCGGTTGCCGGAATCGGAGGAGATCACATGCGCGACTGGATCCGAGCAGTTCGGCTCGGCGCGGCGGACCAGGGCACCACCACGGCGGAGTACGCGATGGTCACCATGGCCGCCGTCACCTTCGCTGGTCTGCTCATCAAGATCGTCGGTGGCGGCGCGGTGGCCGGCATGCTGACCGAGCTCGTCAAGCGGGCGCTGAGCGTCTGATGGGTGGCCGGGTGGTGGGGCGGTTGGTGGGGCGGTTGGCACGGGAGTGCCCGGGTACCCGGGCCAGCGGGTCGGTGACAGCGGAGTTCGCCGTCGTCCTGCCGGTTCTGGCCCTGATGCTGGCGGCGGTGCTCGCCGCTGGAGCGGCGGGCGCGGCCAAGTTGCGGTGCGTCGATGCCGCCCGCTCCGCCGCCCGGTTGGCGGCCCGGCACGAACCGGTCTCGGTAGCGGTAGCCGCCGCCCACGCGGCCGGTCCCGCCGGCGCAGCGGTACGGCTGTCTACGGCTGGAGACCTGGTGCGGGTTCAGGTGACGGCCCGGGTACGGCTTCCGCTGCCGGGTCGACCGACCGTCGAACTCGGTGCCACCTCGGTCGCGCAGGTGGAACGCCTGGAGCGGGCATCGGCTACCACCCTCGACGAACTCGATGGTTGAGCAGCGTTCGATGGTCAACCAGCGTTCGATGGTCAAGCAGGCCGAGACCGGTGGCTCAACCGGCGCCGAGGCTGATAGTGGCACCGCAATTGGCAGTGATTCCGAAACCGGCAGTGGTACCGAAACCGGCAGTGGCACCGTGCTGATGGTGGTCGTGATGATGCTGGCCGGGTTCCTGATCATGGTGACTCTGGTGCTGGCGAGTTCGATCGTTGCCCGCCATCGGGCTGGGGCAATCGCGGACCTGTCGGCACTGGCTGCGGCAAGCCAGGTGCCGGGGCAGCCCTGCGCGCGGGCGCGACGGGTGGCCAGTGCGAACGCGGGTCGGCTGGTGGACTGCCGGATTCTGGCCGACGGGTCCGTCGTGGTGCAGATCGAACTGGGTGTCGGCGGTCTACCCGGTCCAGCTCGAGGGTCAGCGCGCGCAGGTCAGCCAGCCGTTCCCGAGCGTCCGGCGGCGCGTCGGTAACTCGCAGTAGGTCATGTGGGTCATTGCAGTCACACTGATGATTGAATGACGTTAGAGCACGTCCGGATTGAGGGGCTCGTGCCACTTACCCGGAGGAGCAGAACTGCATTCGGGAGGCAAAGTGGAGCTCAGCGTGGCAACCCGACGCGAAGGCGCTCGCACGATCATCAGTGTGACCGGTGAGATCGATGTGTACACCGCGCCCACGCTGAGGGAACAGTTGAACGAACTCATCGCCGACGGTGAGTACCACCTCGTCGTCGATATGGGCGGTGTTGATTTCCTCGATTCGACCGGGCTTGGCGTGCTCGTTGGCGGTCTCAAGCGGGTGCGATCGCACGACGGCGCACTGCGATTGGTGTGCGACCAGGAGAAGATCCTCAAAGTCTTCCGGATTACCGGGTTGACCAAGGTCTTTCCGATCTACGCTGCGCTGGCCGACGCGCTCGCTGCCGAAGCGGACCAGTCCGTGACCGGGAGCAGTGCTGGGAGCAGTGCCGGGAGCAGCGCTGGGAGCAGTTCGGGTCGCGGTTCAGATAATCGGCCGCTCAGAGGCCCGGCGTAGCCGGCGCTGAGACGGGCGCGGTCGTGCCCGGAATCGAGTTGCGGTTTCCACCCACGCCCGGGCATGTCCGCACCGCCCGGTTGGTGGCCGTTGCGGTCGCCCGGCGAGCGCACCTCGACGAGGAGCGGCTGGACGAGGTGCGACTCGCGGTGGGCGAAGCCTGCGCCCGAGCGGTCCGCCGGTGTCAGGCCGTGCAGTGCACCGCCCAGGTCGTGCTCACGGTGGACGATGTCGGTCCCGGTTTGTCGATCGAGGTGGCGGATTGTGCGCCACCACGACGGGACGATGAAGAAGACAGCGATGAACCGGTTGTTTTGGCCCTCTTGCAAGGCTTGGCGGATGCCGTCAAAGTCCTCAATGGTGCAGGTGGCGAGGGGGGTAGGGTGCGGCTGGAATGGTGGCCAGCCGGTGGCCCGGCAGCGCGGAATTCCATACCGTGACCTGAGACACACCGCAGCCGGTTTGGTGGTGACCGTCACTTTCCGTAGACTCCGCCGAGTTCGGACTCGCCGGGTATCGGCCGGTCCACTATCTGTTGCGGACCCGTCAACTCCCCAGTCGCTGTGCTTGCACGATCACCCGCGGCGGGTGACGGGCCCGTGGTACACGTCGAGGAGGACGGATGCCAGTGTTCGTAGCTGCCACGAACGTCGCGGAAGTGAGCCTGGAAGGCCGCAATCAAGTATTGGTTGCCGTGGTGTTCGCGATCGCGGTGCTCTCGCTCGTTGTGGCCGTGGTCTTTCGGCGTCAGGTGCTGGTCGCCTCGGACGGCACGGACAACATGCGGGAGATCGCCAAGGCCGTTCAGGAAGGCGCCTCGGCGTACCTGACCCGGCAGTTCAAGACCCTGGCGCTGTTCGTCGTCCTCGTCCTAGCCGTGCTGTTCGTGCTGCCGGGAGATACCAACGTCCGGATCGGGCGCGGCATCTTCTTCGTGGTCGGGGCGTTGTTCTCGGCCGCAATCGGATACCTCGGCATGTCGCTGGCGGTCCGGGCCAACGTCCGGGTGGCCGAGGCGGCCCGGTCCAACGACCGCGACGCCGGCATGAAGATCGCCTTCCGGACCGGTGGCTTCGTCGGGATGCTCACGGTCGGCCTCGGCTTGCTCGGCGCCTCTCTGGTGGTGCTGATCTACAAGGGCGACGCGCCGTCCGTGCTGGAAGGCTTCGGCTTCGGTGCCGCCCTGCTGGCGATGTTCATGCGGGTCGGCGGCGGCATCTTCACCAAGGCCGCTGACGTCGGCGCCGACCTGGTCGGCAAGGTCGAGCAGGGCATCCCCGAGGATGACCCGCGTAACGCCGCGACGATCGCCGACAACGTCGGTGACAACGTCGGCGACTGCGCCGGGATGGCGGCCGACCTCTTCGAGTCGTACGCCGTCACGCTGGTCGCCGCGCTGATCCTGGGCAAGGTCGCCTTCGGAGCCGATGGCCTGGTATTCCCGCTGATCGTGCCGGCGATCGGTGCGATCACCGCGGTCCTCGGCGTACTGATCACCCGGCCGCGGCCGGGCGAGAGCGGTCTGACCGCGATCAACCGAGGGTTCTTCATCTCCGCCTTCGTTTCCGCCGTCCTCTGCGCCGCGGCGTCCTTCCTCTACCTGCCGTCCACGTTCGCCGAGTTCACCGGTGGTGACCGGGGCGTCGTCCAGCTGCAGGGTGACCCGCGGTTGATCGCCTTCGCCGCGGTCATGATCGGCATCGTGCTGGCCGGCATCATCCTCTGGCTGACCGGCTACTACACCGGCACCGACAAGCGCCCGACCAAGGACGTCGCTGACGCCTCGACCACCGGTGCGGCCACCGTCGTCCTGTCCGGGATCGGTCTCGGTCTCGAATCCGCGGTCTTCACCACGGGGATCATTGCCGGTGCCGTTTTCCTCGCCTTCACCCTCGGCGGGGTCTCTGTCTACCTCTCCCTGTTCCTCATCTCGCTGGCCGGGACCGGCCTGCTGACTACGGTCGGGGTCATCGTCGCGATGGACACCTTCGGTCCGGTCAGCGACAACGCCCAGGGCATCGCCGAGATGTCTGGGGACGTCGACGGCGAGGGCGCGCAGATCCTCACCGAACTGGACGCCGTCGGCAACACCACGAAGGCGATCACCAAGGGGATTGCGATCGCGACTGCTGTGCTGGCCGCGACCGCGCTGTTCGGCTCGTACACGAATGCCTGGCAGACCGCTGCAGCCGACGCCAGCCTGACCGAGCAGCCCGGCGAGAAGATCCTGCTGATGTTCAACACCAACGTCACGCAGCCGAACGTCCTGGTCGGCCTGCTGCTCGGGGCGGCCGTGGTCTTCCTCTTCTCCGGCCTCGCGATCAACGCGGTGACCCGGGCGGCGGGAGCGATCGTCCTCGAGGTGCGCCGGCAGTTCCGCGAGCACCCCGGCATCATGGACCGCACGGAGAAGCCGGAATACGGCCGCGTGGTCGACATCTGCACCCGAGACTCGCTGCGTGAGCTGGCGACCCCGGGTCTGCTGGCGGCACTCGCCCCGGTCGCGGTCGGCTTCGGGCTGGGGATCGGCCCGCTGGCCGGATACCTGGCCGGTGCCATTGGGGCCGGCGCGCTGATGGCGGTGTTCCTGTCCAACTCCGGTGGTGCCTGGGACAACGCGAAGAAGATCGTCGAGGACGGCACCCACGGTGGCAAGGGCTCGTCCGCGCACGAGGCCACCGTCGTCGGTGACACCGTCGGTGACCCGTTCAAGGACACCGCAGGCCCCTCGATCAACCCGCTGATCAAGGTGATGAACCTGGTCGCGGTGCTGATCGCGCCGGCCATCGTGCAGCTCACCATCGGCGAGGACGCATCGCCGCTGCTGCGCTATGGAATCGCCGGTGCGGCGACGCTGATCATCGTGATCGCCATTGTGATCACGAAGCGCCGCACGGTCGACTATGGCGAGTCATCCGGCATGGGTGGCGACAAGGCCGCCAGCGACCTGCCGATCGAGCCGGTGGCGACGCCGACCGTCTGAGCGTACTGAGCAGCACTGATGGATAAAGCGACGAAGCCGATCGATCCGCCGCAGCAGCAGATCGATCGGCTTCGTGCTGACCTCTCCGGGTTCACCGTTGACGCGGTCGACGAACTTCTCGGCCCGATGGCACACGGCGCCCTCGGCCGGGAACAGTCGCTGCCGGCCCGCCTCGTCGTTCAGCAACACCCCGACGAACCGCTGGCCACGCTGGTGGCGGTCTTCATTCTCGGGCTGGAGGTCTCCCGCCGGCGGCTGGCTGCCGCGCTGCCCGCTCTCGGCGTGGACGTCGCGGCCCAGCTCGGGCTGGTCGAGGAATCCGGATCCGGTCCGGAGGACGCCGTCCGTTCCACCGTGGACCTGCGCCCGTACGCGGCCGTCGACGCCCTCGGATCGGCGGACTGGTGGCTGATCTCGGACCCGGGTGAGCTGGCCACCGGACGGCCGCTGGCGCCCGACCACGTGCTCGGGGTCGGTGGTGCCTCGATCACGCTGGCTCGCTGCACGATCCGGCAGCCGGTTGATCGGGTCCTCGACCTGGGTACCGGCTGCGGCGTCCAGGCCCTGCACGCGGCCCGGCACGCGCGCTCCGTGATCGGCACCGATACCTCCGCACGGGCGTTACGGATGGCCGAGCTGAACTGGCGGCTGAACGCCTCGACGATCGATGGCACACAGCTGCGTACTCGGCAGGGCAGCCTGCTCGAACCGGTGCTGGATGAGCGGTTCGATCTGGTGGTCAGTAACCCACCGTTCGTGATCACGCCGCGTTCGATCGCCGGCGCCGGGTACGAGTACCGCGACGCCGGTCTGGTCGGCGACGATCTGGTCAGCCGACTGATCACCACGGTTGGTCAGGTGCTGCGTCCCGGCGGGGTGGCCCAGCTGCTCGGGAACTGGGAGGACCGCGAGGGGGAGGGGTGGGCCGACCGAGTCACCGGCTGGCTGGCCGACTCCGGGCTGGACGGCTGGATCGTGCAGCGTGAGCTTCAGGACCCGGCCGAATACGCGGAGACCTGGATCCGGGACGCCGGCCAGCACCTCGGGAAGGATGCCGACGAGCTGTATGCCGCCTGGCTGGCCGATTTTGCCGCTCGGGGTGTCCTAGGTATCGGATTCGGTCTAGTGACGCTCAGGAGGCCGCTGGACGCCGCACAGCGGCCTTTGCTGCGCCGAGTGGAGGAGCGCAGGTCCGGCCCGGGGCTACCGACCGGCAGCGAGGTGACCGCGGCGCTGGCCGCGCACGACTGGCTGGCGGCCCGGGACGACGCAGCGTTGCTGGCCTGCACCCTCGAGGTGGCAGCCGACGTCAGCGAGGAACGTCACCACCTGCCCGGTGCCGAGGATCCGTCGGTGATCCTGCTCCGGCAGGGTGGCGGAGCCGGACGAGTGGTCCAGGCCTCGACCGCGCTGGCGGGTTTCGTCGGGGCCTGTTCGGGAGATCTGACGGTGGGACAGCTGACCGGCGCCCTCGCCGACCTGTTGGTGGTCGCCGAGGCAGACCTGACCGCCGAGCTACTCCCCGCCGTCCGGGCTTTGATCACTGACGGTTTGCTGGTCCCGGCCTGATCGCCAAACTGATTGTGATCATGCAAAGTTGACCACCGCGAGGCGTCAACTTTGCATGATCACGAATCTTTAGGCTCGGCTCCAGGTCGCCAGGGCGTGCTCCACGACGGAGATCAGCGTTTGCTTGGCCGATTCCTTCTCCCGGGCGTCGCAAACCAGGACCGGCACCTCGCTACCGAGTTGCAGGGCTTCCCGGACGTCCTCCGGGCGATGCCTCAGCAGCCCGTCGAAGGCGTTGATCGCCACCACGAAGGGCAAATTTCTCGCCTCGAAGAAGTCGATCGGCCCGAAACAGTCCTCCAGTCGGCGGGTGTCGACCAGCACGACGGCGCCGATGGCGCCCCGGACCAGGTCGTCCCACATGAACCAGAACCGGTTCTGGCCAGGTGAACCGAACAGATACAGCACCAGTTCCTGGTCGATGCTGATCCGCCCGAAGTCCATCGCCACCGTCGTGGTGGTCTTGTTGGGCGTCGCCGAGAGATCGTCGAGTCCAACACTGGCTTGGGTCATCACCGCCTCGGTGCGGAGCGGCATGATCTCCGACACCGCCCCGACGAAGGTGGTCTTGCCTGCTCCGAATCCACCGGATACGACGATCTTCGTCGACCGGGTGGCCCGGCTCTCAGAGCCGCTGAAGGCCACTGAGCACCCTCCTCAAGAATGCGGGATCGCGTTCGTCCCCTGAGGCGTTCGCGGTGGCCAACACCTCAACGAGGCCTAGTTCCACCATGTCCGCGATGATCACACGAGCAACCCCTAGCGGGGTCTGCAACCGAGCAGCAATCTCCGCAACAGAGATCGTTTCTTCACACAGTTCGATCACTGTGCTGTGTTCAGGAGAGAGCAAATCGTTCATCGAAGGATCCTGGCCGGTGACGGTTGTCACCACCAGGGCCTCCAGGTCGAGATCGTGCACGGGCCGGGTGCGACCGCCCGTGCGGGCATACGGTCGCACCATCGAGGGCGGCTCGCTGCCCTCGGGAGAGGAATAGTCGTCCATTGGCGGTGTCACGTGGGCGGCAACGAGCCACCGTGGCCGGTCTGACGCAGTTCGGGCGAGAGGTGCTGCCCGACCCGATCGACCAGAAGCGTCATCTCGTAGCCGACCAGGCCGATGTCCGATGTCGGCGCCGCCAGCACTGCCAGCCACGAACCATCGGAGATCGCCATCAACAACAGGAAGCCGCCCTGCATCTCGACGACGGTCTGCACGACCGCTCCCGCCGAGAAGCACATCGCGGCCCCGTTGGTAAGGCTGCCGAGGCCAGAGGCCACTGCCGACAGTTGATCTGCTCGATCTCTGGGCAAGCCCACCGAGCTGGCGACGAGAAGCCCGTCGGCCGATACGACGGCGGCGTGAGCCACCCCCGGAACTCGCTGTGCGAACCCATCGACGAGCCAGGTGACGTCGGTACCGGTACCGGTGCTCACTGGTCTCCTCCCTGCTCCCCGGATGGCCGGCCGGCGTTGTCGCCGGCCTCGCTGTTGACGGTGAACAAGCTTGCGCCCACCGGGTCGAACGCCGGGGCCGGACTCGACTGGGCGCGCGCCTTTCGGGCGTTCGCCAAGCCGCGCTGATAGCTGCCCAGCCGACCGCGCACGATTGCTGCATCCTGCGCGTTCTGCTCATTGTCCTGCTCGCTCGGCTGATCACCGGGCGACCGGTCGGCCGCAGCTGGCCGAGCCGGAATAGGTCGTGCGGCCGGAGCCGGGTTCGCCGCAGCGGTAGCCGCGGACGGCAGCAAGTTCGCTCCCGGGCGACGTTTCGGCAACCCGGTCTCCAGTGTGCCCTCAGTGTCCGGAGCCGCAGCGGCCCGGGCATTCGTCGCCAACCAGCGCTGGTCTCCCAAGGACGCCCAACGGGTGGAAGGCCGACGCTCGTCCTCGGTCCGCAGGTCGATCACCTGCTCGCCGTCCGGCTGCGTCGCAGCGGCCGGTGAGCTGTCCGGCTCGGCGGTGAACCAGACCGAGATCTGATCGAAGATCGGCGTCGGATCGTTGAAGTCCGGGCTGACATTCTCACCGATCATCGGCAGGTTCGGCTCGGACGGTCGGTATCCGGCCGCCGCAGCGGCCCGGGCGGCGAGCTCGGTCGGCAGGTCCTCGTCCCAGCCGTTCAAGTTGCCTTGCTGACCCAGCTGACCAGTCGGAACGCTCGGGTTGGGCGCCGCTCGGAACAATCCGGTCGGCGCGGTCAGCGGGTCCTGATCCTGGTACGACTGCGGCCGAGGCTGGAACGACTGCGGCTCGGGTGGCTGCTGCCGTTGGGTCTGCCGCTCGGCCTCGCCGCCCTGGTCGGGGCGAACGATTCCCGGCCGGTTCGGCAACGGGGTACCCGGGCTCCGCCGGACCGGTGGAGCCAGTCCGGGCAGGCCGGTGATGCCCGCCGCCGGCGTATCGAAGAGGTTCTCTCCACCGGTCGGGCCGGTCGGGCCGGTCGGAGCGGTCGGGCCGGTCGGTGTCGGTTCGCGCCGGTAGGTCGGCTGAGCCGAGAACGGCGGCGCGTCCCAGGGTCGCTGCGTCGGCTGAGCCGAGAACGGCGGCGCGTCCCAGGGCTGGGGCGCCGACGGTGCCGGCTGATTGCGGGTTGGCAGGTCCTGCGCCCCGGTCGGGACATCGCGACCACGGGTCGGTAGATCCGTGCCGCGGGTGGGTAGATCCGTGCCGCGGGTGGGTAGAGCCGTGCCGCGGGTGGGCAGATCCTGACTTCCGGTGGGCTGGTCCTGACCACGGCTTCGCAGGTCGTGCCCCCGAGTGGGCAGGTCCTGGCCTCGAGTGGCCTGGTCCCGGCTCTGCACGTCGCCGAAGGTGGGCCGGTCCTGACCACGGCCGGGCAGGTCGTGACCCTGTGTGGGCTGGTCCTGGCCACGGCTCGGCGCTTGACCACGGCCCGGCAGGTCCCGACCAAAGGTGGGTAGGTCCGTAGCGCCGGTGGGCAGATCGCGATTGCGCTCCGGCAGGCCGGTGATCCCGGTCGGCGAGGTCTCCGGCGGCGCGGCCGGAGGTCGACGCATCCCCATCGCACCGGTCGATCGCTGCCGGTCATCACCGTCTTCCGGGATCTGTGCCGGTGGCGTGGCGGGAGTGAACAGACCGGTCGCCGGGTTCGCGGCGGCCGCAGCAGCCTCGGGCGGCAGGCCGGTGGCATTGCCGCTGCCTCGGCGGCGGCGGGGCAGGGCGGCGTTGCCCTCGCTGGCGTTGCCCTCGGCCACCGAACGGACACCCGCGGCCGCCTGAGCTGCCGCTCCGGCGGCGGCAGCCGCCGGTGACAGTGCGCCCGGCGGCAACGCCGGTGCGCGCGGCACGCCCGGTGCGGTAAGCGAACCCGTGTTCAGTGAGCTGGGAGGCGCATAGGCCGCGTACTGCGCGGTGCCTTGGCGACTGGGCGGCGGGGTCGCCGGAGCCGGCCGCATCCCCAGGCTGGGTGGCGACGTCGGCTGCTCGCCGGTGCTGCCGGGGGCGCCGATGACCAGGGTGGCGGGCACCCGGACCAGGGCGACCGTGCCGGACGCATCCGACCGAGCCTGCAGCATCACGCCGAAGGTGCCCCGGCGGGCGAGCCGGGCGACCACGAACAGACCCATCCGGGACGGAACCTGGGTGTCGATCGCCTCCGGCTGGGTGAGCCGGCCGTTCAGTCGGTCAAGTTCTCCCGGGCTGATCCCTACCCCGGCGTCCAGGACCTCGATCTGCAGGCCGCCATCGGGCGTGAAGGCCGCGGAGAGCACGATCGCGCTGGACGGCGGGGAGTACATCGCGGCGTTGTCGAGCAGTTCGGCCAGCAAGTGGACCAGCTCGCCGGCGACGGTACCGGCGACCGAGGCGCCGCTGACCGGCTGCAACCGGACCCGTTCGTACTGCTCCATCTCGCTGGTGGCGGCCCGGAACAACTCCGCGATCTTGACCGGTGCGGTGGCCCGGGTGCGCACCGCGGACCCGGCGAGCACCAGCAGGTTGTCGTTGTACCGGCGCATCCGAGCGGCCAGGTGATCCAGTCGGAACAGGTTCCGCAGCTGATCCGGATCCTGCTCCTGGCTCTCCAGCTCGTCGATGATGGCGAGCTGCTTCTCCACCATCGACTGGCTGCGCCGGGACATGCTGACGAAGGCCTCGTCCAGCGCCCGCCGCAGGCGGACCTGCGCGGTTGCCAGTCGGACCGCTTCGGCGCCCAGGTCGTCGACCGCGCGGGCCACTTCCAGGGTCTCCGGACCGGCGTAGGCATCGGCCGGCAGCACCGGCGGCAGCGAGATGTCCGCACCGACGCCGTCCTGCTCGATCCTGGCGACAGCGGCCGGCAGCTGAACGCTGGCGACCTCGACCGCTCCGGCGCGCAGCCGGCGTAGCGGCACGGTGACCGTACGGGCGATCGCGGCCAGTAGCGCCGACACCACCAGCAGGGTGAGTATCACGGCTCCGGCCACCGCGACCGTCCGGAACAGGGCCGAGGTCCTGGCGCCGTTCGCCGAACTTTGGGTGTCTTCGGCAGCCTGGCTGGTGATCGTGTTGATCGCGTTCAGTCGCTCGTTGGAGAAATTGTCCCAGGCCGACTGCTCGCCGATGTTGACGGTGTTCTGGCTCTGGTTCAAGGCTCGGGTGAGCGAGGTCCGCCATTGCGACAGCTCTGCGTTCTGGTTCGCCAGCGCGGTGATCGACTGCTGCTGCCGCAGGTCAGCCACCGTCCGGGCGCTTGCCACGGCCTGGTCCTGCACCGCGGTCAATTCCTTGAAGGTGGCGAACCGGTCGGTATTCAGCGTGGTCTGCTTGCCGATCACACCGGTGATCAGTGCGGACTCACTGACGGCGCCCTCCATCAACCGGCTCAGGTTGGCAACAAAGATCGCCTTCTTGTCCGTGTCCCGGTCCGGCGAGACGACGGAAAGTTCACCGGCCAGGACATTGATCAGGGTCTGCGCGCTGTTGCGCAGGAGGGTGGTGGTGCTCACGACCCGGGCGGTGCTTTCCCCGGTGGTTTCGGGGTTCTTCGAGCTGAACCCACCGTTGTTGATCAGTCTGTCGATCCCGGCGCGGATGCTGGGCAGGTCGTCCAGATCGGCCAGCAGCTTCTCCGCGCTGGTCGGCAGGTTGGACTCGTTCGGGTCGCCCTTGCTCAGCGATTCCAGGTGCGGGCGCAATTGCCTGACCTGGTCATCCGTGGCGGCTCGGGCTGCGTCCAGGTTCTTCTTCTGGAGCAGCGCCGCCGGATTGCTGAACTCTTTGTCAAAAGTCCTGGCGGTGCCCAAGGCCGGCAAGATCGCGTCGGCGTACTTGCTCGCCGTCCGGGTCTGCTGGTATTGCACACCGAGTGAGGCCACCAACACGCCGCCGCCGACAAGCAGCACGACAAGCGGAATGGTGACCAAGACAGCCAATTTGCGGCGAATAGACCACCCGGCCATGGACGATCCCCGAGGGGCGTCATGGACGGTCTCGACGTCGGCCCCCGGAGCAGCCGAACCGTGTCGCGGCACGCGTTCCTCCCTGCGGCCACCCTGAGGTGGCATCCGGTTGCCTGGCCCACCGGGGCCGGCCGGTACGCGTCGTCATCGTCGCATCTCGGCCGAGTGGGTGGCACACCCTTGTTGTCCAGCGTGTGCTGATGGTGGCAGATGGTCTCGCCAGAGGCTACGTCCATGTCAGCTCCTCAAGGAACCTGACGTCAACGTACCGGTGCGTACGAGACCCTCTAATATTCTCAAGTCTGGATGAAACCGTCCCAGCACCCCCTGTCATAACCCCTGAGACGGGTTCACAACGGGTGACGCCTAGGACCATCATGCCGCTTCCGCATGTGATCGTGCACACTCCGAGAAGATCTTGAGCTTTCACTCGGGGGGGTGGCGTCTCGTCACTCACCGTGTCACTCTCGCCGCAGAGATGTGATACCCAGGAAGAGGAGCCGCGACCGGCTACCGTGCTGGCCGGGTCATTCCGCCTCTGGGGTCGACTGGCTGAAGTGGATGGATCAGGAAGCGGACAGGCCCCGTCGAGGGCGATCCGCGGAAATCAGTGACGCCCATCGGCGTCGAGCGAGCGTCAGGAAAGGTGAGCCTGTGGCCACCAGTAAGGCTGCGACCGGCAGGCGGCTCGTCATTGTCGAGTCGCCTCGTAAGGCCCGCACGATCGCCGAGTATCTCGGCCCGGAGTTCGACGTCGAGGCGAGCGTGGGTCACATTCGTGACCTGCCCCAGCCGAGCGAACTACCGGCCGACATGAAGAAGGGACCCTTCGGCAAATTCGCCGTCGACGTAGATAACGGTTTTGAGGCTTACTACGTCGTCGATGCGGACAAGAAGAAGAAGGTCAGCGAGCTGAAGCGGGCGCTGAAGGACGCGGACGAGCTCTTCCTGGCCACCGATGAGGACCGCGAGGGCGAGGCGATTGCCTGGCATCTTCTCGAGGTTTTGCAGCCGAAGATCCCGGTCCATCGGATGGTCTTCCACGAGATCACCCGGGAGGCGATTCAGCGGGCGCTGGAGCAGACTCGCGACCTGGATGAGCGCCTGGTCGATGCCCAGGAAACCCGCCGCATCCTGGACCGGCTGTACGGCTACGAGGTGTCGCCGGTGCTCTGGCGCAAGGTCCGGGCCGGCCTTTCTGCGGGTCGGGTGCAGTCCGTCGCCACTCGCTTGGTGGTGGAGCGCGAGCGCGAGCGGATGGCGTTCCGGGCGGCGTCCTACTGGGATGTCACCGGCACGTTCGCGCCGTCCGAAGGCGGCGAGACCGATCGGCAGTTCGACGCCCGACTGGTTGCCCTGGACGGCATCCGGGTCGCAACCGGACGTGACTTCAGCGACACCGGCCAGTTGATCGGGAAAAACGTCGTCCACCTGGACGAGGACGCCGCCCGGATCCTGGTCGCCGCGCTGGACGGGGTGCGCCCGACGGTCCGCAGTGTCGAGGAGAAGCCCTATCGGCGGCGTCCGGCGGCGCCCTTCACCACCTCCACCCTGCAGCAGGAGGCCGGGCGCAAGCTGCGGTTCTCGGCCCGGCAGGCGATGCGGGTGGCGCAGTCACTGTACGAAAACGGGTACATCACGTATATGCGGACCGACTCGACCACGCTGTCGGATCAGGCCCTGACCGCTGCCCGGCGGCAGGCGGCGGAGTTGTACGGGCCGGAGTTCGTCCCGGACGTACCCCGGGTGTACCCCAGCAAGTCGAAGAACGCGCAGGAGGCGCACGAGGCGATCCGGCCGTCCGGAGATTCCTTCCGAACCCCGGCACAGGTCTCCGATGAGCTGCGTGGCGACGAGTTCCGGTTGTACGAGCTGATCTGGAAGCGCACGGTCGCCTCGCAGATGGCGGACGCGCGCGGATCGACGGCGACCATCCGGCTCGGCGCCCCGACCAGTGACGGGCGCGATGCCGTCTTCGGCGCCTCCGGCACGGTGATCACCTTCCGCGGCTTCATGGCCGCCTACGAGGAGGGCCGCGACGAGGTCCGCAACAGTGGTGGGGACGACGACGAACGCCGGCTGCCGGTGCTGACCGTCGACGACATCCTGAACGCCCGCGATCTGACGGCGGACGGCCACAGCACCTCACCGCCACCCCGCTACACCGAGGCCAGCCTGGTCAAGGCGCTGGAAGAACTCGGGATCGGCCGGCCGTCCACCTACGCCGCGACGATCAGCGTGATCAGCGACCGCGGGTATGTCACCAGCAAGGGCTCCGCGCTGGTGCCGACCTGGCTGGCGTTCGCCGTCACCCGGCTGCTGGAGGAGCACTTCGGCCGACTCGTGGACTACGACTTCACCGCCTCGATGGAGACCGACCTCGACAAGATCGCCATGGGGGAGGAGAACCGCAGCGACTGGCTGTCGAAGTTCTACTTCGGTGACCCGAACGCGGTGGGCGCCGCAAGTACCAATGGCGGACCTCCCGGGCCGGTCGCGCAAGGGCTCAAGCCGCTGGTCGACGACCTCGGTGACATCGACGCCAAGGACATCAACTCAGTCCCGCTCGGCGAGGGCATCGTTCTGCGGGTCGGCCGATACGGGCCGTACGTGGAGGTCACCGGCGAGGACGGCGAGCCGAAGCGGGCCAGCGTCCCGGACGACATCGCCCCGGACGAGCTGACGGTGGCCAGGGCCCGGGAACTGTTGGAGACCCAGGCCGATGGCGACCGGGTGCTGGGCGCCGACCCGGACAGCGGTCGGGAGATCGTGGTGCGCAACGGACGGTTCGGTGCCTATGTCACCGAGGTGCTGCCGGAGGACGCGCCGAAGTCTGCCAAGCCACGCACCGGCAGCCTGTTCAAGGACATGACCCAGCAGACGGTCGGGTTGGACGAGGCGCTGAAGTTGCTGTCGCTCCCTCGCCTGGTCGGAGTCGACCCGACGACCAACGAGGAGATCACCGCCCAGAACGGCCGCTATGGGCCATATCTCAAGCGCGGCACCGACTCCCGCTCGCTGGAGACCGAAGACCAGATCTTCACCATCGACCTACCTGCCGCGCTGGCTATCTACGCCCAGCCCAAGCAGCGCGGACGGCGGGCGGCAGCACCGCCGCTGCGCGAACTCGGCGATGACCCGGTGACCGGGACACCGATCGTGATCAAGGACGGCCGATTCGGCGCTTACGTGACCGACGGCACGTCCAACGCGACGCTGCGCAAGGACGATGCGATCGAGTCGATCACCTTGGAACGCGCCGCGGAGTTGCTCGCGGACAAGCGGGCGGCGGCGCCGCGAACCGCGAAGAAGGCGGCCAAGAAGGCACCGGCGAAGAAGACTGCCAAGGCGGCCACGGGTGCGGTGAAGAAGACGGCAGTGAAGAAGACCGCGATAAAGAAGGCCACGCCGGCGGCGAAGAAGACGACCAAGAGCGCCACCGCGAAGACGGCGGCCAAGCGGACGGCGGCGGTGAGCTCGGAATGATCCGCGGTCGCCGACCGGGCACCGTTACCCTGGCCCGGTGACACCCTGGGGCATCGGCAAGAACGGCAGACGGCGGACGTCGTCCGCAACCCCGCCTGAATCAACACCGCCTGAATCAACCCAGCCGGTGTCAACCCCGCCTGACTCGGTCGGTGTGGACACCGCCGAGGCTGGCCCTCCCGATTCCGGAGCGGGGATTCCGGAGCAGGACCATGACATCGGCGCCGTGCTGCGGGTGGCCTCGTTCCGCAAGCTGTGGCTGGCGCTGTCCGGTTCGAGTTTCGGTGACTGGCTCGGTCTGCTCGCGACGACCGCCCTGGCCAGCCAGCTCGGTGGGGATTCGTACACGAGCGCCAACCTGGCGGTGGCCGGGGTACTGATCCTCCGGTTGGCGCCCGCGGTAGTGCTCGGCCCGCTGGCCGGCGCGCTCGCCGATCGGTTGAACCGCAAGTTCGTGATGGTGGCCGGCGACATCGGCCGGGGGTTGCTGTTCATCACCATTCCGCTGGTCGGCACCCTGGAGTGGCTGTTCATCGCCACCGTGCTGATCGAGTGCCTGGCGTTGTTCTGGATGCCCGCCAAGGAAGCGACGGTGCCGAATCTGGTGCCGCGCAACCGACTCGAAGCGGCCAACCAGATGAGCCTGGTGACGACGTACGGCACCGCCCCGGTGGCGGCTCTGGTGTTCTCCGGGATCGGGTTCCTGAACGGCATCCTGGACAACTTCCTGGAGCGGTTGCAGACCAACCCGGTCGACCTGGCGCTGTATGCGAACGCCGCCACCTTCATCATCTCCGGCATCGTGATCTCCCGGCTGCCGATCCCGAACCAGCGGCTCGGCGAGGCCGCGGACCAGACGTCGGTCTGGCGCTCGATCGTCGACGGCTGGCGGTTCATCGGCAGCACCCCGCTGGTGCGTGGCCTGGTGATCGGCATGCTCGGCGCGTTCGCCGGGGCCGGATTCGTGATCGGTCTGGCGCAGACCTACGTCAAGGACCTCGGCGCTGGTCAACCCGGTTACGGCGCGCTGTTCGCGGCGGTCTTCCTCGGTTTGGCACTGGGCATGTGGGGCGGCCCGCGGGTGTTCCACGATTTCTCCCGCTACCGCTTGTTCGGGCTCTGTCTGGTGGCTGCCGGCGCGTTCCTCGCGGCGCTGGCCCTGGTCCCGAACATCGTGATGGCGTTCCTGTTCACGATCGGTCTGGGCGCCTGCGGCGGGATCGCCTGGATCACTGGTTACACCTTGCTCGGGCTCACGGTGGACGACTCGGTGCGCGGGCGGACCTTCGCCTTCATCGCCTCAGCCGCTCGGATCGTGCTGATCACCGTGCTTGCCGCCGGCCCGGCGCTGGCGGCGCTGATCGGCCGGCACACGATCGACTTCACCGATACCCATCGACTGACCTACAACGGTGCGGCGTTCGTCTTCCTGCTGGCCGCGGTCCTGGTGATCGCCCTCGGGGTGTCCGCGTACCGACAGATGGACGACCGCCCCGGTGCCCGGTTGACGCACGACTTCCGGCAGATCTGGTCCGACCGGCGGGATCGGCCCGCCAAACCGGCCCGTACCAGTTATCCGGGCGTGTTCATCGCCTTCGAGGGCGGTGACGGCACCGGGAAGTCCACCCAGAGTCGGATGCTCGCCGACTGGTTGCGGGCCGACGAAGGCCACGACGTCGTGCTGACCAGGGAACCCGGTGCCACCCCGACCGGGGTCCGGCTGCGGGAGGTGCTGATCGGGCACGGCCACGACCTGTCGTCGCGCACCGAGGCGCTGTTGTTCGCCGCCGATCGGGCCGATCACGTGAGTTCGCTGGTCAAGCCCGCGCTGGAGACCGGTGCGGTGGTCGTCACGGACCGGTACATCGATTCCTCCGTCGCCTATCAGGGCGCCGGCCGTGATCTTGACGGTGACGAGGTGGCCCGGATTTCCCGCTGGGCCACCGACGGACTGGTCCCGGATCTGACCGTGCTGCTCGACGTCGATTCGATGATCGGCAAGGCCCGCCGAGCTCGAGATCGGGCCCGGGACGGCGAGGACAAGATCGAGTCGCTGCCGGACGACTTCCACGCCCGGGTCCGGAGCCGGTTCCTGGACCTGGCCCGCCGGGAACCGCACCGGTACCTGGTGATTGACGCCGGACTCCCGGTGGAGGAGATCCAGACGCTGGTCCGGCGCCGCGTTCGGGATGTGCTGCCGATCTCCGCCCGTCGCCGGGCGCTGTTGAAGGAACGGCTGCTCGAGGAGGAACGCGGTCGCGAGCGCCGGGCCGCGGCCGAGGCCGAGGTGCTGCAGATGGACGCCGACCTGCGGGCCAAGCGGATCGGTGAGGCCCGGCTGCGGGAGGAGTCACGTCGGCGGGCCCGGGATGAGGCCGAGCGTCAGCTTCAGGAGGAGGCCGACCGGGAGCTGCGCTCGCAGGGCAGCAGTCACAGCCGGGACGAGGCCGAGCGCCGCGCCACGGAGGCCGCCGTGCTGGCGGCGGCAGCGATCGAACCGGTGACCGAGAAGCTGCCGGTGATGGATCCGGCGGGCACTGATTCGGTTGGTTCGGCCAATGACGGCGTGCGGGTGAGTTCCCGGCCGCCGCTGGTCCCCGGGTTCCCAGCCGGTGCCGGGCAGGGGCCCAAGTCCGCCGCCGAACGGGCTGCCGCAGCGGCGGTTTCGTCATCCGCCGCACAGCAGGCACACCACGCACAGTACGCGGAGGACGCGCAGAACTCGCAGAATCGCCAGTACGAGGACGACGAAGCCGAGTCTGACGACATCTCCGGGACCCGAGGTGGACGGCACCGGTGAGTGATCGAAGCGGCCAGCACCAAATCACGGAACGAATCATGGAACGATTCGAGGAGACAGCGTGACGGTCTGGGACGACGTCGTCGGCCAGGAGGCCGCGATCGTCACTCTGAAGCACGCGGTCAGGGCCGCCGCGCAGATGGTTGAGGCCGGTCCACGGTCCACCCCGGTTGCCGGGATGACGCATGCCTGGCTGCTCACTGGTCCGCCCGGGTCGGGTCGGTCCACCGCGGCAAGGGCTTTCGCGGCCGCGTTGCAGTGTCCAGAGGGTGGTTGTGGGCACTGCAAGCCGTGTCTCACGGCACTGGCCGGCACCCATGCCGATGTCAGCCTGATCGCCACCGAGCACGTTCAACTGCGGGTGGACGACGTCCGTCCGCTGATCACCACCGCGCAGCGCAGCCCGTCCGCCGGGCGGTGGCGGGTGATCGTGATTGAAGACGCCGACCGGCTGAACGACTCCTCCGGGAACGTCTTGCTGAAAGCTATCGAGGAGCCGCCGCCGCGCACGGTCTGGCTGCTCTGCGCGCCGAGTGCGGACGACGTTCTGGTTACCATTCGGTCCCGGTGCCGCCGTGTCGGTCTGCGGATTCCGCCGGTGGAAGCCGTTGCGGCCCTGCTGGTTCGGCGAGATGGCGCGGATCCGGCGGTGGCGACGTTCGCGGCTCGTTCGGCGCAGAGTCACATTGGGCTGGCGCGCCGGCTGGCCCTGGACGAGGGTGCCCGGATTCGGCGTCGGGAGGTGTTGAAGCTGCCGGCCAAGCTGCGCAGCGTGGGTGCGGCGGTGCTGGCGGCCGGTCAGCTGGTGGAGGTGGCGGCCGAGGAGTCGAAGGCGGCGACCACCGAGCGCGATGCCGTCGAGCGGGCGTCGCTGCTGCATTCGCTCGGTGCCGAAGGACTCTCCACGCTACCGCCGGCGGTGCGGTCGCAGGTGCGGCAGTTGGAGGAGAACCAGAAGCGGCGGGCGACCCGGGCGCAACGCGACGTCCTGGACCGGTCGCTGGTGGATTTGCTCTCGCTGTACCGGGATGTGCTGGTACTGCAGTTCGGTTGCGTGGGCCCAAGTGGTTCAGTAGACGGTGTGGAACTGGTGAATGCCGAACTTGCTGATCTGCTCTGGTCGGAGGCGCAGGCCTCGACCCCGACCGCGACGCTGCGCCGGATGGAGGCGATTGGCCAGGCCCGGGAACGGATCGAGGCGAACGTCTCACCGCTGCTCGCCGTCGAGGCGCTGATGGTCCAGCTCCGGCCGGTCGCATGAGCCCCCGCAAGGATCGGCGGCCCCGGCGTCCGGTCGTCCGGGCTCTGATTTTCTCCGTCGCGGTGGCTCTGGGGGTGGGGTCGTGTACCTTCCCCACCTCGGACGAGGGTTCGAGCATCACCACCGTTAAGCTGCCGACCGGCGTCAAAGCGCCTGCCGGAGTGACCGATCCGGCGACCGACCCGGCGTTCGCCAGGTACTACGGGCAGCGGGTGACCTGGCGAGGCTGTGACGATGATTTCCAGTGTGCCAAGGTCACAGTGCCGCTGGACTGGGACCGACCGGCCGGCAAAACGATCGAGATCGCTGCCCTCCGGCGCCCGGCCGACGGCGACAAGCTGGGATCCTTGTTGATCAACCCGGGTGGTCCGGGGGTGTCCGGGGTCAGCTACGCGAAGGTGGCGCAGCAGGCGTTCGGCCGGCCGGTGCTGCGCACCTACGACATCGTCGGGTTCGACCCGCGCGGAGTCGGCGAGTCCGATCCGATCCGCTGCCTGCCAGACTCGGAGTTGGACGCGTACGTCGCTGCGGACACCACACCGGATGATCCGAGCGAGCTGGCTGCCTCGGTGGCTGATGTGAAGCGCTTCGCCGCGGCCTGTGAGCAGAACACCGGGGCGTTGCTCAGGGATGTGGACACGCTGAGCACGGTGAGGGATCTGGATGTGCTCCGGGCCATTCTTGGAGACGACGTCCTCACCTATCAGGGTGCGTCGTACGGGACCTACATCGGCGCCTGGTACGCCGAGACCTTCCCGTGGCGGGTGGGTCGGATGGTGCTGGACGGTGCGGTCGATCCGTCGCTGACCTCGACGCAGTACGTGGCCGGCCAGGCCGAGGGCTTCTCCCGGGCGCTGAAGGCGTACGTCGAGGATTGCCAGTCGCAGTCCGACTGCCCGCTGCGTGGCTCGTTGCAGGACGGCCTGAACCAGATCGGCACCCTGGTGGAGCGTGCCGATGCGGCGCCGCTGAAGACGGAGGATCCGAAGCGCCCGCTGACCCAAAGCCTGATGATCACCGGGATCGCTCAGGCGTTGTACGCCTCACAGCTCTGGCCGCAGTTGACGGCGGGGATCACGTCGGCGATGACCGGGGAGGGCAAGGAGTTGCTCGAGCTGGCCGACATGTATCTGGAACGAGATGCCAAAGGTCATTTCGGGCAGACAATTTCCGCGAACCCGGCGATCTTCTGTCTCGACGTGCCGGAGCCGCGCACGCCCGCTCAGATCGGAGCCGACGCAGCCGACCTGCAGCGCAAGTTCCCGCCGTTGGGGGGCGCGATCGGCTGGGGTGGGCTGAGCTGTTCGCAGTGGCCGCTGAAAGCCGTGATGCCGCGTAAGGCGCTGCCCGCCAAGGGGGCTGCGCCGATCCTGGTTCTGGGCACGGTAGACGACCCGGCGACGCCGTACGAGTGGGCGCAGGGGCTTGCCTCGCAACTGTCCTCCGGCCGGTTGCTCACCTGGGAGGGCACCGTGCACACCGCCTACAACCAGGGCAGCAAGTGCATCGACGACAAGGTGGAGGGCTACTTGCTGTCCGGCGCCGTGCCTGCCGAAGGGACGCGCTGCACGTAGTTGCTCACTCGCCTGGCCCCTTGGCGCGGCGGGGTCGGCGAAGCACGTATACTCGTCCACCGTGCCACCTGTTCGCAGGGTGCACTGCCGCCTTAGCTCAGTTGGCCAGAGCAGCTCATTCGTAATGAGCAGGTCGTCGGTTCGAGTCCGACAGGCGGCTCCACCAAAAGACCAGTTCAGGCGCATGTTCTTGGTCTTATTTTCTGTTCGGTAGGATGTTGGCGTGGAATCCATTTGGATTCCACGCCGAACCGTTTTGGCAGCGTGGTCGACCAAGACCCCAGACCCGGTCGCCTACATTCCGACACCATCGGGACAGTTGTGCCTGTGCTGCGACCTCGGGACTGATCGACTGGATTCGCTGGCTTGGCTGTTGCTGCCGGTCCGGGCTATTTCGTCGCCAAGGGGTTGCGCCACCTGTGCTTGCCCCACTGCTGCGCTCGGAGCGGACCGAGCGCGTGTTTTCCTTCCCTGCAGGAACTTTAGAGCTGACGTACGGCCGGCTGTCGGGCTCTCGGCCGTGTTGGCAGGCGTGTCCGACGTGCGCGAGGCTTTCGTCTACGGCTTGTGTGCTGCACGCTGGCACGGCGAGCCGGGGCTGGCCCTCCGCGATGTCGACGGGGTGGTCGTCGGTGATGCCACTCGGGACGCCTTGGGTGCGGCCGGCGATGAGGCGCCCCGTCGCCGACACCGCGAGGTCAACATCACGCGGGTGACGCAGGCGGTCTGGTGGCTGCTGGCGAACCTGAGGACCGGTTCTGGCGGGCGGCCCGGGAACTGCGCGTCGAGCAGGCCGTGCTGCTGCCCGAGCCGAGCAGATCCTGTTCGAGCGGTTGAATCGGCTGGCCGGCCGAGCTCGCCGGCGGCGGGTCGTCGTCGGGGTACGGGTCGAAGCGCGCAGGTCAGTACCCGGGTTGCCCGCCTGAAGCCAGGCGTGCCGCTGCCTCGGCTGGCGTGTCGTCGTAGCCAGGGCGCGCCAGCAGTACCGACTGGAAGTAGAAGCCCTCTTCCTCGTTTGAGTCGTCATCCGCGGCAAACGGTCGCCAGAACGCGAGGTACAGCTCACGGGCGGTAAACCCGGCGCCGTTTTCGTTCGGTACGACATTGATGTGCTCACGCAGGCGCTCCACGACCTCAAGAGCTGGCAGCCCGAAGACGTTGACATCGCGATAACGGAGCACATCGTCCGCGTGCGGACGCCAGATCTCTATCGCGTTGACCTGGTTGCCGGTGGGTCCGACCCCGAAGCCGACGCTGAACCTCAGACCGCTTGGCAGGTGCACAGCCAACTCGCTCGACGCTGGCGACGTCAGCGGGCCGAGGGTCTCGAGCGCGGCGCGGGCCTCATCGAGGGTCAGGCCGAGTCGCAATGGGCCGACACCGCGCGGCGGGTCGAGCGCAAACTCCATCCGTCGATCATGGCAGCGGTAGGCGGTGCTCTGGCAGTCTTACCGGCGCGTACCTGCGACAGGAAATGGTGACATGAGCGGTTGGTCGGCGATGGCGGGCACCCATACGTTTGTCGTGCCCGGGGATACCAACGCTCAGAGTCTGGCGGAAGCGTTGGCGGCCCACGGCTTCGCCGTGGTCACGGCGAAGCCGTCGGATAGCACAGGCTGGATGGTTACTGCCCTTGACGAGGGGCCGTATCCGGTCGACGGGATCGGGCATCGGATGATCGAGGCGGTCGGTCGCGAGGCGGCACTGGTGGCCCGGGAACACAGCGGTTACCCCGAGGGCGGAAGCCGCTTCGACGTCGGCCTGCTGCAGTTGATGCGCAGCATGGATGCCTCGATCACCTGCCTCAACCCTGGCGCGCGACCGCCGGCTCCGACCATCATGGTCCACCCCGCCCCGGCCCCGGCGCCCTTGGCGCTCACCCCGGACCACGTCGACGACGGACCGATCGATCTTGCCGGACTGAATGACGTGGCCTGGGCCGACCTCGAGCACGCCCACGGCAGCGCCGCAGACGTTCCCGAGCTCCTGCAGGCACTGGTCGATCCGTCCGGGGATTGGGACCAGAGCCTCGACGAACTCTTCGGTGACGACCTGCTGCACCAAGGATCCTGCTACTCGGCGACCGCACCCGCATTGCCCTTCGTCGCCAGGCTTATCCTTTCCGGGGCACTGCCCGCTAAGCAGCGGCTTGACCTGACCGTGTGGCTCCTCATTGCTGCCGGTCGGTGGACCGATAGCCTCCTCGTCGATGCGGACCGGGCTGCGGTTCAAGGCCGCGAGCCCGAAGCCGAAGACTGGACCCAGGATGTCCACCTCGCTGTCGGGGAGCTCTTGACGCCGCTGCTGACACGTTGGCATGGCGAACCGCCTGCGATGAAAGTCGCCCTCGCGTGCCTGGCCGGGCTGTACCCCAAGCCCGGGCGCCAGGTCAGTGGGCAGGTCGCCGTTCTCGCAGAGCAGTTCGCCGGTACCCGACCAGGCTCGTACCTGCAGCTGGCCGAGGCGCTCATCCAGCAGCGCACCGATCAAGCTTTGACCTTGGCAGCCGGGATCGTCGGCTGGGAAGATGCCCACGATCCCGGCTGGCTGGAGGCGCCCGGCCTCGGCGCCGGGGTGAAAGCAGGACACGTCCTCGTCGAAGGCGCTCTCGGTGTCCTGAGCAATACCGGCTAATGACACCGGATAGCAACTCAGGAACGAACGCACTCCAGGACCGGACGGTGGCCCGCGCCAGTTTCGGCCGGGCGTCCTGAAGACCAGGCGTGACTTACGGCCTGGAATCCCTCGTGGAATCCGCCGCTGCATCTGCCCAGTTCGCGCGGTTCGTTGTGTGCGCTCAGTTGTGCGTGCAGTGCTGGTCAGAGCGTTGTGGGCGTCCGCGCGGCGTCTTCGTAATGAGCAGGTCGTCGGTTCGAGTCCGACAGGCGGCTCCCTTAAAGCCCAGGTCAGGTGTCAAATATCTGGTTGTGCTGATGTGCGTTGATCTTGGGCCGTGGGACATGATCGTGCCCACGAATGGCTGGGTCGCAGTCGTCCCAGTCCCGCGACAGGGGTGCGGCTGGGTGAGTGGCCTCTAGCTGGACATGATAAATACGTTATGCTAGTCCGGTGGGTTGGCAGGTACTTCTCCATCCGGAGGTCGAGGCTTGGTTCCTTGGCCTTTGTCGTGACGACCCGATCACCGCCGATGGGATCTCCGACGCGATCGATCAGCTGGTCGAGTTAGGCCCCGGTCTGGGTAGGCCCCTGGTCGACCGGATTCAGGGCAGCCAGTTTCACAACATGAAGGAGTTGCGACCGCCGTCGACGGGCACCAGTGAGATCCGGATGCTCTTCGCCTTCGATCCGGCACGTGAAGCCATTTTCCTTGTCGCTGGTGACAAGGCCGGAAACTGGAATCGCTGGTACCGACAAGCCATCCCGATAGCGGACGAACGGTATACCGAGCACCTCATCGATCTCAAGGAGGACGAATCATGAGCACCGAGTACACCTCCTGGAGCGAGGTCAAAGACAAGGCGCGGCAGGCGGATTCCCGTCCGGACCATGAACGTGAGGCCGGACAGGTTCTGGCGGTCGAACGTCGCGAGGCGTACATCCGCGGGCATCAACTCGCGGAAATGCGAAAGGCGTCCGGTTTGACGCAGGCAGACGTCGCGAAAACTCTTGGGGTCTCTCAGGCGCGGATCTCCAAGATCGAGCACGGCGACATCTCGGGCATCGACATCATCCGCGCCTACGTCAGCGCGTTGGGCGGCACCGTCGAACTCGTGGCCACTCTTGGTGATCGAAGCTGGAAAGTCGCCTGACCCTGTCGCGGTCCCCTCAGGGGCTACCGGAGCCGCACTGCGTGGGACAGGTCGTGGGACACGGATCCCGTTCGCCCTGTTCGCTGTGTCGTCCTGGTGTGGCCAGGTGCGTGCCTAGCGCTGGTCAGAGCGTCGTGAGCGTCCGCGCGGCGTCTGCTCAGGTCGTCCTGGTCGGCAGGCGCGACCAGCTGGGCCAGGGGAGATCCCGAAGCCCCGGCACAGGAGCGGCAGATTGTCTGCGTGGTCGGCGCGGCCGCCGGTCTCCAGGGCGCTGACCTGCGAGATGGACCACCCGATCCGCCGGCCGAGATCGGCCTGGCGCCAGTGCCGGCGGCCCCGCTCCGCCCGGACGTTCGCGGAGATCACCACCGACAACCGGGATTCAGGCACAACCAGAACGATACGGCAATCACCGAAACACCGTGAAGGCGTCGCCGTTTCCCTTCGTAACCCCCTTCGGAGAGAAGTAATCCCCTGAGGGATTGTCGGGGCAGCGGCTGGATCCGGGACAAGGCCTCTGACCTGCATGGTTGGGTCCAGTTGGGTACCAGAAAAGCCGCGGTCGCTGTCTGGCAGGCCCGCGTCCAGTCACTGGACGACCGTGTCCGCCGCGTGGAAGTCGAGAACAGGGCCCTTCGTGCCCGGCTACAGCAGATGCTCGGACAGCAGTGTGAGCCGGGTGGGCAGTGACGACCGCCATGCCGGCATCGGACGTAGCTACTGGACAAGAGTAAGAACAACGATTGGCCAGGTCAGCGCGGACGGCGGATGAGTGGTGCCTACCGACGGACCGTATCTGCCGCCTGACGGGAGAGTCCCGCCCGCCGGGGATCGAGCAGGTGCTGGCCAGTCGTTCGATGTTGGCGGCGCTTGTATGATTCAAGGTTTCCCTGAGAACACGTTGGGTCAGTGACAGGATCGCTGGATGCGGGACACCGTGAATGGCCGGTTGGTCGTCATCCCCGCCGGCAAGCCTCTGACCGGCCACACTGAGGAAACCGGCCGCCTGCTCAGGCTGCGGCGCACCGCGGAGGCCGTGGGCCTGGCGATAGCAGCGTGGACCCCACCGCAGACCAGCATGACCGGCCGTTCCTCACGGGGAGAGTGAGATGAGCGCACCACGCAAGACCACAGCGCATTCGGCGGCGCAACTGAGAGGTGCCCTGCAGTTCAGCCCCGATCAGTGGGGCATGGCCCGCGCCGGCGGGCTGATCCCGGAGCCGGACATGAAGACGCCGCGCTGGTCCGGACCCGTGGTCGACGCGCTGGTGGCCGGCGCGAGCAGCTGCCCGCTATGTGCGGATTAACGTAGCGAACCCGGGCATGGCTGGCGATCATCGCTGACTCGGGTGCTCTAGCTACTGCCTCAGTACCGAACCGTCGGGTAGGGTTCGCTCGCCTCGTGAAGGATCACGGGAAATGGCGGGAGGAATCCGCAATGATTCAGGGACGACGTTCAGCTCGAATCGCTGCTGTATTGGCCTTTGTGATGGGCACCGTAGGTCTCGGCCTGGCGGCCGGTCCGGCCACCGCCGTCACTTCGACAGAGCGCGCGGATACCCTCGACCAGGCCCGGGACGACGCGGCGATCGCTGTGAAGCAGGTCATCAACGAGCGACTGAACTCGTCCGGGGACAAGGACTGGTTCCGGTTCGTCATCGCCGGACGCACCCGAGCGGTCGTCACCCTCGGCTCCCTGCCGGCCAATTACAACCTGGCGGTCTACCGCGAGGACGGCAGTCGCGTTGCCGTCTCCGATCACTCGGGCAAGGGTTTTGAGCGGATCTACTTCACAGCCTCGGCCGGCACGTACAACGTGCGGGTCGCCTCCACCATGGGTTCCAGCAACGCCCCGTACCGGCTCTGGCTGCGCACCCTGACCGGGCCGCTCGCGCTGCAGAGCTACACCGTGCCGCCGGTCGACAGCGACTACCCCTTCATCGTGGCCGAACTCGTCAACACGACCGGGAACTGGCTGCGGGTCGCGGGATCCATGGTGGTGAACTCGATGTCCGCGGACGGCCGCCTGCTGCAGCGCGACGCCATCGAGCAGTCGCAACTCCGGGTGGCGCCCTACGGGTTACTGCATGTTGCCGGCACCAAGGGGCTGCCACCGCCGGCCGGCCATGACCACTATCAGTTCGCGCCCGTCATGAGAGTGGTCGACGCCGATTCCGTCAGCGCCCTGAAGCGGACGACGGGGCCGATGCTGACCCGGGACGGCTACCGGGTACACACCGGCACGGTCAAGAACACCGGCTCGGTCACCCGCGGCGGCGACGACGACCCGAACCTGCCGTCCGTGGAAGTCGGCTATTACAACGCCAACGGCACCCTGCTCGGCACCACGATGACAAACCTCAAAACGATGGCTCCCGGAGCAACGGTGAAATACCAGGTGACGGCGCGGCAGAGCACCTACTGGTACTCGCCGTTCCCGAAAGCAAACCGGATCGTCACCAGGGTCCTTCCCGCCTTCTGATCCCTGCCGCGGGACAAGGGGCTCCGCCGTGCGTCCGGCCGGCTAGAGAGGTGCATGAGTGGGAAAGCCAACGCGTCAGTCTGGACTGGAGCCGGGGCAGTTGGTGCGGATTCCGATCGGTGAATTCGGCCACACGTACGGGCGTCTCCTCGCTGCCCAGCCGTACCTCGCCGTGTATGACTGCAGGGCCGAGGACGGCGACCCCGCCGGAATCGAGATAGTCCAGCACCCCGTCCTCTTCGTGACGGGGGCGGTGTTCGAAAGCCCGATCAAGGAGGGCCGCTGGACGCCCCTCGACGTCGTACCACTGGAGGAGTTCGACGTCGAGATCCCCCCGTTTTACCATCGCGCCGTCGGTGACCAGGGCCGGCTGACCATCATTGAGGCCGGGGGTTATCCCCGCCCGGCGACCGAAGCTGAGTGCGCGGGACTGGAGCGGTCCAGGATATGGATGGACGAGGCGCTGGAGGACCGGATCATCGACCACTATCGAGCTCAGGAGTAGAAAGTTCTCGCCATTTTCGCGGATGGTGGACGGGAGCATGGGATCCCTCGTCGGCCGTTGAGGCGGGCGGGTGTCGGACAGGGACGGATCATGGAGGTGGTAAGTCCGGTGGGGTCGTGGGGTGAAGGTCCGTTCGACAACGACGATGCAGAAGACCTGGTGTTGAGATTGATGGACGCCGAGCTGGGACGTCGCGTTGGGATGGTGAGCGCGGAATTCGAATCCGTCCTCAGGGACGGTGAATACCTGGAGGTCGATGAAGGGAATATGGTCGTCGCGGCTGCTGCGCTGGTCGCCGGCTCCGTGTCGGACGAGTTCCTCCTGCGCGGCGGGCCGACAGTGCCCCTCCCGACCCCGACTGCCGATGTGATCACTCTGGCTGTGCGGGCGCTGGAGCGGATCATCGGCGCGCAGTCGGAATGGCGGGACCTATGGGGCGAAGGCGATGCCGTTCAAGGGGTCCGGGACCTGATCGCGACACTGCAGGCCCGGTGACCGGCGTCCGTTGGGCGGGTCGGGGTGATGCTGTCGCGGCGTGGGCCAACCGACCAGCACGTCGCTGAAAACCCTTCGGCACGTCCGCCGCATGCTCCTGGCGCATCGGCCTGGCCCAGGTCGACGACCGGAACCACATCGTCACGGTTGCCTGGCAGTGGCACCCGGAGCGCCCGGGGCTGCTCGGCGAGCCAGTCTGGCGGGCCCGGCCGCGAGCACCGCCACGCCGGAACCCCGGACTGCGACCACTGCCCCTTGGGCGAAACCGCGCGCACCTGATCGACACCATCGCCGGTGTCCGCGGCGGATGCAGGCATCTCACCCGCGATCGGGATCCCGCGGCACCTGCCCGACCGTAGCAGCGGAAGGTCCACCTTCACGCCACCAGGTGGACCCGTGTCCGATATCTACGGTCGGACCGTTGCCTGCAGATCACGAGGAAACGTGACGTCATGCCCTGGCCGGACGGCAGGGCGTGCTCGTTCTCCCATCCGGAGCACTCCCGCATTGGCCCGTCCTCGCTCATGATGATCGCCAGCTGGTGGTCCAGGCCGTCGCGGAGCCAGCCGAGCCGCTGCGCGGGCTGGCGCCATTGCACCTCCCAGGCGTGCCAGAGCGCTTCCAGCCGCTCGGCGACCTCGGGGTGCTCGGCGTACTGGTGGCACCAGCGGTAGCGGTGTGGGTGTCGCGGCACCCGGTGCACCAGCCAGTCGCCAGCCCAGTCCTGCCAGGTGTCGTAGACCCGCGTCCTTGGCCCGAAGGAATGCGGATCATCGTGCGCCGCGAACGACCCCATCCCGGAGCCCAACTCGATGCATTCGAGCACCGCGACGGCTTCCGCTACCAACCCATGACCACCAACACCCGCATTGGGCAGCTGGCGTTCCTCGAAGCCCGCCACCGCGCTCACGCCCGCGTCGAGGACCGCATCCGCCAAGCCCAAAACGCCGGACTGCACCGCCTCCCATCCCGGGTCTTCTCCATCAACGAGGCCTGGCTGATGCTGGCCCTGACCGCCGCAGACCTGCTCGCCTGGACCCAGACCATCCTCCTGACCAGCGCTGATGACCAGACCAAGGCACTGGCCCGGGCCGAATGGAAAACCATCCGCTACCGACTGCTGCACACCGGCGCCCGCATCACCCGCACGGCCCGACGCACCCACCTGCACCTGAGCGAAGGCTGGCCCTGGGCCCACACCCTCGCCCGCGCCTTCACCGTCCTGCGCCGCATCCCGCTCCCAGCCTGAACCACCCTCCGCGACCACGCGAACCACCGCTACCACCACCACTGAACGACCCGGAGACACCGGCCACCACGCCAGCCGCACCCGCACAACCCACACACCGACGAACCCGAATCATCTTCAAACCCCCAGCCCGGCCACGCTTAACGAATCACCAGGGCTAGGCGACTTCATTCTGCTGAAGTCCGAACAACCTGAATTCGTGGACGCTGTCGACTGGCGGTCCGAAATTCCCCTCGACTGAAAATCCTTTTCCAGGAGGTACCGTGTTCGTTGCCCGCTGCGCACTGCGTGTGTTTCTTTGTTCTTGTTCTCGTTCCTGTCAGCGTCATCCGTCGCTGCTTCGGGACGTCCCGTTTCGGCAGACGTGCTCACCGGGCAGAGTCTGCCTTGGACCGGTGAAGGTCGAGTACGGTCACAGACATGACCAACCGGCATTTCGGCGGATTTGCGGACCTCTGGAAGCACCTGGTCCTGACCGAGGTCCTCGCGGCCGTGAAACCCCAGCGATACGCGGAGACTCACGCCGGCTCGGCGGCCTACCCGTTGCTGGACGACGCCTAGCGCCGGTTCGGCGTCCTGGCCTTTCGGGAGGCAGCTTCCCCGGCCCTTGCCGCCACCCAATTGGCCCGTGTACTGGACGATTTCGTTCCCGGTGAACCGGCACTGTACCCGGGTTCGGCAGTGCAGGCGATGACGATCCTGGGCGACCGAACGGCCTACCGGTTCTGCGATCTCGATCCCGAGAGTGTGCGGGATCTGCGGTCCTGGGCCGGGCGCCTGGACCTGCACGCCTGCGAGGTCGTCGAGCATGACGGCATGGTGGCCGTGGGGGGAGTGGCTGCCGGACCCGAGCTCCCTGGTGGTGCACATCGATCCCTTCGACCCGCTGGCCCACGAGGACGGCGCACCCTCGGCCGTCGACCTGGCCGCAGCGGTCGTCGCCGCCGGCCATGGCCTGGTCTACTGGTACGGCTACGACACCCCGGCCGGGCGGGCCTGGGCCGCCCGGCAGATCCAGGCCGGCACGACCACGCCCCTGTGGTGGGGCGATTTCCTGATCACCGCGGCCGACGGCTCGGTCCGCGACGGCGGCAGCCTCGGCAGCCCGACCGCTCCCGGCACCGGCACCGGCGTCGTACTGGCCAACGTGGCCCCGGCGATCCTCAGCCGCTGCGAGCAGATCGCGCAGGAACTCCAGCGCGCCTACGAGGGCAACGTTTTGTCGACCGGGGAACCCTGCCGGCTGAACTGGCTCTCCGGCACCGCGGGGTAAGCCCCGCCGGGTCGTAGCCCGCCGAGAGTCGCCCGGCTCTGGCTGTGAGGCGGTGGGCTGGGCCAGGATGGCGTGATGAATGAGCTCTGGAACCCCGTGTCCTTCACGGCTGGACCGCTGGGGATGTTTGAGGCCGTTTACCTCGAAGACGACGGACAGCTCAGCAGATTCCCGATCATCGGTGTGCTGATCGAAGAAAAGATGACCATCGGGCGCAACGGGACGTTCGAGGCCTCGGGCACCACCCGATCGGTCATGGCGAAGCAGCTTGAGCCGGGCAGCGCTGATGTCGAGGCTGCCGGCGGTGGCGGTGCGTACGTCGGCGTGTTTGAGGTCGGTCAAGCACCGACCGAGGAGCTGTTGCAGAACACGCGAACGCGGCTGGCTGAGGCCGATGAACAGTACAAGGCGCGCCAAGAAGACTTGGTCACGTACGAGCAAACCCGACCGCCCACCGAACTCAATTAATCCGAGCTGTCCTCCGGCCGGGTGAGCAGCGGATTGGCCGTGGGACAGTTCGTGGGACACGGATCGTGTTCGCCCTGTTCGCTGCGTCGTCCTGGTGTGCCGAGTGGTGCGCCGGGTGCTGGTCAGAGCGCTCTGCGAGAGTGCGCGGCGTCTTCGTAATGAGCAGGTCGTCGGTTCGAGTCCGACAGGCGGCTCCCCTAAGGCCCCAGGTCAGAGCCTTGATCTGGGGTTTCTTCATGTTCGCTGAATCTGAACCTGGCATGGGGTGCCCGCAGTGCCGCCGGACCGGCGGCACCGCGCGGGGCCGCCGTACGCCGTCTGTGCTCACAGGTCGACCAAAGATTCGGGTCGACTCGTCGGCCCGGACGGGAGGGTCAGCTCCGGCGGCGCCGGTAGGCGATGGCCGTCCCGGCCAGCGCAAGCGCAAGCGCCAGCCCAGCAGCAGCGGTGGTGCGCGGAACCCGGCTCCAGAGCAGCACAGCCACCGCTGACGGAGCCCCCGGGGAGACCGCCGCCGAGCCGGTGGCCAGCCGCCCGAGCCGGGACTGCACGCCGTCACCGAGGTGCGCCACGGCGCCCCGGGGGCCGGTCACCTCCAGCCGCAGGCCGACCGCGGCCAACTCGGCTGCCAGCCGTCCGACCGCCTTCGGCCTGTCCAGGGCGCCGACCCGAACCGGCAGGGCTGCGGAAAGCACGGCCGCCCAGACCCGCTCGGGGTGCGGTGAGGAGAGCACCAGACGATAGCCGTGCGACGTCAGCCGGGCCGGGGTGCCGTCGACCGCGAACTCGAGGTCGGCCTCGACCCGGATCCGCTCGTTCACCCCTTCGAGGCGTTTTCGGCCGTGGTGATTCGCAGGGTGCCGTTCAGCATCCACACCGCCCGGGCGGCTTCGGCGCCGGTGTCCCGGGGCACCTCGACGCGCATGTCGACGAACTCGTAGTTGATCGCAGCGCCCTTACCGGTGAGGTACGACCACATCTCCTTGCCGAGATCGGTGAAGCTGGTCACCTGCTGGTCCTGGTCCGACTGCACGGTCATGACGACTCCTTCGGTTGTGATGCGTTCTTCTCTGAACCTTCCCCCGACTCGGCGGGACGCGCACGCGGGAACCCGGGGGGAACGGTGGGACATAGCTCACCGGACCAGCCGGGCGGGGGTGCATCCAAAAACCTTTATCAACAAGAAGAGTCACCGGTTCCCATCGCGTGCGGGCGCAATCCGTGAGCAGCCCGTCGGGCATCGATCTCCCGACGGGAGCATTCTGAGTCGACTTTCCCCACCCTTGCCCGTGACCTTCAAGCTCACACGTCGACGTGGGTGCTATGACGACGGTGTGTTCGGTGGGGAGGCCGAAGTAGTCGGCGGGGTTAGCGGCGTTGTGAGCGAGGGCGATGAAGAGCGCCTTGCGCCAGCGGCTCATGCCGCCCTTCGACGTCGTTCGCCCTGGTCTTGCAGGAAGGGCTTCTGTGGAGATCGGTGTAGACGGATTCTGATTCCAGGGCGGCTGGGCTGTGACGGCCTGGCCAGCGCTGGGCCGGCATCTCCGGGGTTCTGCTGCAGTCGGTTTCAGAGTGACGGGATCGCGGGGTCGCGGATGTGGAGTCAGTGGTCCCGAGGATCAGGCGGGGACGGGTATTTGGCGCAGGATGGTGAAGGCGCGGGCAAGGGGTGTGGGCCCAGGGCCAGCCTTCGGCCAGGCGCAGGTAGAGACGTCGGGCGGTGCGGGTGATCCAGGCGCCGGTGTGCAGGAGTCGGTAGCGGATGGTTTTCCATTCGGCCCGCGCCAGCGCCTGGGTGTCGGCGTCGGTGCTGGTCAGGAGGATGGTTTGGGTCCAGGCCAGGAGGTCAGCGGCGGTCAGGGCTAGCTGGAGCCAGGCTTGGTTGATGGTGAAGATCATCGTTCGCGGTGAATACGACGACGCCATGAACATCGGTGTCTTCACCGGCACCGAGGACGAGATCCGGGCCCTAGTCGCCGAGTTGAACGAGTCCCGTAAGTATGTCGACCCCTACGACCCCGAGCAGGTCGAACAGGTGCAGGGCTCGGAGTACCGGTACGAGGAATCTACCCAGATCCGTTCCGCCGCCGACGTTCTCAGCTCGACCAGTCCACAGGTCGTCGGGGGTGAGTGGTGAACTCTCGAACGATCGACATCGGCGGGTTCCGGCTCACGCTGAGTGAGACCTCATCCCAAAGCTCACCGCGACGCGTCCCCGGGGATCACCGCAGCTCTCATCCCGAGCCGGTGTGGAGTGTGCACCGGCTGGCTGCCCGGCTCGACATCAGTGCGGCCGTCATCGCGATCCTCACCACCCGACGGCGCCGGCGCCGGGATCCCAGCCCGGACGAGGGGCCGCTGATCACACTCTTCCCCGACGAAACCGCCGACCTGCTCGCCCGTTACAACCCGGCCGATGACCCCGCGCGCGCTGACCTGATCCGGCAACTGGTCGCCGCCGGGAGAGCACCAGGGCTGTACCTGAGTGAGGCGACCGCCGAGCCGCCGGTTCGGCCCGTACCCCGGCGCTGCCCGCCCGCATCTGACCAGTCCTACGACACCACGAACGTGGTCCGCAGCCAGAGCGAGGCCATGGAAGGGACACCCAATGACGACCCAGGGAACTGACGCGATGTTCAGCGTGAGCGTGGCCGGGCTGCGCGTCGCCCTACCGATCGTGGCTCCCAGGCCCGCCCCATCCCACCAGCCGGCGCGAAGCTCCGTCACCTCGGCACCGAAACCGGCTCCTCGCCGGGGTAACTGGACCTCGTGCCCGGCCTGCGCTGAGGGCGGCGACGGTCTTGCCTGACCTGCGGCGGGTCCGGTGTCGTCCTCGTCCGGCCCGAGCAAGCCCCGGTGCCGGCGCCGGTGAAGGCGTCACCGGCAGCGAAGAAGGCCTCGGCCAAGAAGACGGCCGCGCGGAAGAAGACCGAGTCGCCGGCGACGCCCACACCGGTGGAGGCCATTGAGCGCGGTCAGCTGGTGCGGTGGTCCACGGCCGACCTGCTTGATCCGCAGGCGGCCGCCAACGAGGACCGGTTCTGGCCGGTCCCCGAAGGAGTCTGGCGCGAGGTCAACAGTGTCACCGCCGAGACCACCGAGGCCGGTGACCCGGCCGTGTGCATCGAGTACGCCTGCAGCCGGTACAGCGACAACGACTTCGACGAGCGGCAATACCGCCCCGGTGCGGTGCTGGCGACCCGGCTGGCGAAGTTCCGCACCCACAAGCTTGGCGGCACCCTCGCCGTCGGCGACCACCTCAAGATCGGTGCTGAGGAATGGATCGTCCACGCCGACGGCCTGGAGATGCTCTAGTGGCCGCCGACCAGCGGGACCGGTGGTTTCTGCCGGGCTGGTGGAGGTTCTGGGAATCGGGTCCGCAGTGGTCGGACACCGCCCGTCAACGCATCGGTGTCGACCCGCCCCAGGTCGGTGAGCACAGTGACTGGCGGCGGTGGGAGAGGGAACTGCTCGCTTCCACGCGGCCCGAGTCCGGCACGCAGCCCGAGCCCGGCACAGGCACGGACCTGCGGATCGGCGGGTTCACGATCCGCATGTCGCCCCGGGACCACCCGTGAGGGCCCGGACCGCGATGAGCGCGGCGCCCAGCACCCGGATCACCCTGGCTGGGTACAGCGTGTCCCTGACCGGGCCCGCCCGCCCGGTCGCCCTCACCCAGGCGGACCGAGCAGCAACCGCGGCGATCGCCACCGAGGCCGCAACGACCGCAACGGCCACACCCACGGTGATCCCCGCCGATCCGCAGGTCCCGCCGGTGACGCCCGCGATGCGCTACCGGGTGTGGCGTCGACCGCACGAGCACGTTGATCACGTCTACCAGAGCGGTGACGAGCCGTTCTACGTCCAGACCACCACCTTGGCGCAGACGGTCCAGCTCGAGCGGGTCCTGGAGGCCTACGACACCTGGTGTGAGCGCCACGGCGAGCACGACATCGAAGTCTGGGACGGCACCACCTGGTCCACCGACATCGATCCCGCAGCCCTGACCGCCGCCGAGACCTTCCTGCAGCGCATCTACGACCTCGAAGACCTCCCTTCTGTTCCCACCGGACGAAGGGAGGGGTAGGCATGCCGATTCGGCCTGAAAACCGTCACCGGTACCCGGCCGATTGGCCGGCCATCTCGCACTCCATCCGGTTCGAGCGGGCTCAGGGGCACTGCGAATGCGTGGGGAGTGCGGGCGGGGTCCCACGAGGGCCGGTGCCCGAACCGGCACGGCCATGCCGCTTACGGCACCGGATCCATCGTCGTCCTGACCACGGCGCATTTGGATCACACCCCGGAGCACTGCGACCCGATCAACCTGCGGGGCATGTGCCAAGGCTGCCATTTGCATTACGACCGTGACCATCACGCCGAAACGCGGGCCGCCACCCGTGCAGCGATCCTGGCGAGCTGGATGGACCCACTGCCGCTCGACCTGGACCCGGCACCATGCGCGCCCGCGCACAGCCTCTCCATCACCGTCGCTCGGCACTCTGCGCAACGCCCAGGCCCTCAACGAACTTGTCGCGCTGAGGCACCTGTCGATCCACAACCTGTTCGGCATGACCGCCGCGGACCGCCCGAGCCCCGCCCGCCTGAAGCATCTGGACGCGCTCTTCTTGCACAGCGTGCCGGCGGACTACGCCTCGGCCGCGCGTAAGGCATGGACTCCCGAGATCGTGCACGGAACCAACCTTGAGGTCAGCAGCCCCAGGAAGCCCGGCTGGGTCGCCGAGAACCGGGACAACCCCCTACGGGAATGGGACGGGCGACCTAACATCAGTTCCGCCCGCTACAAGAAGGCCGTCGCACAGTACGCGATCACCCGCGCGGCCGTACTCGCCGCCCTGTCACGCGGCGACGGTGCCGCCCAGCTCGAAGCCATCGGCCGCGACTACGGCCAGGCCTTCAACCGCCTCGATGGATCCCGCAATCCGTTCATCGAGACTGTCGAACGTGAAGAGCTCTTCGATGCCCTCACAGCGACCGTCAACTACGCGGAGGCGACACTCGGCCATACCTTCCCCCCAGTACGCGCACATCTCATCGGCGGACTCGAGGCGGTCCGCGACTGGTAGAAGCCAGCCGAGCGCGGTGAGAACGGCTCAGAATCGGAGGGCAGTCAGGATGAGGGCGATTGCTGAATCACCCCGCTACGGCCCCCGCGACACCGTAACCTGCTCCTTGACGGCATGGAATCCTTCGTGGAATCCGCCATTGCCTTCGTCCAGTTCGCGTGGTTCGTTGAGTGTGCTGAGTTGTGCGCCCGGCGCTGGTCAGAGCGCTACGGGCGCCCGGGCGGCGTCTTCGTAATGAGCAGGTCGTCGCTTCGAGTCCGACCGGCGGCTCCCCTAGAACCCCAGGTCAGAGCCATGATTTGGGGTTTCTTGCTGTTCGCTAAATCTGAGCCTGGCATGGATCGTGGCATGACGTCGGTGGCTGTGCCTACGTTCTGACCCCGGCCAAGGGTTCGATCGAACCGGGCCGGCGGTGACGGGCATATCGGTTGAGGCCGTTGAGCGCGGTCACCTGGTGCGGTGGTCCACGGCAGACCTGTTGGATCCGCAGGAAGCTGCCAACGAGGACCGGTTCTGGCTGCTCCCCGAAGGCATCTGGCGGGAGGTCAATAGTGTCTATGTCGAGACCACCGAGGCCGTAACCCCGGTCGTCACCATCGAGTACGCCTGCAGCAGGAACAGCGGCGACGACTTTGACGAGCGACCGATCCAGTCGCGGCCAGCGGCGGTGACGATGGAGGTGTCACCGTTGTTGTCCTGTTTGATCACCAGGTAAGAGGTGCTCGCGGGCCGGGTCGGCAGGGCGTCGGCCAGCGGCAGGTGACGCATGTCGCCGTCCCAGCCCACGGTCTCACTGAGGCGGTAGGCGAATATGACTCTACTTCGCCTTGGCAGCAGCAGTTTTGGTGGCCGGGCCCCTTGCCTTTCCCCACCGTCCGATTCTGGGAGCAGGTTGGGAGCGGATCGCGGGGGAGAGGGCGCGAGGAGCGCATCGAGTGTCGGCGCGATCGAGTGTGCGCTGAACCGTGTCCGCTCCCGTAGCGAGCACTCCCAGCGGGCCTGCAGGGGCCGCCTGAGGGGGGCCTGCAGGGGGCCGCCTGAGGGCGGCCTGTATCCCGGGGCTCACCTGCCCGCAGACGCCGTTATGCCCGGCATCTGCCATGCTTCGTCGCTACCACGACCAACAAAGATCATCACTAGTCCGGATTCTGTACGGGGGGTTCAGGGGGTTGCGAGTGGAAGGAAACAGAGCCATCGCCAGCAACTGGTGCTCTCGGGGTCCCTGCTCGTGACCGAGCCTGTCGAGCAACTCGCCGCACTTGTGCGCAGGGCCCGGGCCCAGGCCGGGTTGAGTCAGGACGAGGTCGCCCGAGCCAGTGGACTGAGCGTGCGAGCGCTGCGCGATCTGGAGCGTGGGCGGGTCCGCAAGCCGCATGAGGAGTCCCTTCGGCGGCTCGTCGCCGTCCTTGGGGTCGACGGGTCGGACCGGGACCGGATCTTGGCGAGCGTCGCCCAGCGTCCGCGGCCAGGGGTCGGGGAGCGGTCATCGCCACTTCCGGCGGTCACGGTCGACATCCTCGGCACCTTGCGGCTGTGCCGGGACGGCGCCGAGATGCCCGTCTCCGGAGCTGTTCCCCGGGCTGTGCTGGGGCTCGCCGCCCTGCGCCTCGGCCGGCCCGTGCCGCGGGAGGAGATCGTCGATGCGCTGTGGGGGGATCGTCCGCCCGTCAGTTGGGTCAGCCAGGTGAATACGGCCGTGGGCCAACTCCGCAGGCTGCTGGATCCCGGGCGTGCCCGCGGCAGCCGCACCGGCCTGTTGGCCCTCGACCGCACCGGCTACGTGCTGGGCCTGGAGGCGGACGCCGTCGACCTGCATCGGTTCAGCCGTCGCTTCAAGCAGGCCCGCGCTGGGGTGGATGGTGCAGCCCGCGACGACCCGCCATCGGAGGTGGCTATGGAGGCTGCTCTGGTCACGCTCGACGCGGCGCTGGGCGACTGGCGTGGCCCGGTGCTGAGCGGCGAACTGGTAGGCGTGCGCGACCACACGGTTGCCCTCGCCGCGGCCGGCCAGCGCCTGGAGGCCGCGCTCCTGCTCGCGGATCTCGCCCTGCGCCTGCGGCGGGCCGACCTCGCGATCGAGCACCTGGGGCCGCTCGCCCGCGCCGAGCCGTACCACGAGGGGTTGCACGCTCGGCTCATTCTCGCCCTCGCCGCGCGCGGTGAGCAGGCGGCCGCGCTGGAGAGTTTCGCCGCGGTCAGGGCGCAACTGATTACCGATCTCGGGATCGAACCAGGTCCGCAACTGCGCCACGCCCAGGCCCTGGTCCTGGACGGCGAGCACGCACGATCCCTCGACCCGCGGTTTGCTGACTCGGGCCGTGAGGCGTACCGGGGGCCGGACCCGGCCCAGGATCACTGGACCACACCGCACATGCTGCCCGCCGACCTGCCTGACTTCACCGGGCGCGAACAGGAACTGAACCTGATCACGGAGCTGCTGACCGGCACCGGGGACATCGCCGATCCACCGGTCCGCCGGCCGGTGGTGGCCGTCGCAGGGATGGCCGGGGTCGGCAAGACGGCACTGATCGTGTGCGCAGCGCACCGGCTGGCGCCAGCGCATCCGGACGGCCAGCTGTACATCAATCTACGGGGTGCGGACGACGCCCCGCTCCGCCCGGCCGACGTCCTAGCCCGCTTCCTGCGCGCGACCGGCGTCGACGGTCCCGCCATCCCCCAGGACGTCGCCAGCCGCGAGGACATGTACCGCAGCCGCACCGCGCAGCGACGTCTGCTGGTCGTGCTGGACAACGCCTCGTCGGCAGCGCAACTGCGTCCTCTCCTCCCCGGCGGCACGGGCTGCTCGGTCCTGATCAGCGCGCGCACGCGGCTCACCGCACGGGAAGGTGCACGCTGGATCGCCCTCGACGTCCTACCGTCCGAGCAATCCCTCGCCCTGCTGGGACGGGTCGCCGGACCCGACCGGGTGCGCACGGATCCGGCCGGCGCGGCGGAGATCATCCAGCTGTGCGGCAATCTGCCTCTGGCAGTCCGCATCGCCGGAGCCCGGCTGGCCGAGCACCCGAGTTGGCCGACGAGTCGGCTCGCAGTCCCGCTGCGGCACGAGCGCCAGCGGTTGGACCAACTCACCGTCGGGGATCTCGCCGTCCGGGCCTCGATGGAGTTCAGCTACCGTGAGCTCCACCCCCGGGCGCGCCTGCTGTTTCGGCTGCTGAGTCTGCTCGACGCCCCGGACTTCCCGGCACGCGTCGCGGGGGCCGTGCTCGGAACGCCTGCCGCAGATGCCCTCGACCCCCTCACCGAACTCGTCGACGCCAACCTGATCACGGAGACCGACCCGGACGAGGCCGGGCAACTGCGTTACCGGTTCCACGACCTGGTACGCCTCTACGCCCGGGAGCGAGCCGAGGCCGAGGACGGCACCGAGGTCACCGAAGCGGCCGTCCGGCGAGCGCTGGGGGCTTGGCTGACCCTGGCGGAGCGGTTCGCCCGTGAGGTGCCCGGTCCCTGTTACGCCCCGCTCACCGGATGCGCCGAGCGGCCCGATCTCGGGGACCTTACAGACTTTGCGCAGGTCGACCCGCTGTGTTGGTTCGACGCTGAGCAATCCGCCCTGCGGGCGGGCGTCCACCAAGCCTGCCGCAGCGGTCTGGACGAGCTCGCCTACGAGCTCGCTGGCAGCATGGAGAAGTACTTCGACCTGCGAGGGATGTACGAAGAGTGGCGGGCGACCAACGAACAGGTGTTGCACCTGTGCCAAGCGAGGGGCAACTCGCGAGGCGAGGCGGTCATGCTGCGCGGATTGATCGACGTCCGGACCTGGAACACCGTCCACGACGGCGGTGATGGAGGCGGCGGCAGCGGCACGGCGATGGGCCGCATGCTGGCTGACGCCCTGCGGCTGGCGGAGATGTTCGAACGCCTGGCGGAGCCGTGTGGTCGCAGCGACGCCGAGGTCGCCGCCGCGTGGGGGTACTGCGCGGCGGGCGACGTGAGGGCGGCTCTCAGCTACGCGCGACGCGCCCTCGACCTGGCCCAGGGCGCAGGGCACCTGGGCGGGGTCGCCCGCGCCCATGTCGCGTTGGCGCTGGCCGAGCACTTCACGCCGGGCGGCGGCGCGGGCACCCTGGATCATCTGGACCAGGCCCTGGTGGCGGCCCGTGCGCTCGGCAACGCTCGCTACGAGGCGAGCGTGCTGCAGTTCCTGGGGATCGCCCATGCGGCGATCGGGGACGCCGCCCGCAGCGGCGCCGCCCTGGACGAGTCACTCGCCATCTCGCGCCGGTACTCGGACCGGTTCACCCAGGTCCTGACCCTGCTCTCGCTCGCCCGCCTGCACCTGGCCACGGCGGATCCCCGGGCTCGGTCCGAGATCGAGACCTCACTCGCCCTGGGACGCCGGTTCACCATGCCGCACCACGTCGCCGATGCGCTGACCCTGCTCGGACAGCTGGCGCTCGCCTCCGGCGACGCTACCCGGGCGGTGGCGTACCTGAGCGAGGCGGTCGACCTGTGGCGCACCCGCGGCTGGCCCCGGTACCTGGCCGAGGCCCTGACCGCCTGCGGGGCCGCCCACCGCGAGGTGGGCGACCCCGAGGCCGCGCAGAAGTGCTGGACGGAAGCAGCGGACCTGTTCACGACCCTGAGCGACGAGGGGGCCGCGAACCAGGTCCGGGATCTGCTCACCGCCGGGACGGCGACCGCCCTCCTGGCCGTCCGGGCCGCCGTCCCGGCCGCCGTCCCGCTGTCAGGTCACCAGCTGGAGTAGAACACCGCGTTAGCCGCCACCCACAGCGGCCCGGCCCCCCTGGCGATCTGAGGCCATCTGTCCCAGTTGGTCATATTGCAGGACGCGTTGTAGTGGCAGTATTTAATGGGGTAGTTGAAGCCGCGACCGTTCTCGTGGATGTTGGCCATCTGGCCATTATCTAGCCCGGAGCCGCTGAGGAAGAGGTACTTGTGCCCGGGATGCCTCGACGCCGTTTTGTTGAGCGCACTGCCGGTGTTCACCACCCAGTCCGCCCCCGAGCCGATGGCTGACCAATCGGTGCCCATCTTGGACTGTGGGTTGCCGTAAGGCTTGATCCAGGAGTTCAGGAAGCTGCTGTTCGGGATCATCTGGCACACCTGCTTGCGGCTAGAGGTGCAGGCTCCCCACACGGAGGCCCGGGCCCCCTCGTGCGGAGAGGACAGGGTCGCGACGTCCTCGATGTAGAGGTGCGGCGGGAAGGTGCGACCCGAGCCCGTGGTCCGCCGGTTCTGCGTCCCGGTGATCGCGACCCGGGTGACGAGCCCGCCCATGGAGTGGGCAATCACATCGACCGCTACCCCGGAGCGCGAGTAGTTGTTGTAGATGTACCAGGCGAACTCCGAGCCCAGATCATCGATCGACTGGTTCACGCCTGCCGCTCCGGGGATCCGGGTACAGCCTGTCCCGCCGGACTGGTAGTAGGTCAGCTTCCTGACCTTGCCCGCCCACCCTCGGGTGTTGTTGAGATACGGCTCGACTTTGCCATCGCCCCAGTAGTTGTTGCAGTTAACGGAACCTGTGGGCGAGAAGCCGTGCAGCAGGATCAGCGTCTTGTACCCGTCACTGCGAGTGGGCGGGCGGGGCGCCGCCGATTCAGCAGTGGCGGTGTCTGATTCAGCAGTGGCGGTGTCTGGTTCAGCAGTGGTGGTGTCTGGCGTCGCCTCCTGCGTCGGCGAGGACTCCGAGTCCGGACCCTGATCCATCTCCGGCGACGGGTCGGTGCTGGTGTTCGGGTCGGTCTCGGCAGCTTCGGACGGCGAGCTGCATTCCGCCGCCTGCGTCGGCGAGGGTTCCGTATCCGGACCCTGATCCATCCCCGGCGACAGGTCGGTGCTGGTGTTCGGGTCGATCTCGACAGCTTCGGACTGCGAGATGCATTGCGCCGCAGGCACTGCCTGCGCCGGTGTGCCGAAGCTGACCGTTAGCCCCAAGGTGGGCACGGCCAGGGCCATGGCCAGTGCGATCCGTCGTTTCATTGTTCCTCGATTGTGGTCGTTGGTCTGCGGATTCGATCTCCAGCGATAACCTAGGGCAACGCGATCATGTGTCTTCTGTCCCGGAGGCGACCGTGGGCGCGGCCACTGTAGACCGCTCTGACCTGCGCGGACGTCGGATCACCGGCGGCCGACGACCGGTACCGGCAGTTCCGCCCGGCAGTTCCGCCCGGCAGATTTGCCGGGCAGTTCCGCCCGGCAGATTCGGCGTCTGCCCCGGAATTCGGGAGGCGAACGCTTGTGAGGTCGGGCCGTTCTCGCATGGCCAGTACGCCACGGGCGGCGTCACCAGCGGCCAGTCCTACCGCATGCGCGACGCCAACCAGAGAAGAGGCGAAATCCCCAAAGAATGGGCACTTTAGATGGCCACCAGCGGGGACTTCCAAATGGCAATGACAGAGCCTCGACCGAAGAGAGCTCACCTGTCGCGAGGTCAATCTCCAGCAGACTCAGCCGCAATACGGTAGTGAGTACGACGCGCTGCCAAGCATTGCGTAGCCCGCCCTAACAACGATCAACAAAATGCGTACTGCTTAGCACGCACGGGATGGAAGGCAAATAAAAATGGCGATCATGTCGTGTGTTGTAATTCGAATTTGTGCGATTCCTTCTGGAGGGCAAGGAACGCGATCCGCTATGTCCGCACGCCGAAGAATGGCTTCGAGCACTGATCTTCTTCGTGGGAGCCGCTCGCGCTGCGGTGGACCAAAAGAAGTCAATGAGAACCAACGCGATCAAGACGACGGCTATCTCAAGCATGGGGAGTTGCTTGGTTGCACGCCCTGACTCCGGCTTTTGGTGGGTGCGCGACGGTGCGCACGACTGCGCTGCGCTCAACTGCCGACCTCATGTCTGTAAGCCTCTGAGTGCGTCGACGATCGGCGGATCCACGGCAGACTCTCGCCCGCGCTGAGCTACGCCGTCTCCTGGGGCTGGATCGACAACAACCGAACTGGGCGCCGCTCAGGTACGGGCGGTACGCAGGACCGGCAGCACTGCGGCCACCACCGCGACCACCGAGCAGACGCCGATCACACCGGCGATTGTCCACCAGGGAACCACCAACGTCGCCGACGGGTTGACGGTACGCAAACTCCGCCACACGGCCGCGAGGCTGATCATCGCGATGGCCGTGCCGAGGACCACCCCGACGCCGACGCATGCACAGGTCTCCCAGACCACCATGCGTACCGTCTGGGCCGGCGTCGCCCCGATGCGGCGCAGTCGCGCGATGTCGCCGGCCCGTTCCCCGGTGGCCATCAGCTGGGTATTGGCGATGGCGATGACGGTGTACACCATCGACATGCCGAGGAGCAGCAGGACGGCGAGCCAGGAATCGCGTTCCGCCTCGCGCCTCGTGCGTGCGATCCAGTCGGCGGTCGACTCGGCCCGCCCGGTGGAGCCGACCGCCGCCTGCACCGCCGCCGCCAACCCCGGGCCGGCGATCAAGGTCGCCGCACCAGCCGCCGGGTCAGCCGCGACCGCCGAATCAGCGGCCACGAACACCCGCCCACCCGGCCAGCCGGCCCCGGCCTCCGGCGGTACCAGGAAGTCAGCGACGATTACCGAGGGAACGTCCACGACGGCGACGATCCGGACGTCGACCGGTGCGCCGCCGGCTAGCTTGACCGCGACAGTGCGCCCGACCCGCAGGCCGAGTTCCGAGGCGGCGATCGACGTGACCGCGATGTCGGTCCCGCGTACGCGACCGAGGTTCCCGTCCCGCACGCGGACCCGGACGATTTCGGTCAGCAGTGCCGCGTCGACGGCCGCCACGTCGTACGGGCCGTCGTCGTAGACCTGGTGGTCCTCGCCGACGTCCTCCTCCACGACGACGGTCAGCTCCGCCGGGGCGATCGGCACGACCGCCCGTACCCCTGGAATGTCCCTGATCGGGTCGACGGCGACCGGATCGGCCCCTACCGGGTCGACCACGACGGACGCCGTGATGCTGGCTCGGTTGTCGGCCTCGTCCGACGCGACGGCGGTGCCGGTGAGGCCGGCCATTGACCCGAAGATCGCGACGGTGGCGAGGATCGGCGCGGCGGTCGACGCGCTGCGGCGCACGCCGGTGCGGATGCTGGCGACGGCGAGATGGCCGCTGGCATTGGTGAATCGGGTCAGCGGCAGGCCGGCGAGGCGGGCGAGCGGTGGCACGAACAGCGGCGCGAGCGCGCTCAGCGCCACCACGAGCACCTCGGCGAGGGTGACCGACATGCTGAGTGCGGCGTCGATCGACGCGGTGGGGATGAAGACGAGCATCGCGACCGCACCGGCGAGGAACAGGATGCCGCTGATCCAGCGGCCGGGGGTCATCACCTGGGTTTCGACCACGGCGTCCCGGAGCGCTTCGACGGGACGGGCGCGGCGAGCGCGGCGTGACGCGGGGAGCACGGCCAGCCGCGCGACGACGAGGCCGATGACGAACGCCAGCGCGAGGGCGCCGACCGACAGCGCCGGTGCCGCGCCGTCGGGCAAGAGACCGGACCAGGCCAGTTGACGTACCAGTAGCCATGACGCCGGAACGGCGAGGACGCACCCGACTGCTGACGCGGCCGTACCCACGAGCAGCGTCTCACCGACGATCAGCTGCTTGATCTGGCGGGGGGTGGCACCGACGGCGCGCAGCAACGCGAGTTCGCGGCGGCGCTGGTCGATGGAGAACGCGTAGGTACCGGCCACCACGAAGATCGCGATGAAGCACGCGATCGACGCCATCGTCGCGAACAATGCTCCGAACTCCGGCGGCAGCGCGGGATTGTCGACGAGTAGGCCGGCTGAGGCGGCGAGGGCGACGCCGAACGCGAGTGCGACGAACGTCCCGATGGACAGGCGCCACCGGCTGCGCAGCGTCTGCGCGGCGATGACGATCACTGTCCGTCCTCCAGCCCGGTGATCCGCGCGGCGACGGTCTCCGCGGTCGGCCGGTCGAGGTCCCCGACGAGCCGGCCGTCGGCGAGGAATACCACCCTGTCGGCGCGGGCGGCGGCCCTCGGGTCGTGGGTCACCATGACCACGGTCTGGCCCGTGCCGTCGACCAATTCGCGGAGCAGATCGAGGATCTCGCGGCCGGTACGGCTGTCGAGCGCACCGGTGGGTTCGTCGGCGAACACCACGTCCGGGGCGGTGACCAGGGCCCGGGCGATGGCCACCCGCTGCTGCTGCCCGCCGGAGAGCTGCGCCGGCCGGTGCCCGGCCCGATCGGCGAGGCCCACGCTCGCCAGCCCCGCCGCGACGCGATCGCCGACCAACCCGCCGCCCGGCCGGCTCACGGCCCGGCGGCCGGCGAGGCGCAACGGCAGGGCCACGTTCTGTGCGGCGGTGAGGGACTGCAGCAGGTTGAACTCCTGGAACACGAACCCGATCCGGTCGCGCCGCAGCCGGCTCAGTGCCGCCTCGTCGAGGTGCCCGAGGTCGGTACCGCCGACCATGACCGTGCCACCGGTCGGGCGGTCGAGCCCGGCCGCGCACTGCAACAGGGTGCTCTTGCCCGATCCGGACGGGCCCATCACCGCTGTGAACGTGCCCCGGTCGAAGGTCACGCTCACCCCACGGAGCGCGTCGACCTGGTTCTTGCCGGTGGCGTACACCTTGGTAACGCCGAGTAGGCCGACGGCCGGTACGGTCCGGATCTGCGTCTGGGTCATGGCCACCAGTCAACTCGCGGTGGGCGTACGGATCACTGGTGTGGAACCCACCCTGCGGGGTAGTGCCCGCTATACCGGCGGGACTCCACTGCGCACCCGGGCCCCGGCGGCGTCCCGGTCGTATGCTCGTCGGCGTGGCGGCGGGAGCGTTCCTGTGGCAGGCGATGGCGGGCAGTCCCCGCCGGTTCCTGCTGTCGCGGTGGCCCTGGCGGTGCCTCGCCTACCTGTCCACCTCGGTCCTGACCGGGCTGGCCGTGGTGTGCGTACTGCCGCTCGGCATCCTCTTTCCCCCGGCGTTGATCCTGGCCGCCCTGCCTGTGGGCGCGCTCGAACGCCGTCGGCTGCACCTGATCGACGCCGCACCGGCGGACAGCCCGCACACCACCCCGTCGCCGGGGCTCGCCGCGTGGCTGTGGCTGCGGCTGGCCGAGGGCGCGACGTGGCGCGAGTTCGGGTACATGCTGACCCTCCCTACCGTGCTCCTCGCGGTCGACTTCGTCAGCTTGCTGGTCCTGCTGGCCTGTGTGACTACGTTCACCGGCCCGTTGTTCGTCGCGGGCCTGGGCGTGTTCCGGGTCGGCCCTCTGGTCGCCGACACGATGGGCGAGGCGCTAGCCCTGTCGCTCCTGTTCGGTCCGGTCGTGACGGTGCTCGGCCTGTACGGGATGTCCGCCGTCGCCGGGGCGCAGGGTGCGTACACCCGCTGGCTGCTCGCACCGAGGCGCGCTGAGACCGACCGCAAGGTAGAGGAACTGGCCGGTTCCAGGACCCGGCTGGTCAACGCGTTCGAGGCCGAACGCCGCCGCATCGAACGGGACCTCCACGACGGCGCGCAGCAGCATCTGGTACTGCTGAGCATGACTCTGGGGCTCGCGAGACTGGAACTCGACGGCACCGCCGGGCCCGCACGCACGCTCGTCACCGACGCGCACGACCAGGCCCGGCGGGCCCTCGCCGCGATTCGGGAGCTGATCCACGGGATCCATCCGCAGGTGCTGACCGATCTCGGGTTAGCAGCCGCCGTCGGCGAACTGGCGGAACGGTGCCGCGTGCCGGTCGAGGTGGACATCCGGCTCGACGGCCGGCTGCCACCGGAGACCGAGACCACGGCGTACTTCGTGGTGTCCGAGTCGCTGACCAACGCGGTCAAGCATGCTACGGCGGGCAAGATCACCGTCACCGGCCGACTGATCGACGGAAGGCTCGTAGTGATGGTCTCCGACGACGGCTCCGGCGGCGCCGATCCCGACCGGGGCAGCGGCCTGCGCGGGCTGGTCGACCGGGCCGCGGTGATGGATGGCACGCTGGTGATTACCAGCCCCGCCGGCGGGCCCACCACGATCCGGATGGAACTCCCGTGCCGCTGCGCATAGTGCTCGCCGAGGACGCCGTACTGCTGCGTGCCGGTCTGGTCAGCCTGCTGGAACGCTTCGGGCACACGGTGGTCGCGGCGGTGGGCGACGCACCGTCCCTTTTGGAGGCCGCCCGGATCCATGCGCCGGATCTGGTCATCACGGACGTGCGGATGCCACCCGGGTACACCGACGAAGGGCTGCGCGCGGCGGTGTCGTTGCGGGCCGGTGACCCGGGCGCCCCGGTGCTCGTGCTGTCGTAGTACACCGCGACCGCGTACGCCGCCGAGTTGCTCGGCCCGGCGGGAAGTGCCGGCGTGGGGTACCTCCTGAAGGACCGCATCGGCGAGGTCACCGACTTCGCCGACGTGGTGACGCGGGTGGCGGCCGGCGAGACGGTGATCGACCCCAACGTCGTGCGCCAGTTGCTGACGCGTCAACGAGCCACCGACCCGCTCGACCGGCTGACCGCCCGCGAACGCGAGGTGCTCGGGCTGATGGCCGAGGGCCGGTCCAACACGTGGATTGCCCGGACCCTGCACGTCAGTGATGCGGCGGTCGCCAAACACATCGGCAACATCTTCATGAAGCTGGACCTGCCGGCGGCCCAGGATGGGCACCGCCGGGTCCTCGCGGTCCTGTCCTACCTCCGGGGGTAGTGCGGGGTCTACCCGAAGTGGACAGTGCGCTCCACCGACCGCGACGCCGCGACTGCCGAGACTCGTGGGTATGACGATTCTGAAGCGAGGAACCTGGCTAGTGGCCGCGGCGGGCGCCGTGGTCCTGGCCGCGACGAACCTCACCCTGCCGGTCGCCTCGGCGACGGCAACCGAGAGAGGACCGACCGCGGCGGTGCTCCGCACGGCCGCCCGACGGGTGCTCGACGCGGGGGCAACCGGTGTGATCCTGCGGGTCGACAACGGCCGGCACGTCACCCGGTTCGCGCTCGGCGCCGCCCGGCTGGCACCGCACCGCGACCTGGCGCCCGACGACGAGATCCGTGTCGGCAGCAACACCAAGATGTTCGTGTCGACGGTGGCACTGCAACTGGTCGCCGAGCACCGGATCCGGCTCGACGACCCGGTCCGGCGGTGGCTACCGGGGCTGATCCCGGACGACGACCGGATCACCCTACGGATGCTGCTGGCGCAGACGAGCGGCCTGTACGACTACACCGAGGACGACTCATTCAACGAGATCTTCTTGCGGTCGCTGGACCGGGTAGAGCACGTCTTCACCCCCCGGGAACTGGTCGGGTACGCCACGGCACACCCGTCGGCGTTCACGCCCGGTACAGACTGGGCGTACTCGAACACCAACTACGTGGTCGCCGGGATGATTCTGGAGAAGGTGACCGGTACGCCGGTCGGCGAGCTGATCGACCGGCGGATCGCGCGTCCGCTGCACTTGCAGCACACGTATCTGGAACGGTCGTCGGCGTTCCGCGGCCGTTACGCGCACGGATACTGGATGCCGGAGCAGACCGGTGCGGGGTACGTCGACACGGCCGGCCGCAACGACGCCAGCGCCGCGTGGGCGTCCGGCGCGCTGGTCTCCACGGTCGACGACCTGGCCCGGTTCAACACCGCCCTGCTCGCCGGTCGACTGATGCCGCCGGCCCAACTGCGGGAGATGACCACGCCGGTCCCGTGGAGCGCCGACCGGATCCTCGGCCGGGGCAGCGCGTACGGCCTGGGGCTGATCTCGGTCGCCACCGACCAGTGGCACATCTGGGGGCACGGCGGGTCGATCCCCGGCTACTTCACCTTCTCGTTCACCGATGGGCAGGGGCGGCGCAGCGTGGAACTGTTCGTGCCGACCGAGCCGACCGAGAAACTCGGGTCGGCGGCGAACGACCTGCTGCTCGCCGCCGTCGCCGCGATGACCGGCACGGCACCGCCGAGGTGGGCCGGACCTGCTACTTTCAGCCCTCCGAGACCAGGTATCGCGATGGCGTCGTCACCAGTGACGGCGAGCGGCTGCGTTTCGAGTCCTTCTCCGCCTGCGGCGTCTACGTACGGCCCGACGTCATGGGCGCCGGGCTCGACGGAGACGACCTCGGCCTCGTCCAGCGGGGTGGGCGGACTGCGGGCGATTACCCGGCGCGCCTACGCCTCGTGGGTGGCCGGATTCGTGCGCTGGCTGGAAACCGACGCCGGATCCACAGCGTCAGAGACGCCACGCTCGGGAATGCGGATCCGCTGATCGGAACCCGGCGCCTGGGCGACCGGGAGATCGGCGTGTTCAACCAGATCGCGCTCTGGCAGCGATCCATCCTGCCCACGCTCACCGTCACGCTCGCTCACCACCATGCTCCAGCTCGGCGTCTCCGACCCCCGCCACCTCAACCCGGGCGACGTCTGCAGCAGGACCTAGACCCAACGCCGTTCACACCCGTGTCACCTGCTGGCGTGAGCGATCCGGGCGCTGAGGTCGTCCAGTTCGTCGAGAATGGCGCCGGCTCCCCATATCTGGTTCCGCTTGCGATCGGTGAGCGGACGAAGGATGCCGACTTCATGGAGGCGGTTGATGGCTGTGAAGACGCTGCTGCGGGGGGCGTCGAGGAGGGTTTCGGCGTCTTCTGCCGAGAGGATCGGTGTGGTCGACAGGACCCCCAGCAGTTTGGTCACCGCGCTGTGACGGCGGTTCGGGCGCACGAGCTCTTGCCATTCGGAAGGGATTTCGCTCAACCGGGTGGCGGTGGTGCGGGACTCGGCCGCGGCGATCCGAGACGACTGCGCGAAGGAGGTGAGCAAGGGCCCAATCTGTCCGCGGCGATACGCGTTGAGTATGTCGAAGTACCGTTCCCGATGGGTGACGAGCGCCGAGGTCAAGGGGACGACGATGCGCGTTGTCGCTCCGCGTCGTCGTAGCACCGTGTTGATCAGGGCGCGCCCGATCCGGCCGTTCCCGTCGGTGAACGGATGGATGGATTCAAACTGGGCATGAGCGAGAGCGGCTTGAACCAGGGCCGGTAGATCGTC
>JANNPJ010000106.1:0-22533 GCA_031400005.1 Kineosporiaceae bacterium | reverse complement strand
ACCAGTGCCACGACCGGGAACCCGGTCGGACGGCTGGAGGCGCTCGGATGCCCGATGGCGGGTCTGCGCGAGTGGAGAGGCGACTGGGCCTCCGAGGAGCACCGCTGCTGCTCCCGCCGCTCCTGCGCTGCGAAATCGCGGGCCCGCGCGGCATGGCCCAGCGCATCAGCCGAGACAGCCGAGACGCCGGTCCGCGCGATGTCCTCGTGGACACGCACCACCCCGTCCTCGGTCGCCGCGATCCGACCTGCCAGGTCGGCGGTGCTGCGCGCCAGTTCCCGCGCGCGGGCCTTCAGGGCAGCGACCTGCGCTGCCTGCTCCGCGCCCCGGTCGCCCGCCTCCGGCATATCGATCCTCCTGGCCGCACTGGGCCTACCCGCTGACAGGTGACCAAAAGCGTCCAGGACAAACCCACTCGACACCACCCGAAATTTGAACCTCAGCAGCGAATGACGGCGAACTGGCGACTCCCGGGAAGCCTCACTCAGTCGGCCACGTTGCGCTCCCCGATCACCTTGGTCGGAGTGATGCGGACCAACAACTCCCCCGGGACGGCGTTGCGCTTGCCGAAGTCGGCTGCCTGCTCGGCACCCATGTAGCGACCACCGAGTTCGGTAGCCGCCTCCAGGAGCAGGCCCAGATCGGTGATCAACTCCGCCGTCCCCTCGACGATCACGAACGAGAACGGCGGGACCGGCTCATCCACGGAGATCGAAACCCGGTTGTCCCGAGCCAGATTTCGCCCGGCCACGGTGCCCTCACCGGTGGTCAGCTGGAGCACGAACCCTTCTGGAGTTCCATCCAGCGCGAACCAGACAGGCTTCACGTGCGCCCTGCCGTCCGCTCGCGTGGTGGCCAGATGGCCGGTCCGGGTCCCCGCTCCAAGGAAGTCATAAACTTCTTCTTCAGTCATTTTCGCCATGCCCTTGGTTCTACCGCAGAGATCCCGCAACCAGGGTGATCACTCCCCCGCGATTCCCTGCAGATTTCCACTGGGTTGTCCGCCCCCAGCGAACATGGAACTAAGTAATCGAGTAATCAAGTTCCCCCAGCATGACCATCGAGACGTTCCCAGTGCTCTTCCTCGACGATGTCGTCATCCTGCCCGGCATGGCCCTGCCGATCGAGTTGACGTCCCAGGCACAGGCCACGCTGGACGCCGCCCGAGCAGCAACCCCCGGCCGCACACCGGGCAAGAGCGACCCCCTCCGCCTCCTGCTCGTCCCCCGCATCGACGGCCACTACGGCGTCATCGGTTCCGTCGTCGACGTCATCCAGATCGGCCGACTACCCAGCGGCGAACCCGCCGCCGTCCTGCGAGCCACCCAGCGCGCCCGGATCGGCCACGGCGTCACCGGCACCGGAGCGGCCCTCTGGGTCGAGGCCGAACTGCTCGAAGACCCGGCCTCGGCCATGACCGGGCAAGCCCGCGAAAAGGCCTCCGAGTTCAAGCAAGTACTGACCTCGATCCTGCAGCAGCGCAACGCCTGGCAGGTTCTCGACGCCGTCCAGCGGATGAGCGAGCCGGCCGAGCTGTCCGACATCGCCGGGTACGCCTCCTGGATCGAACCGGCCGACAAGGTCCGGCTACTGGAAATGCTCGACCCCACCGAACGTCTCGACTTCCTGCTGGAGCGCGGCCGGGCCTACCTGGCCGAACTGTCGGTCTCGGACAAGATCCGCGAAGACGTCCAGGAAGGCATGGAGAAGACCCAGCGCGAATACCTGCTGCGCCAGCAACTCGCCGCGATCCGCAAGGAACTCGGCGAAGACGGGGGTGCCGGCGGGGACTACAGGTCCCGGATCGAGGCCGCTGACCTGCCGGACAACGTCCGGACCGCCGCTCTGGCCGAGGCCGAGCGACTGGAGCGCAGCTCCGACCAGTCCCCGGAGAGCGGCTGGATCAGGACCTGGCTGGATACCGTCATCGACCTGCCGTGGACCACCCGCACCACCGACACCACCGACGTCAAGAACGCCCGAAAGGTACTGGACGCCGACCACACCGGGCTGGACGACGTCAAAGAACGGATCGTCGAACACCTCGCGGTCCGGGCCCGGCGAGCCAAACGCGGACTCGAGGTCGTCGGCGGGCGTGGCTCGGGGGCCGTCCTCGCCCTCGTCGGTCCACCCGGAGTCGGCAAGACCTCCCTGGGTGAATCGGTCGCGCACGCGCTCGGCCGCTCCTTCGTCCGGGTCGCGCTCGGCGGTGTCCGAGACGAGGCGGAGATCCGCGGCCACCGGCGTACCTACGTCGGCGCGCTCCCCGGCCGAATCGTTCGAGCCCTGCAAGAGGCCGGGACGATGAACCCGGTAATCCTCCTGGACGAGATCGACAAGGTCGGCTCGGACTACCGCGGCGACCCGGCAGCCGCCTTGCTCGAAGTGCTCGACCCGGCGCAGAATCACACCTTCCGCGACCACTACCTGGACGTCGACCTGAACCTGTCCGACATCGTCTTCCTCGCCACCGCGAACGTGCTGGACACCATCCCCTCCGCGCTCCTGGACCGGATGGAAGTGGTCCGGCTGGACGGCTACACCGAGGACGAGAAGGTCGCTATCGCCCGCGACCACTTGCTTCCCCGACAATTGGAACGAGCCGGCCTCACCCCCGAGGAGGTCGCCATTGAGGACGACGCGCTGCGCGCCGTCGCGGCCGAGCACACCCACGAGGCAGGCGTCCGGCAGCTGGAGCGAGCGGTGGCCCGAATCCTGCGCAAGGTGACCACCGAACTCGCGGACGCCGAGGAAAAGACCCCCGATGCCACGTCCGACCGCACGACCACGGACAACACGACGTCCAACCAGACCACATCCGACCACCCGGCCGGCGACCAGGCGACAGAACATGAGGCATCAATGATCGTCGTCCGGCAGCCAGACGTCACCCGCTACCTGGGTCGCCCCCGGTTCACCCCGGAATCCGCCGAACGCACAGCCGTCCCCGGGGTAGCGACCGGATTAGCCGTCACCGGAGCCGGCGGCGACGTGCTGTTCGTCGAGGCCACCACGATGGACGGCGAACCGGGGCTGACCCTGACCGGCCAGCTCGGCGACGTGATGAAGGAGTCCGCACAGATCGCCCTGAGCTACCTGCGTGCCAACGGCAAACGACTCGGGGTACCGACCGAGCAGTTGACGCATGAACGGGTGCACGTCCACTTCCCGGCCGGCGCCGTGCCCAAGGACGGCCCGTCCGCCGGTGTCACCCTGACCACGGCACTCGCCTCGCTGTTGACCGGGCGCCTGGTCCGGGCCGAGATCGGGATGACCGGTGAGGTCTCGCTGACCGGGCGGGTGCTACCGATCGGCGGCGTCAAGCAGAAACTGCTGGCAGCACACCGGGCCGGGCTGACCGAAGTGATCATCCCGGCCCGCAACGGCCCCGACCTCGATGACCTCCCGGCCGAGGTGCGCGACAAGCTCGTCATCCACCAGGTCAGCGACGTCGCGGACGTGATCGAGATTGCCCTGGAGCCGGCGGTTGCAGCCACCCTCGCCGGCGACACGGCGGTCGCCGCCGCCTAGGTCACAACACCTCGCCCCGAGCGCGGCCGGGGTGGCTGGTTCTCCCTCCGGCACCAGCCACCCCGTGTCGCGCTCAGCGCGCCCGGGTTCGGTCGGCCACGTGTGTTTCAGTGGCCGCACTGCTCATAATCTCGATGTGATTGACGACCTTGTCCCCATGCGACCAGTAAGCGTCATCCTCGGTTGTGCGCTCGTGCTCACGGCCGTGACGCCGTCATTCGACACGCCCACGCCTTCGGGTTCGGATTCGGGTTCGGGTTCGGATTCGGCAGCTGCCAGTCCCGTTCCGGCGCTCGGCAAGAATGCCAACCTGAATGGCCGGCGTCCGTTTCCGGCCACCAACGCGTGGAACACCCGAATCGACACGGCTGCGGTGGATCCTCGCTCCGGCGCGCTGATCGCCGCGATCGGCGCGTCGGACCATCTCCACGCGGACTTCGGTGCCGATTGGAACGGCGGACCGTTCGGTATTCCGTACGTGGTGGTCAGCGGCTCCCAGCGGCGGGTCTCGGTGAGCTTCGACTACGCCGACGAGAGCGATCCCGGCCCGTACCCGATCCCGGCCACGGCACCGATCGAGGGTGGCGCCTCCAGCGATGGCGACCGGCACGTCCTGGTCGTCGACCGGGACAACTGGAAGCTCTACGAGCTCTACGCCGGGTACCCGAAGAACGGTGGCAAACGCTGGGCCGCCGGCTCCGGGGCGGTCTTCAACCTGAGCACCGGCACGGCCCGACCGGCTGGCTGGACCTCGGCGGATGCCGCCGGGCTGCCGATCTTTCCGGGCCTGGTCCGGTACGACGAGGTCAGCGCCGGCGTCATCAAGCATGCGTTGCGGTTCACGGTCAGCCGGACCCGACGCGGATACGTCGCCCCCGCCCGGCACTTCGCCAGCAGCAACACCAGTACAACGTTGCCGCCGATGGGAATGCGGGTCCGGCTGAAGGCCGACTATCGGATCTCCGGCTACCCGAAGCAGGCCCGCGTCATCCTCCAGGCCATGAAGACCTACGGAATGATTGTTGCCGACAACGGCAGCGACTGGTTTGTCAGCGGAGCTCCGGACAAGCGGTGGAACGACGACGCACTGAACACTCTGAAACGGGTGCCCGGCAGCGCATTTGAAGTGGTGAAGATGGGCAAGGTCACCACCCGCTGAGCGCGAGGCTCCCCAGCTCCGAGTAGGCGGGTACCCACGTGGAGCAAATGGACGTGCCCCTCCGGGTGGCCGTCCCCCTCCGGGTGGGGTGGTACCCGCTCTGACCGGAAAGACCCTGAGCTGACCCGGCGAGGCCCGACCCCACCGTCCTGGAAAGGCTCAACCCCCACCATCCTGGCGTGGTTGAGCCTCCGCCCCTGGTTTGGATCATGCAACGGCCTGTTATCGGAAATAGGGGCACCGAGTAAGGACCGTTCAGGTCGGCCGTCGCCACCTGGGCTCCCCCGTTCCTCAGCCACCCGTTTCGGCTCAGCCCCAGACCCTGCTGGCCAATTTCCCAGCAACGGTTGCCCGCTTTGACCCCCAAGGGGTTTGCTGGTTGCTGTGCCCCTCACAAACCGGTTATTGAGTTAACAATCCGCCCTGATAACCGGTTTTTGTGGGGCACAGCAACGATTCCCGACGTCTCCCCTTGGAGTCCACACCGGTGCTGACCGCCGTCCGGTCTTGGACTCTCGGGATTGACCAGCAGGGTCGCTAGGGGGTCATCGTGCGCGACGACGTCGAGAAAACAGGCACGCTGGCCAATGAGCCAGCAGGGTCAGCGTTTGCCCAAGGCTGGCGGCCTGTTATCGCGGGTCTCGAGTACCCGAAACCCTGGCACCGACGCACACCGGGAGGGGCCGGTGCAGTCCTCGTAGGGCACGGCCGCAGATGACCAGAGCGGCGGTCAGGGCGGCGGGCTTATGGCCGGGCCCAATGCCGCCGATATTTCCGGAGTGAGTTCCGAGCTGCCGGTGACAATCGCCCACGACGCTGCTTGGGTGCCGTCGCCGAGGGGCGGTTCGCTGCTGGGCACGGCCGGGCAGTTGGCCGGGTTCGAGGTCGTCGCCGAACTCGGCCGGGGGGCCCGAAGCACCGTTTACCGGGTGCGCAGGACCGCGACTGAGGGTGCCCTGCGCGAGTCCGGGGCGCACCGCGATCCGACCGAATATGCCCTGAAGATCCTTGACCATTCCCTAGCGGAGTCGGCGCAGGCGTTGATTGCCTTCCGCCGGGAAGCAGCCTTGCTTGCCGGTGTGAATCATCCGGGGTTGACCCGAGTCCACGAGGTCGGGACGGCCGAGGGCAGGCCCTACCTGGTGATGGATCTGGTAACCGGGAAATCGCTGGCAGAGGCGCTGAGAACAGGACCGATGCCTCCCGAACAGGTGATCACCCTCGCCCTGGACATCGTCGACCCGCTGGCCGCGGTGCACCGCAAAGGCCTGATTCATCGAGACCTCAAGCCACCCAACATCATGGTGCTGGCCAGTGGTGAGGCCCGGTTGATCGATTTCGGGTTGACCGCTCGCGAAGGTGAGGGCGAGCCACTGTCTGCCGTGGGGACGCTCGCTTACTGCTCGCCCGAGCAGTCGGGGGTGCTGAAGCGGCCGGTAGACAATCGGTCTGACTTGTACTCCCTCGGTGTGGTCCTTTTCGAATGCCTGGCCGGTGTCTTGCCCTTCCCGAACGCGGACGTTGGTGAGCTGCTGCGGATGCACGCGGTGACTCCGGCACCAGACCTGTGTGAGCTGGTCCCAGGCACCCCGCGGGCCTTGAGTGACGTCGTAGCCACCCTCCTGGCCAAGGATCCCGACGACCGTTACCAGAACGGTGAGGACTTGGCCGCGGATCTGCGCGCCCTCACCGACGTCGGGTCGTCGATGCCGATGCTCAGAGGCCCCGGCCCGTTCCCGAGCCGGACGCTCAGCGGTCGCGAAAATGAGGTCGCCGTCCTTGCCTCCCGGTGGGAGCGGGCCCGTCGCGGGCAGGGCGGAGTGTGCGTGATCCGTGGTGGCAGCGGTGCGGGTAAGAGCCGACTGGCCGCAGAACTCTCCCAGAATGTGCAGGCGGCGGGCGGTCTGGTGGTGCGGAGCAAGAGCTCGCTGGATGATCCGGTGCCGTTCGGGCCGTTGCGAGCCGGAATCGAGGATCACCTCCGAGAGCTCGATCGGCTGCCGACCGGGGACCGTGAGCGTGGGCATGCCCGGATCCGGGCGGCCTGTGGCCAGGGTGTTGCCTCGATGCTCAGCGGTTTGACGCCTGGCTTGGCCGCCGTCCTGACCGCCCCAACGGGACCAACCGGCTCCGAAGGGCAAACCCGGGCAGACCCCACGGACGCCGTGACCGGTGCCGACGATCAAGACCAATTCGCCTTCGCGTTCGCTAGCCTGCTGATTGGGTTGGCGCGCGAATGCGGTTCCCTGCTCATGCTTGTGGACGACGTTCAATGGCTGGACCGGGGAAGCCAACGGGTCCTGACGCTGATGTCGTTTGAGTTGGGTACCGCCGCAGCCTTGGTGATAGTGACCGCGCGCAACGATGCGCCAAGCACCGCCGCCGTCGAGGCGGTGGTAGCCGAACTCGGTGCCGCGGTGGACGTCGACCTCGTTCTCACGCCGCTGGATGAGGCCGGGGTGGCCGATCAGATCGAAACCATAATGCCCGGGCTCAGCGCCAATGCCCGGGTGGTCACTCTGCTCAGGGCCCGCAGCAACGGGAGCCCGTTCGTGGTTCAGGAGTACCTGCGGGCGGTGGTCGATGCCGGTTTGCTCCGACCGTCCTGGGGAACCTGGATTCTGGACGAAGCCGGCCTGGATGCGCTGGCCCTGCCGAATGATGCGCTTGGTCTGGTGATTACCCGGGTTGCCGGTCTCGGGCCGCGGGTGCGTGACCTGCTGATCGTGGCGGCATCGATCGGTTCACGGTTCCAGCCCGCGGTTGTCGCGACCGTAGCCGACCACGAACTCGACGAGGTGCTGTCCGGTCTGACCGAGGCCGCCGGGCATGGGCTGGTGGAACCGCGCGACGGTGGGCAGTTCGCGTTCCTGCACGATCGGATCCGCGAGGCGCTGCTGGAGGATCTTTACCCCGCCGAGCGCTCGGCCATCCATGCGCGGATCGCGGCGGCGCTGGAAGCGATGCCGATCCCGGTGGGTGGGCGTCGCGCCGAGCACGTCTACGCCATCGCCCACCACCACATGCTGACCAGTCCCCCACCGAACGACGACGCGAGTGTTCAACCTGCGGACGTGGGTCGAGCCTTGATCGCCTGCCGGGCGGCGGGACGGCTGGCGCTGGATAATCATGCCCCGGTGGAGGCCGTGGCTTTCCTCGAGCACGCGGCGCGACTGGGCGACCCGCGGGACAGCAACTTCCTGCTCCTGCTGGGCACCGCCCTGATGAAGACCGGCCGGTTGCTCGAGGCACGTACGCACCTGGACCAGGCCCTGGATGCCGCGACTGATCCGCTGGCCCGGGCCGAAATCCTCACCCTGATCGCCGACGTGTATCGGTCGGTCTGGGACCTCACCGCCGCACACGAGGCGGTCGAGAAGGGCCTGATCGAACTCCAGTCGCGGCTCCCGCGAAGTCCGCTGGCGCTGATCGTCTCAACGTTGTCACTGTTCGCGGCGGCGGTGCTGATGCGGTGGACCGGGATCCGATTCGGGTCCGCCACCGGGTCGCGTGCCCGGCGTGGCCGGGCACGCGTCGGATTGCATGACGTCGGTGCCCACGTGTGTGTGCTTGACAACCGCCTGGGCACGATGATGGCCCATAATCTGCGCCTCCTCTACCGGGCGAGCCAGCTTGGCCCAGGTCCGGAATATGCCCTGGGCCATGCCCGATTCGGGATTGCCTGCAGCGTCGGTGGTCTGCCCGGCACCGCCGCGCGGGCGTTCGCCCGAGCACAGGCCGATCCGGCAGATGCGATCGCTTCCGTGCGAGCACTGACGGCGTGGAGCCGGAGCATGGGTCGCTATCTGGGTGGCCAGGACAACGGCCAGGAATTGAGTCAGAACATCGAAGCGCAGGGGCAGTGGCTGGACCACGGCTCCTACCTGGACTCGGTGGGCATGCTCAACGCCGAGGCCGCAGTTCAGGGCCAGACGGCGGCGGCGGAACACTGGCTTGACCTTGGACGACGGCGACTCGGCGGAGTCGGCGACGTCATGCTGTTTACCACCAGCATCGCCCTGACTCACGCGGTGCTGGGTCGGCATAAGCAGGCCGGGACCGAACTTCAGCGAATGACTGGCCTCTTCGCCGGGCACACCGAGTCAGCGCTGGCATTGGCGCGACTGCTCGCCACCTTCGTGGTCCTAGGCGAGCAAGGGGAATTCGGCGCGTCGTTCGACGACGCGGTAACCGAATTCGAAGCGCTGAACCTGAGCCCGGCACAGCTGGTTCGCCCGTACCGGGTCATCCACTTCAAGATCGCGGAGGGCCGGCTGGGTCAACTACGAGTCGCCGACGCGGCACAGCGCCCGATCCGGCTGGCCGCAGCCCGGCAAGCGGTCCGTCTGGTGGTGAAGGGGGCCACGATCGACATCCTCCAGGCTCGTGGGCATCTTGTCAGCGCGGATCTGCTGGTGCTGGAGAACGAGCCGGGCCAGGCCCTGCAGGCTCTCGATCGGATGCCCGCGTTCCTGGTTCCGGACGCTCCTCGGCTGTTCTTCGAGGCGGCCCGGATCCGGGCCCGGGCCCTGATCGCGCTCGGCGCGGCGGAGGCAGCCGAGCGGCACGCAGAATCGGCGGCGGCAATCGCGCAGGCCCAAGGATGGCCGCACCATCTGCGAGCGATCACTGTGGAGTTCGGTGTCTCCCCCGCCGAGCACTCCTCGTCCTCCCGTTCCAGCCTGCACTCCACCCACACCAACGAGGTGGACCGGCAGCGGCTCCATGCCTTGCAGCAGGTCAGCGCCGCAGCGTCGCAGGTCCTGGACCCCGGGGCGCTGGCTCGGATCGCCTTGGATGAGACGATCCGAATCCTTGCCGCCGACCGCGCCTTCCTCTTCCTCACCGAAGGTCCGGACGAGGAACTCCGGCCGCATCTGGGTCGCGACGCCGATGGCCAGGACGTGCCCGAACTGACCGGCTACAGCTCGAGCCTGGTAGAGCGGGTACGCGAGTCCCGCACCCCCCTCGTGGTCACCGGCACCGAGGAAGGTGCCGCGCTGGGGGCAGAAAGCGTTGTGCTGCATGGCCTGCGCAGCATCATGGTCGCCCCGCTGGAACTGGAGGGACGACTGCTCGGCGTCGTCTATCTCGACAGCCAGGTAGCCAAAGGCATCTTCACCGCGGACGACGTCGGGATCCTGACCGCCCTGACCAACCACATCGCTACCTCGCTGGAGACGATCCGGGCCGCGCAGCTGGAGATCTCTGTCGAGACCGCCCGACAGCAACGCGACTTGGCCGACATGCTGCGCCAGACCCTGCAGTCGATGTCCGAGACGCTTGATCCGGTCGAGGTCACCCAGCGCTTGCTGAACGCCGTCATCTCCGTCGTACCCTGCGACGGCGCGTGGGTGCTGAGCGCCGACGGCCCTGAGGATGGATGCGTGGTGATCGCGAATGACGGACCGGACGGCGATCTGGCCCGCCACCCGGTCCCCGACGAATCCCGTCTCCGCGCGCTGATCACCCGCCAGCAACCGTGGATCGGATCCCCCGAGGGCATCCCGCTGGCGCTCACCGAACAACTGGCGAACGCGACGTCCTGGATCACCCTGCCCGTGCAGGCCCACGGCCAGAAGTCCGGCGTCCTGGTGCTCGCCTCGACGTCACCAGATGCGGACCTGGGAGCGCGGATGGAGGTGGCTGCTGCGCTGGCCGCGCAGGGCGTCACCGCCTACGACAAGGCAATGCTGTTCAAGCAGGTCCAGTCGCTTGCCGTGGTCGACGAACTCACCGGGATTGCCAACCGGCGACAGTTCTTCGAGGTCGCCGCCCGAGATCTCGCGGCCGCCGTACGGCAAGGCCGGAAGCTGGCCGGGCTGATGCTCGACATCGACCATTTCAAGCTGGTCAACGACACGTACGGCCACCCCACCGGGGACGACGTCATCCGCATCGTGGCCCGGCGCCTGGCGGCGCAGGTCCGTCAGACCGACCTCCTCGGCCGTTACGGCGGCGAGGAGTTCGCGGTCCTCGCGCAGGGTGGAGGCCCCGAGGACGACCTGCCCGAGCGGCTTCGCGCCTGCATCGCCGACACGCCGGTCGAGACCAGGTCCGGTCCTCTCGACATCAGCGTCAGTATCGGGATGACCTACCTCACTCCCGCCGATACTGATGTCGCATCCTTGCTGGCCCGCGCCGATGAGGCCTTGTACCTGGCCAAGCACGCGGGCCGAAACTGCATACGCACCGCCTAATTCACCATCAGGTGAGCCGCTCTCGGCAGCGGTTACCGGGGTGCTGATAGGTCGTGTTCCTCTCGGGCGGCCAGGACACGGTCCATGTTCTTCTCGGCCCACGCCTTGATCGACCGCAGGATCGGAGCCAGGTCCTGGCCGAGGGCAGTGAGTTCGTGATCCACCCGAACGGGCACCGAAGGTGTCACGGTCCGGGTGACGATGCCGTCGTGCTCCAGATCGCGCAGGGTCTGGGTGAGCATCTTCTGGCTCACTCCAGTGATGGCACGGGCCAGCTCGCGGTGCCGCTGCTTGCCGGCGGCCAGCGCGCTGACCACGAGGCAGACCCACTTGTTCGTCAGCACGTCCAGCAGTTGGCGGGTCGGGCAGGCCGCCAGGTAGGCGTCGTATTCCAGCCGAGCTGATTGCCGTCGCTCGGCCGCAGTCTTCGCTCGCCACTGCGCCCGGGCGATGAAGTCTTCGGACTGCCTCGGTTCCCCGCTGCCGCCGGCGGATACGCCGAATACGTCACCGCACCGTCGCGACACTTCATCCGGAAACCGCCCAGCTTGTCCTTCGTCGAGGCGGCGGCACTGCCGTTGGCGGGTCTCACCGCCTGGCAGGGTTTGGTCGACATGGCCGCCGTGCTGGTGCACGGTGCGAGTGGCGGCGTCGGCCACCTCGCGGTGCAGATCGCGAAGTCCCTCGGGGCCCATGTGGTCGCCACCGCCAGTGGCGGGAAACCGGAGTTCGTGCTGGGCCTGGGAGCCGATCAGTTCATCGACTACACCAGCACAATCTTTGAGGACGTCGTCAGCGACATCGACGTAGTGCTGGAGGTTGTGGGCAACGGCTACGCCGACCGATCACTGCGGGTGCTCACGCTCGAGGGCATCCTGGTGACCGCTGTCGAGAGGTTCGACGCTGCCCTGGCGGATCGCTTCCGGATTGCCGGCCGGCGCTTCACCGGGGTCGCCGTCGAACCGGACGCCGCAGGGCTACGTGCCCTCGCCTCGCTGGTCGAGTCGGGCCAACTCCGCCCTCACGTCAGCCACACCTTCGCCTTGGCGGACGCCGCGAAGGCGCACGATGCCCTGGGGCCGGGCCTCACCGGCAAAATCGTCCTGACCCTCTGAGCGCCTACGGCGACGTCGGGCCCAGGAGACATCGCCACGTCGTCGTCCACGTCACGATGCCTGTAGATCATCGCCTGGCTGCGGCCTCCGCGGACCCTTGCCCGACTCCTGGCAGAGTGCGCGGAGCGCAGTTCGGCAGAGCTACCGGACGAACCCGCGCAGGTATTGAGCTGCGGACAGCGGATTTTGCTGGGGTACGTAGAGGGAACCCGCGTGATCGCGGGCGGGTTCGTTGACGTACGCCTCGTAGCCGAGCCTCGGGCCGAGGCTGCGGAAGAACTCCTGCATCTTCCCGATGTAGAAGGCGTTGTCACCACCCCTGCCGGCCTGGCCGGTTCCTGGATAGAGCCCCCATTCGGGGACGGTGAGTTGCTTGCCGTGCGCGGCGGCGAAATCGGCCCAGTGCTTGAGTCCGTAAGGGCCGGCGTAGTGCTGCTGCCAGGCCGCTTCGGTTGTGGCGGCCGGACCGGTGTCGTAGGAGCCGACACCGATGTAGTCAACGTAGGCGTCGCCCGGGTAGGCGGCAGCGGGGTTGGACAGCGACTGGCTCGACCCGCGGTTGAGGGACCAGTCCCAGCGGAGGGCCGGGGCGATGGTGTCAGCGGTGGTGTAAATCTGACGCCAGCAGGCGGCAAAGGCGGCGGCGTCCGTGGCCTTCCAAGGGAACTGGTCGCTGTTGAATCCCCAACCCAGACGGATGATGCTCCGCTTGTCCAGGCCTGCGGCCTTGATGGAGTTGGCGAATCGGATCCAGTGGTAGTTGTAGTCGCCCTTGGCGCAGTCGGCGAGGGTGGCATCCCTTTCCGGAATCGGGGCGACGCCGAACACAGTGGTGTGCGGCGTGCCTGCCCAGCGCTGGAACGTCTGGGTAGGAGCGGTGATGTCGGCCCAGGTGCGGCGGCCGGACCAGGTGACGATCAGGTCCACCGGCCGTCCCCGCCAGGCACCGAAAGCCTCTACTGCGGCAGGGTTGTCACCGGGGATGAAGACGCCGCTCGCCCAGGGCAGACCGGAGCGATGCCCAGTCCGTGCCCCGGCTGCCGGCGCACCGATCGAGGCGAGAGGCCATGGCGCGATCGCGGTGGGTGCCGGTGTTCTCTGGGCCGTGAGCGGCCACGGCGCAGGCGAGGCAGGCGCTGGCGCAGACTGGAGCGGCCACGGCGCGAGCGCAGTAGGCGCGGGCGCCAGCGGCCACGGCGTGAGGGTGGGTTTCCCGGTCGGTACCGGCTTCGGCTTAGTGGTGCTTGGTTTCGGTTTCGAAACAGGCTTTTTCGTTGGCTTTGTGGTAGATGGCTTGGGCTTTGTCGTAGATGGCTTGGGCTTTGTCTCAGGGGCCTTGTCATTGCTGTTGGGCGGGTCGGGCTGCTGCCCTGAGTTACCCCCCGTTTTGGACTCACCAGAACCGCCCGGCACCGTCCCACCAGCGCCAGCCGGCACCTTCCCATCAGCACTGCCCGGCACCGTCCCACCAGCGCCACCCGGCAGAGTCCCAGATCCGCCCGGCAGAGTCCCAGCACCGCCCGGCACCGTCCCACCAGCACCGCCCGGCAGAGTCCCAGCACCGCCCGGCACCGTCCCACCGACGCCACCCGGCAGCGTCCCACCAGTGCCACCCGGCAGCGTCCCGCTGGCGTCACTCGGAGGCATCTGGCCACCAGAGAGGCTGGGATCGGAACCGGCTACCGGCTCGGGAAAGCCGGAGTCGTCGGTGGGCAGCGGCTCAAGAAGGCTGGGATCAGCGGCCGGCAACTGCTCGGGGGATGCGGTGGCGCTCTGCGTCGGGGCTGCGAGGTTGTGAGCGGGTGGGAACAGGTTCGACAGGCCGGGCGCCGCGAGGGTAGCGCCAACGCAAACGGTCACAGCGACGACCCGGCGCAGGACGAATCCCGAAAGCAGAGGGCGGTCTTGGAGGAAGGACTTAACGCTCACGTGGCGCAGTCTAAACAGAACGGCCCTCGGATAATAGTCCTGTGGTCAATTGATGACTCATTGTTGATCCGACTTCATGGCGTGCGAACAGTCAGCTACGCAAGGACTTTTCGGATCGAGGCCACGTGACGACCCATGGCGAAACTACCCATCCATGGGGGCCTACGACGATCCGTAACGGCACGCTTCCCCTTGACAGGTAATTGTGGGCCTCTTCGCCCGATTGAAACTATTTGTGATCCTAGCAGGTGCTCGTCTCTGTGCATCTGCCGACCCTGATGCCTCGGTAGCGCGGCCCGGAAACCAAGAAACCGTTGCGACAGGGCACCCCTGAGGTTTCCGTTGATTGGTGATTCGGCGCGATGACGACGGCGCCAACCGGCGCGGACCTCCGCGCCCCGTCAAGCCTGCTCCGGCCTGTTATCGGCTAAAGCTTAACGATTGCCCGGCGGCCGCCATCCTGTTCCTCGGCTTCGGAGCGGTGCTGGCCGGCGATGGCCACCGGGTCTTTGGCGAGCGCACCTATCGAGTGCCCACACACTGTGCTCAGATTCAGCTGGTTTTCTGCCCGGGAGAACGTGCCCGGGACCGACAGTGAGCGAGGTCATACACCGAACACGGCTCGGCGCAGCGGCGGCAACGCACCGCAGAGCCGGAAGAAGCCGCGCACCGCGGTGCGCCCCGACCGGCCTTGGGTGGCCACTTTCAGATTCCGCATGGACTCGGCGACCGCAGCGAATCCGTGCTGCAGCATTTCCTTCTCGTAGGCGGCCAGGGCGGGATGCCATCGGGTGTGGTCCTCGGCGATCTCGGTCAGCGCGTGGCAGAGCAGTCGCGCATCGTGCAGCGCGGCGTTGCCGCCAAGACCGCCCACCGGTGGCATGTGGTGGATGGCGTCCCCGAGCAGCGTCACGTTGGTGGTCGGCCATCCGACGACCGGGGCGGAGGCGGCGAAGGCGAACTGCTGTGTGCTGTCCGGGTCCGATTCGGCGACCATCTTGTGGAGGTCGGGGTGCCAGTCGCTGATTCGGGCGGCGACCAGGTCGCGGAGCGGTTGCCCGGCCAGAGTCGCTGTCCTGGTCGGCAGACTGTCGCGGTTGGCGACATAGGCCCACATGACGTAGTCGGGGTCAGGGTCGAGGTGCTCGGGGTAGCCGAGGGCAGCGTGACCGGGGTTGGAGCGGGCGAGGTGGGAGCGGGCGAGGTGGGAGTGCTGCCGGGCCCGGAAAGCCGCGGTGAACAGGAAATCCTGGCGTGGCAAGAACATGTTCTTGCGGGTCATCACGGGCGCCGGTAGCCACCCCTCGGTGCGGGCGGTCAGCGGCAGCTTGCCACCCACGCCGATCGCGGAAATCGGTTGTCCACCCGCGTTCGGCAGGAGTTGGCTGCGGACGCGGGAGCGGGCACCGTCGGCGCCGACGAGCAAGTCACCGGTGGCCGACGTGCCGTCGGCGAAGCGCGCAGTAACGGTGCCATCGCGGTGTTGCTGATAGCCGACGAATTCCTTGTCGAACTGGACCACGTCATCCAGGCCGGTGAGCAAGATCCGGCGCAGAGCGACCCGGCTGATCGCGTGCTCGCCGGCAGCCACCGCGTCGTGCGTGTCGGGTCCGATCTGCACGATCAGGCGCAGGTTCTCGTCGTACACGCCCATCCCGGGTCCCGGGTCACCCGCAGTGGCGATCAGTTCCTGCCATCCGGCCGGTGGCAGGCAATCCGCCAGCGCGGCGCTGCCGGCGGCTTCGATGTTGATCCGGTAACCCTGAAGTCGGGCCTGCGGGGTGCGGTCTCGTTCGTACACGGCCACCTTGACGTCCCGTCGTCTCAACCCTTGGGCCAGACACAGGCCGCCAATGCCGCCACCGACGATGATGATGCGCAAGGGCCGTGATCGCATCGTCATCCGCCCGTCGCTTCCGACCCAGATGCGGTGGAAATATCCAGTGCCGCAAGGAGTTCGTCGTGCCAGGCCACCTCCGTCTCCAGCCGGGCCAGGGTGTGCTGGAAAATGACGGGTTCGAGCCCGGTCAGGTGATCGGCGGCCCTCCCCCGCAGTGCGGTCATGGTGGCGAGCCGCTCGGCGAACGCCGCCCGACGCCCGGCGACAAGGGTTGTCAGCTCGGCGGGGTCCACGTGGGCGGCAGCGTGCTGGAGGGCTAGATCGACGGGGTCCGGACGCGACCTGGCGTCGTTGAGCGCTGCCCGCACCTGCTTGGTCAGTTCCGCCCGCCCGGCCTCGGTGATGGCGTAGACGGTCCGCGCGGGAAGGTTACCCTCCCGCTCGATGCCGACCACCTCGACGGCGCCCTCGACGGCCAGTCGATGCAGCGCACCGTACAGCGAGCCCGGTTTGATCTCGGTCCACAGCTCGACCTGGTCGAGTTGTAGTGCGTGTCCAATCCGGTGTCCGTGCATGGGCCCGTCCGTGGCCAGCGCTCCGAGAACAAACATTCGCGTTGAATTCACCCGAGTACTCAAACACGAGTACTCGGGTGCGTCAAGACGATGTGCGGCCTTGCAGACGCCCGCAACAGATCGACAAAGCCTCACTGGAGAGTCTCGGGGATCGCTGACCTCAGCGCGGCGACTGCCGGTAGGTGACCCGCCGGATCAACGTCTCGAAGGGCCCACGGCGCCCCGTTCGTCGCATCCAGTCGGCCAGCACCACGGTGGCCAGCCAGGTGGTGATGGCCAGCAGCGCCGTGGTGGCGACGGTCAGGGTGTCGGAGAGATCGAGCAGGAACGGAGTGAAGACGACGGTCCAGACCACCGATTGGGCCAGGTAACAGGTCATCGACCGCTGACCGACGGCGGCGATCGCGACCACCACCGGCCGAGGGTGACGCGCCTGGAGCCGGAGGGCGATGAGCGACAGCAACGCGGCGTAGCCGAGGCCGCCCAGGATCCCGGTCGCATCGTGCAGCGGGCCGAGTACGTCGAGCGTGGACTGGTCCGGGGACGTCACGACGCCGGCCAGGATCAGCGAGACCGGTTGGGCGCCGAGCACCGCAGCACCGATTCCGACCGATGCCACGACGAGCAGCAACGTCCGATGCAGCTGCGGCTGCTCCAGGATGCGTCGACGTCCCGCCCACAGCCCGATCGCGAACGGGCAGATGAAGCCGATGGGTCCGAGGGAGGCGATGACAAGCGACACCAGCGGCCGGTTGGTGACCATCGAGAGCAGGTCAGGCGGAAGCATCGCCACGTCCGGCGGCTCACTACTGATCGACAATGAGTCGCCACTCGGCAGCGCTCCCAACAGGAAGAACCCCAGGGCCGTCAGCAGCAGCCAACCGTCCCTCCAGCGCACCATCCACGCGCCCACGAACAACAGCACGCCGTACGCCGCCAGGATGTCGCCGGCGAAGAGCAGCACCGCGTGCAGGAATCCCACGACCACCAGCACGAGGCTGCGTCGCCACAGCAACCGGCGGACGGCTCGCGGCCCGAGTGCCTCCTGCCGGCGCACAATCTGGGCGACTCCGTACCCGAACAGCACCCCGAACATCGGAAATGCCCGGCCATCAACAAAAGTCGAAATCAGCCAGGTGACGACGGAGTCGACTGTCGAACCGTCCTGGGGGTACCCGCCGAGCACCGATGAGCCCTGCAGGAAGTAATGTGAGTTGGCCAGAGCGATGAACAACAGCATGAATCCGCGGGCCAGGTCCGGCCCCAAGGCGCGGGTCTCTAGCGGGGTCGGTCGAAGCGAATCCGCCGTTATCTGGTCAGTCATGGGTCCCCCGTGCGTCCGGATGGTGCAGCGTTGTCATCCCAGACAGCCAACCGCGCCGCAGCTGTGATCGGCATCGCGCTTAGGTCGGTATCGGGCCCGACCAAAGTCGATCGCCTCCGCCCTTCTCACACCGGTTCAGTCAACCCTCGGTGATGACCCGTGTTCGCTCGGCTTGCTGGTTGAGCAGTGGGCCTACGGACCGGGCGGCGAGGCTGCCCGCTTGCGCAGCCCGGAAACCCCGGATCTCACCTGAGCGCTGAGGCGGACTCGCCGCTTTCTCTCCGGATCCTCACGATCCAGGCCGCACGGTGATGCCCAGGGCGTCCGCGAAAGCCGGAGCCATGGTGAGCAACTGCCCTTCGTTGATGATTGCGCCCTTGAGCGAGCGGGCGTCGGCGGTCAACTGGACGTCGTGTGCCTGGCTCAGATCGACAGAACTCAACGTGGCCCCGTTGAGCTGCATGGATTCGATTTCGCACCCGGGAAAACGGACCTTCTTCAGGGTGGCGCCCGCAAAGTCGATCTCCTGGAGGCGGCAGTTGACGAACTCGACATCCAGCAACTCTGCATCCCTGAAGTTGAGTGAGTTCAGTTTGCATCCCTGAAAGATGACGCGGTGCATCTTGGTGGCGTAGAGCTGAAGGGCTGCCAGCGAACTGTCCAGCAGCGTGAGGTCGTCCCAAACACTCTCCCCGAAATCCAGGTCGAGTAGGCGTATTCGCCGCATCCACAGCTCGCTGAGCCGGGTACGCCGGAACGATCCACCGGCGATGACTGTGTCGGTGAAGGCGCATTCCAGGAAACGCGTGTTGCCGACATCGACGTCATCCAGTTCGAGATCGGAGAACAGGGCGAGTTCTATCAGCGGTTCCCGTGTCAAGACCCCGCGGAATGGGCTCAGGTCCTCGGCGTAGGGCAGGTCTTGCAATTCCTGAACGGCTTGCAACGTCATTCAGTCCTCTCCCTCTGTCACAGACAGCAGAAACTTAGCCTGCCAGCCCGCTCAGGCCGCCAGGATCAGCAGCCCGGACGCGACAACGACTTCGGACACGAGGTAGGCCCAGCGGGTAGCCGGTCGGCGGTCGGGGCGCAGCATCGGCAGCGCCGACCAGGTAAGGGCGGCAAGTACCAGGGCGAAGAGTGCGGTTCCCACGGCCAGTCCCCAGACGGCCGGTGGGACGACGTCCCACGACCCGAGAGCCCGGCCAATGGCTAGCACCGCTGCGCTTTCGGCGGCGCCGATGATCACCTCGACCCGATCGCGCAGCACCCAGATCTGGCCGCCCGACCCGATCGCGGCCCGGACCGAACTCACGGCAAAGGCGAGCGGGACCCAGAGCGTCAAAGCAACAACAAGGACGGTGAACCACATCGTCAGTTCCCTTCGGTGAGCACGGTTATCGCAGCGTCGCCGACGTCCTGGCTGGTGGCGGCGAGCACCACGACGCCGCGGTCTGCCGCGTCGTCGTAGCCGACGAAGGACTGAAATCCACCGGTGGCACCGTTGTGCCAGGTCACGGTCCGACCGCGGAGGTCGCTGGTGAACCAGCCCAGGCCGATCCGCGCGCCGTCGGAGTCGGTCGCCGCCCTGGGCCGGGTGGCGGCAGCACCTGGTGCATCCGCGTGCAGCAGTGCACTGACCAGGCGGGCGAGGTCGGCAGCCGAGGACCAGACCCCCACTCCGGCCGGCGCATAGCCGGCGCCGATCCACTCCCCCTGGACCCGCCCGTTCGCCAGCCGACCCACCACCCGGTCGGATGGCAGGTCCGCCTCGCGGGTCACCACCGTCGTCTCGGTCATCCCCAGTGGCTGCAGGATTCGCTCGCGCAGGGCCTGCTGGTACGGCGTGCGCAGCGTGGTGGCCAAGACGTGGCCGAGGGTTGCCGCGCCCAGGTTGGAGTAGGCGAAGTCGGCGCCACCGGCCGGCGCGACCGAGCGAGCCGCTGCCAGCACCTGCTGCGGCGTTGAGGAGTAGGGATTGGCACCGGTCAGTTGCGTGCTGAATGCCTTGGCCAGCATGAGCGGATCGCGCGGCAGCCGGGGCAGGCCCGAGCGGTGGGTGGACAACTCGGCCAGCGTGGCTCGGCCGAGACCGGGCACCACCGATTCGGCCGTCGCATCCAGCGAGACCTCGCCCCGCTCGACCGCGTCAGCCAGCAGCATCCCGGTGAGTGCCTTGGTCACCGAACCGATTTCGAACCGGGTGTGCTCGGTGACCTGATCGCCGGGCTGGGTCAGTCCGGCGAAGGTGATCCGGTCGCCACCGTCCTCGATCAGTGCCACCGTCGCGGTGTGCACCCCGGTGGGCAAGGCCGCGCCCAGCCGGTCAGCCAGGGCGGAATTGCCGGACACCAACTGCGGACGTTTCGGCGGGTCAGGTCCGATCAGAACCGTGAGGGCGGCGGCAATCACCGTCGCGATCGCGACGCTGCCGGCGATCCGGGTCGCCAGGCGTCTTGGCGCTGACATTGCAGTCTTCTCCTTCTGGGTGCTTCGTGGGTGATGTCGACAGGTGCTTGGGCGAGCTGGGTCAGCGCCGGGCAGCGGCGATCACCACGAGCAGCGGCACCAGGCGCTCTGGCGGCACGCTCCAGTGCCCGCGGGTGCCGGCCTGCAGCCAGCCGGCGCTGGTCAGCGCTCGAAGGTGATGGTAGATCTGCCCGCTGGTGCCTAACCCGGGCAGTTCCTGCAGTTCAGCAGGGGTTTGGGTGCCAGTCGCAACGGCCTGCAGCAATCGCAACCGGATCGGGTGGCCGAGCGCGCCGAGCGTGTCGGAGTGTGCGCTCCAGTCGGTGTCGATGAGGTCGTTGGTGAGCGCGCCAATCTGCCACTCGACGTGACCGCCGGCGAGGTCGACGCTGCCGGTGAAGAGCACCGCCCCGTCGTGGCCGGTCGGCAGGTCGGCCAACCGGCCCTTGAGCCCGGTCAGTGCCCAGAACCGCTCGTCCGCTTCTGATTCGAGCGCACGGGTGGCACCAGCACCGGTCGGGCCTTGAGCTACCTCCACCGATGGGGCCGCGGCGGCCGCTTCGAGGACCTGGACTCGTGCCTCCAGCTCGGCCAGCCGCGACTCCGTATCCATGGTGCAATCATACGAACTTACGTAATTTCGTCAAGCGTGCCCCAGGGGTCGGCACCACGCTGGGACGGGTCGACGAAGCGTCTGGCGGATCCGGCGCCGCGCCGTCTTCGTCGGGTAGCTCGATCGGAAGCCAGCCAGCAAACCGTTGATCGACTCGCATCCCGACAGCAATGCGTTGCACTGTTCAGGAACACAATGTCGTTGGGAGGAGCCACATATGGGTACATTCGATGAGCTGAAGAAGAAGGGTGAGCAGGCTGCGGCCGACCATCCGGAGCAGGCCGAGAAGTTCACCGACCAAGCGAACGAGATGGCCGGAGATACGGCGGACAAGGTCACCGGCAGCAAGCACGCCGACCAGGTCAATACCGCCCAGCAGAAGGCGGATGACGCGTTCGGCAGCTGAGCCTGAGTCTGCCGAGGAACAGCGAGACCCGCCTGCGCACGTCTCACCGACGCGTGCAGGCGGGTCCACTCATTTCGGGTAAGCCGCTGTTCCTGACCAGAGGCTGCTCCTGACTAGAGGCTGTTCGTTGAAACCGCCTCAGCCCATCCTGGGATAGGACGCCCCCTTCTGTTCGTCCTGCTCGAACAGGTCGACACCACGGCCGATGATCTGGCTATCGGGCACGCCGACGACCTCGTGATCCTTGCCCTGATAGTCGAACCTATACAGGACATGTCGCATCGCTTCCAGCCGGGCGCGCTTCTTGTCGTTGCTCTTGATCACCGTCCAGGGCGCGTCAGCGGTGTCCGTGTAGAAGAACATCGCCTCCTTCGCCTCGGTGTAGGCCTCCCACTTGTCCAGCGCGGCCAGGTCCATCGGCGACAGCTTCCACTGGCGCACCGGATCCACCTGCCGCACGGCGAACCGAGTGCGCTGTTCAGCTCGTGAGACGGAGAACCAGAACTTCACCAGATGGATGTCCGAGCGCACCAGCATTCGCTCGAAATCCGGTGCCTGGCGCATGAACTCCTGATATTCCAGGGGTGTGCAGAAGCCCATCACCCGCTCCACTCCCGCTCGGTTGTACCAGGAGCGGTCGAACAGCGCGATCTCCCCGGCAGCCGGCAGGTGTTGCACGTACCGCTGGAAGTACCACTGGGTACGCTCGCGCTCACTGGGCTTCTCCAGTGCCACCACGTGAGCCCCGCGCGGGTTGAGGTGCTCGGTAAACCGTTTGATCGTGCCGCCCTTGCCCGCGGCATCGCGGCCCTCGAACAACAGGACGATCTTCACGCCGTTGTCCTTCACCCAGTTCTGCAGCTTGATCAATTCAATCTGCAGCAGGCGCTTGGTGCGGTCGTACTCGTCGCGACTCATCCGCTCGTCGTACGGATATCCTTCCCGCCAGGTGTCCACCACCGAACCGTCCGCTCGCAGCAGGACCGGATCGTCCTCGTCGTCACAGTCGACCCGCAAGTCTTCCAAGTCGTCCGCCAGCGGGCTGGAATACACCGCCTCGCGCATGTCCGACGGAACCACCTCGCTCGCCAGCGGCAGGTCCTCCACCGGGCCGTCCATCACCATTCCTCGCTTTCTGAGCCGCTTATCCGTTGATGGTGGCAGAGCGCGCACCATCCCGGCACCTCCAGGCACCGGGATGGCACAGTCTCATCACATTCGTGGTTGATCACGCTCGATGTTGATCACGCTCGACCGCGCGCACGCGTGGAGCGACGAACCTCGTTCAGCGTCGCTTGTTCACGTCCTCATCGGCATCGAGTCCGACCTTCTCCTTGCGGACTTCTCCGCCGACAGTGCGCGTCTCCTCCTG
>JANNPJ010000077.1:0-22005 GCA_031400005.1 Kineosporiaceae bacterium | reverse complement strand
GGCGTAACGACGGCAAGCGGGTTCGAAAGATCCACAGGTCACCTCCTGAGCGCGACTATAGTCGACGCATGGCGATGATAGTCGTTAGATCACGACTATAGTCGGTGAAATCGTTGTGCTTGGCGCAATCCTCCGACCATGTTTTGCATCCGCCCCCTGGCTCAGGCAAACCGCAGACTTGCATCGGATAATCCGAAATGGTTACGGTAAATCCTCGCTAGATTTGGTTTTACCAACTGGAGCGGTCTGCTGATGACACGGATGAACAAGGCGACCTCGGAGACCTGCGACGAGGAAGAGGATGTGGTGGCGGTGCCCTTTCCCGGTGCACCGAGCGCCCGATCAATGCCGGGCTGGTACCCAGATCTGTTTGCCAGCGTGGCCGGGCATGTCCGCCTGGGTCGCCAGCGTGCGATCTCTGCGATCAACCGGGAGCTGATCAAGACCTACTGGGCGATCGGACGGGACATTCTCGACCGCCAGCACGATGAGGGCTGGGGCGCCAAGGTGATTGACCGACTGTCTGCTGACCTAAGTGAACGGTTCCCTGGAGCGCGGGGCTACTCGGCGCGGAACCTCAAGTACATGCGCGCGTTCGCAGCTGCTTGGCCGGAACCTGCAATTGTGCAGCGCAGCGCTGCACAATTGCCATGGCGTCACCATCAACTGCTCCTCGACAAGCTGGACTCGGCTGACCAGCGGTTATGGTATGCGGCGGCGGCGCTCGACGGCGGTTGGAGTCGTGACGTTCTGGCCTTGCACATCGAGCAACGCTTGCGCGAACGCAGCGGCCGGGCCATCAACAACTTCGCAGCCACGCTGCCGCCGGAAGAGTCCGATCTGGCCGAGCAGGCGATGCGGGATCCTTACGTCTTCGACTTCGCCGGGATCGAGGACGGGCGCCGCGAGCGGGAGGTAGAGCGGCTCCTGATCGAGCATGTCGAGAAGTTCTTGCTCGCACTCGGCCAAGGGTTTGCGTTTGTCGGTCGGCAGGTGAGGATGCAAGTCGGAGGCGACGACTTCTATGCTGATCTGCTCTTCTACCACCTGAAACTACGCTGCTACGTCGTCATTGAGCTGAAGGCCGCCAAGTTCGAGCCGGGATTCCTGGGGCAGCTCAGCTTCTACATGGCGGTGATCGACGACCTGATGGCGCACTCGGACGACAAGCCGACCATCGGTCTGTTGCTGTGCAAGACCAAGAACAACGTCGTTGCCGAATATGCGCTGCGCGGGTATGTCGCCCCGATCGGCGTTGCGCAGTGGACAGCGGAGATCGGTGAGAGCCTGCCGCCCGAGATCGTTTCCAGCCTCCCTACCACCGATGAGCTCGAGGCGGAATTCGCTGACCCCGAGGAACCAGGGTTTTCGTCAAGTTGTGCGGGTGAAGCTGAGTAGGTTCACGGCGTAGTCGACGGTGGTGCCGGGGTGGGCGGCAAGGATGGAATCGGCCAGCTCCGGGGCGAACTCGATCCGGACCACGGCCTCAAAGGCGGCTCGGGTCGGCTGCTCCCAGCGGATGTCGAGGCTGCGCCGGGACCAGCCCTGGCGAGCCCAGAATCGCTCCACCGTGGCCGGGTTGTAGGACGGCAGCCCACGCCGAAACCAGCCGCCGAAGGTAGATCTGGTCGCGTCGTTGTCGATGACGACGGCGACCCCGCCGCGACGCAGCACCCGGCGCACCTCGGCCAGCCCTGGCTCGCAACCCGGCCCGAAGAAGTAGGCCCAGCGAGCATGCACCAGGTCCACGGACGCGGATTCGACCGGCAGTTTCTGGGCTGTCCCCAGTCGGACGTCGATCCGATCCGGCAACCCCGCCGAGTCTGCCAGCGCAGTGATCCGGCGGCGGGCCAGTTCGACCAGTGGCGGGTGCGGTTCCACGCCGATCACCTCTGCGGCCTCTGCGGCAAACCGGGGCAAATGAAACCCGGTGCCGCAGCCGACGTCCAAAACCGTCCGTCCGTTCCAGTCGCACAACTCGCGGATCGCGGTCTCGATCACGCCGTCCGGGTCGACGCCCCGGTTCTCCAGCTCATAGACCTGCGGGAACCGCCAGATGTTCGGCGACGGGATGACTTTGCTACTCATCGGCCCTTGGCTAGCGAGCCCTTGGCTACCGCTGTCGCTCGGTGCACGGTCAGCGGGAGGAGCTTGCGGGCCTTGTGTCCGGTGAGATCGTCACAATGCCGGGCAAGTACCTCGTACGCGCCAGCGCCCATCAGCTCGACCAGTTCCGGGCGCATGGACCGGTAGACCGGCTCGGTGCCGATGTGCGCCTGCGGATTGCTGGAGCAGTACCAGTCCAGGTCGTGTCCGCCGGCTCCCCAGCCACGCCTGTCGTACTCGCTGATCGTCACCTCGAGATAGCTGGTGCCGTCCGGGCGATCGACGTTGCGGTAACTGCGCCGGACCGGCAGCTGCCAGCAGACATCAGGCTTCAGTTCCAGCGGTTCGCGGCCCTCGGACAGCGCGACCTGATGAAGTGCGCAGCCGTCGCCGCTGGCCCATCCGGGACGGTTCAGGAAGATGCAGGCGTCCTCGACCACCCTGGTCTTGCGCTGTCCCTCGCCGTCCACCTCGGTCCAGCCGCCGGCCTCGCCCTCGGCGGCGAACTGCCAGCCCGAAGGGTCAAGCAGCAGCACCGCCTGGGCCACCCGCTGCTCGTCCTCCTCGTCGGCGAAATGCGCACCCAGGGTGCAGCAGCCGTCGTCCGGGCGGTCGGCGTAGATACCTGCGCAGCCGCGGCCATAGATGCAGGTCCAGGACGACGTCAGCCAGGTCAGGTCGCAGCGGAAGACTTGCTCGGCTGCGTCGGTGGAGGGATCGGCGGGGCGGGACTCGACCTCGGGATCGGGGAACTCGAGCCAGGTGCGCGCCAGATCGAGCGACACCTCCGGGGACGGCGGTGGGGGCATCTCCCCAGAATAGAGGGGAAGCGGCTGCAGTAGCGTCGCGGGCATGCGACTGGGCGTGCTCGATGTTGGATCAAACACCGTGCACCTGCTGGTGGTCGATGCTCACCCCGGTGCACGACCGATGCCTGCGTCCTCGCACAAGGAGGAATTGCGGCTGGCCGAGCACCTGCAGCCGGACGGCAGCATCGGCGAGGCCGGTATCGTCGGATTAATCCGGTTCATCGTGTCTTGTTTGCAATTCGCCGAGGACTACGGCGTCGAGGAGATGGTGGCGTTCGCCACCTCCGCGATTCGCGAAGCCACCAACGGCGAGCAGGTGCTCGCCCGGGTGAGCCAGCAAACGGGGGTTGACCTGCAGGTTCTGCCCGGTGGTGACGAGGCCCGACTGACCTTTCTGGCGGTGCGCCGCTGGTTCGGCTGGTCCGCCGGTCGGCTGCTGATGTTGGACATCGGGGGCGGTTCGCTGGAGATCGGTGCCGGTTTGGACGAATCGCCGGACGTCGCCATCTCGTTGCCGCTCGGGGCGGGTCGGCTCACCCTCGACCGGTTGCCGGGTGACCCGCCCACCACGGAGGCCATCCGGGCCGCTCGCCGGTACATCCGGGCTGAGATCGCTCGAGTGGTCCCGGACGTCAAGCGTCCCGGCGTCGCCGACCGGACGGTTGGAACCAGCAAGACGTTCCGCTCGCTGGCCCGGCTTTGCGGCGCGGCCTCGAGTGACCTTGGCGACTACGTCCCCCGGGTGCTGAGGCAGCGAGACCTGGCCAGCTGGGTGCCGAGATTGGCCGCAATGCCCGTCGCCCAGCGAGCCGGGCTGCACGGCGTCTCGGCCGGCCGCTCAGCGCAGCTCCTAGCCGGGGCGCTGGTGGCGGAGGCGGCGATGGAACTGCTCGGGGTCGATCAGCTGCAGGTCTGCCCCTGGGCGCTGCGTGAGGGCATCATCCTGCGTCGGCTCGACCTGATCGCGACCCGGAACGGCTGACGCAACGGTCGAGCGCGGCGCTGGAAGTTGGGGCACCGGATCGGGCTTAGGCTGACAGGCATGGTCCGGTCGAATGGTGATCAGGCAATCCCCCGGGGTAAGCCGGTTCGGGTGCCTGCCGCGCGGGTTGCACTCTCGACCAGTTCGGTCTACCCGGAGTCCTGCGCCGATGCATTCGAGATCGCCGCACGGCTCGGGTATGACGGCGTCGAGGTGATGGTTTGGACCGATCCGGTAAGCCAGGATCCAAGTGCTCTGGCTCGGCTCTCGGCTCACTACGGCATCCCGGTGTTGTCCATCCACGCCCCAACGCTGCTGGTGACCCAGCGGGTCTGGGGCAAGGAGCCTTGGCCGAAGCTGGAGCGCTCGCTGCAGATGGCCACCGATCTGGGCGCGGGGGCGGTGGTCGCGCATCCGCCGTTTCGCTGGCAGAAGGAGTACGCCACCGGGTTCGCGGACGGCGTGGCCCAGCTGACCGAGCGCTACGGCATCCCGATGACCGTGGAGAACATGTACCCGTGGCGGGCGCGAAGCCGGGAAATGATGGCCTATGCCCCCGGCTGGGATCCGGTGCCGCAGCCATACAAACACGTCACGCTGGACTTCTCGCATGCCTCGACGGCCGGCGGTGACTCGCTGGCGATGGCCCACGAGCTCGGTGACCGGCTTACCCACGTGCACCTCGCTGACGGGATGGGTTCGGCCAAGGACGAGCACCTGGTGCCTGGGCGGGGTACTCAGCCGTGCGCCGAGGTACTTGGCCTGCTCGCCGAGTGGGCCTGGAGCGGAACGATCGCCGTCGAGGTGAACACCAGGAAGTGCAAAACCCGTCAGGAACGGGAGGCGGAACTGGCCGAGTGTCTGGCCTTTGCCCGGCTGCACCTGGCCGCGCCCTCGCTGCTGCCGAGCCTGCCGAACTCAGGTCGCTGACCTGTCCGAGCCCGCCCCTGAAGCACAGGAGACCGCGGCCAGGCGGCGTGGCCGCCGGCCGGCGGCTGAGGACACCCGTGGCCTGATCGTGATCGCCGCCCGGGCCGAGTTCGGCAGCCGCGGCTACGACGGGACGACGATGCGCGGTGTTGCCCGCGCAGCCGGGGTGGATGCCCGGCTGGTGCATCACTATTTCGACGGCAAGGAAGACCTCTTCGTCAGCGCGCTCGGCTTCCCGGCGCGCCCGCAGGACATCGTCGCCGCCGTGATGACCGGCCCGAGAGCCGACATCGGCGAGCGGCTGGCCCGGACCGTGTTCGCGATCTGGGACTCCCCCGAGGGCCGGGACCGGATCGTCGCCCTGCTCAGCGGAGCCCTGTCCAACGAGGCGGCAGCCCGGATGCTGCGCGAGTTCGTCACCCGCGAGCTACTCGGCCGGATCGCCGCCGCGCTGGAGCTGGATCGCGGTGAATTGCGTGCCGCGCTCGCGGCGTCCCACCTGGTCGGGATCGCGATGGCGCGGATCGTGGTGAAGGTCGACCCGCTGGCCACCGTGGACCTCGAGCAGTTGGTACGGATCGTCGGGCCAGCCCTGCAGCGCTACCTGACGGACCCGGAACTGCCGATTTGAGCGGACATTTCGTTCGCCGAGGCGGATGAATGGCGGCCGGAGAAATACCGGTCAACGACCCGGGCTGCTGCGCCGCCGTCCTCCAGATGCGCGAAGGTCTGCTGGAACCGGGCATACACCTCGCGGTGTTCGGCCTGGACCGGATCCAGGTCGGCGAGGGCGTCGAAAACCTGAGTGTTGGTGTGCAGCAGCGGTCCCGGAGCGCTCAGGTGGAAGTCGAAGTAAAAGCCGCGCAGGGTATCCCGGTAGTGCGCCAGGTCGTAGGTGAAGAACAGCAAAGGCTTGCCGGTGACGGCGAAGTCGAACATGGTCGAGGAGTAGTCGGTGATCATGACGTCGGCGGCCAGGTACAGGTCGCTGACATCCGGATGGAAGGAGACGTCGAGCACGCCGGGGTGTTCGATCTTCCCGAGCCGACCGGAAACCATGTAGTGCAGTCGCATCAGCAAGACGTGGTCCGCGCCGAGCCGCCGACTGAACTCGTCCAGGTCCAGGTGCAGGTTGAAGTCCTGCTCGCCGTTCTCGTCGCGCAGGTCGTCTCGCCAGGTCGGGGTGTAGAGCACGACCTTCTTGTCGTCCGGGATGCCGAACTGCTGCCGAACCTGGGCGCGCACCCGGTCTCGGTCCGGTGAGACCAGGATGTCGTTGCGCGGGTACCCGGTCTCGGCCACGTCCCCGGTGAAGCCGAAGGCCTGCCGGAGGGGGCCGGTGCTGGCCTTGTTCGGCGAGATCAGGTGATCCCAGCGGCGCACGTCCCGGGTCAAGTAGTCCAGCCGGCCGGGCGGGGCCTGGAATACGTCGAAGTGGATGTGCTTCAGCGGCGTGCCGTGCCAGGTCTGCACGTATTGGGCACCGGGGGCTTTGGTCCACTCCAGTTCGATATGCGTGTTCGACACGATCATGTCGGCCGTTTCGAGAGCAGCGATGCACTCGTCGCCACCGATCGGCACGGTCTGCGCTCCGACCGGAAATCCGTGCAGATGCAGTGGATCCGCCAGCCAGACATGGTTGTGACTCTCGTCACGGCCGATCAGCAATTCGTAAATCGCCCGAGGGTTGTCGGAGTACCGTCCGCCGAAACTGTTGTAGACGATCTTCATCTGCGCGCCTCTCGCCAGAGCGTGATTCCGCCTGGAGGAGGCGTGCCTGTAGTGCTCCTATCATCCCATGTGCGGGTAGCGATGGCTGGTCGGCGGCTCGAACGTCTCTTTGATCGTCCGGGTCGAGGTCCAGCGCCGCAGATTCTGCGGTGATCCAGCCTTGTCGTTGGTGCCGGAGGAACGGCCACCACCGAACGGTTGCTGGCCCACGACTGCCCCGGTCGGCTTGTCGTTCACGTAGAAATTACCTGCGGCGAATCGAAGGTCTTCACTCGCTCGGGCGATCGCTCCCCGGTCGGCGGCGATGATCGAACCGGTCAGCGCGTACTTCGAGTCGTCGGCGATCCCGCGCACCACCCGGTCGTAGTCGGCGTCCGCAAAGACATGGACGCTCAGGATCGGGCCGAAATACTCGGTGGTCATCGCTTCGTCGAGGGGATTCGTGACGGTGATCACAGTTGGATCGACGTACCACCCTCGGGTGTCGTCGGTTCCGCCGCCGGCCAGCACCTCGACGCCGTCTGCCGAAGCGGCTCGCTGCAGCGCGGTCTGGTGCTTGGAATGCGCCCGCTGGTCGATCACAGCCGAGGTGAACATCGAGAAGTCGGTGGCCGGGCCGACCGGCAGGCTCCCGGTGACGTCGGCCAGGCCGTCCTTCAGCCGGGCCCAGACGCTGGCCGGAACGTAAGCCCGGGAGGCGGCCGAGCACTTCTGCCCGGAGTACTCGAAGGCCCCGCGAACCAGCGCCGTCCGCAGGACGTCGACATCCGCACTCGGGTGGGCGAGGACGAAATCCTTGCCGCCGGTCTCACCGACGATTCGTGGGTACGACCGGTAGGAGCCGATTCGCTCACCGACCTGCTGCCACAGCGACTGGAAAGTCGAGGTCGAACCGGTGAAGTGGATCCCGGCGAGATCGGGGTCAGCCAGGGCCACCTCGGAGACGGCGAGACCGTCACCGTGCACCAGGTTGATCACGCCGGGCGGCAATCCGGCAGCCTGCAGCAGTCGCATCGTCCAGTCCGCGGACAGCGCCTGGGTCGGGCTCGGCTTCCACACCACGGTGTTGCCCATCAGCGCCGGCGCGGTCGGCAGGTTCGCGGCGATCGCGGTGAAGTTGAAAGGCGTGATGGCATAGACGAAACCCTCAAGCGGGCGATGATCGAGCCGGTTCCAGATCCCGGCCGAGTTGGCATGCGGTTGCTCGGCGTAGATCTCCCGGGCGAAATGTGCGTTGAACCGCCAGAAATCGGCGAGTTCACAGACCGCGTCAATTTCCGCTTGGTACACGGTTTTCGCCTGGCCGAGCATGGTTGCAGCGTTCAGTGTGTCCCGCCAGGTGCCGGTCAGCAGGTCGGCGGCCTTCAGCAGGATCGCGGCCCGATCGTCAATCGAAAGCGCTTGCCAGCCGGGTGCTGCCCGCTTGGCGGCAGCTACCGCGGCGACGGCGTCACCGGTGTCAGCTGCTGCGAAAGTTCCTAGCACATGGGCGTGTTCGAATGGCGCGACGACCTTGAACTGGGGGCCACCGCCGGTAACCGGCTCGCCGTCAATCCAGTTCGGCAACTGCGGGGACTGGTCCCAGAGTTCTTTGAGCCGACCCTCCAGGGCGATCCGCTCCGGGCTGCCGGGGGTGTAGCTGTGAATGGGTTCGTTGACTGGTTCCGGGATCCGGGTCATGGCGTCCATGGTTCGCTCCTCGGGAAAGTTTTGTTAGCTGGTTTTGGTCGAACGTAAGTGGCGCAGCAGGAACAGCAGGTTGGCCGGGCGCTCAGCCAACCGGCGAATGTAGTAGCCGTACCAGTCGGTGCCGAACGGCACGTAGACCCGGACGGCGACTCCCTCCGCGGCCAACGCGCGGAGCTCACCGGTCCGAATTCCGTACAGCATCTGCAGTTCCCACGATTCTGGCGAGCGGTCGAAGCGGGCTGCCAGTTCCCGGGCGGCAGTGACCAGAGTCAGGTCGTGGGTGGCGATCATTGGGTAGCCGGCGCCAGCCATCAACACCTCGAGGCAGCGCCGGTACGAGGCGTCGACGTCCGATTTGCGCGGGTACGCCACCGAAGCCGGCTCGGCGTAGGCGCCCTTGACCAGCCGGACCCGGGAGCCGGCGACGGCCAGGTCGCGGCAGTCGCCCTCGGTCCGGTGCAACGCCGACTGCAGCACGGCGCCCACCCACGGATACTCGGCCCGCAGTTCGCTCAGGATGCCCAAGGTGGAGTCGACAGTGGTGTGGTCCTCCATGTCGAGCGTCATCGTGGTGCCGGCCGTCGCTGCCGCCGCGGCGATCTGGGCCCCGTGATCGAGCGCGATCGAGTGCCCGTCTTTGGGCAGCGCCTGCCCGAGCGCGGACAGCTTGACCGAGACCTCGGCTCCGCCGGCCAACCCGGCCTCCGCCAGCGCGGCGAGCAGCCTGCGGTAGGCGAGGGCGTTCGCCGCCGCCCCGGTCCGGTCGGTGACGCCCTCGCCGAGGACGTCAAGGGTCACCGTCAGGCCCTCGCCGATCAGACCTCGGGTGACAATCAGAGCGGCATTCTGATCTTCTCCGGCGATGAACCGGGCGACCAAACGCTTGCTGATCGGGAGCGCGCTGATCGAGGCCCGCACCGGGCGGGTGTTGGCCGCAGAGAGCAACAGGTTCGGCATGGCTTCAACGCTAGGCACGATCGGACAATGTCACCATGTGCAGGTGTCACGACCTGTTCCGACGAATGTCTGACGCCGGTGGCTGACCGCGCCGGTTCCGGTGATCGTGCCGCTGAGCTGCAGGACATCGTGGACGACGTGTCCGGGTTGCTCGATTCGCCCGTCGTCCTGGAGGACACCGGCTTCACCTTGATCGCCTACAGCTCGCAAGGCGTGGACGTCGACCCGGTGCGGGCGGCCTCCATCCTGGGCAAGACCGCCACTCCGGCGGTCCGCGCCTGGTTCGAGGAGCGGGGCATCGCCACCGCAACCGGCCCGGTGCGAGTGCCTGGTGACCCGGAGCGGGGGATCGCTGCCCGGTGCTGCCTGCCCGCGCGCAGTCAGGGTGTCACCCACGGCTACCTGTGGGTGCTGGAGCCGGCGGCCGGCTTCGCCTCGGGCCGGTTGGCGCTGGCCGAGCCGCTGGCCCGACGGGCGGGGCAGCTGATGGCCTCCCATCGGCGCGTCGTCGACACGCAGCAACAGCTGGTCACTGACCTGCTGTCCGGCGACGAGGTGGTGGCCTCGGCCGCCCGGACCGCTTTGGCTGCCCGGGGTGACCTGCCCGCCGACGGCCCGGTCGCGGTCGTCGTGGTTCGCGCTGCGCTCGGTACGGGGACGTCGTCTGTGGTGACCCAGGTCGTCAGCGCCGCCGATGACCCGGTCGATCCGCTCGGCCCCGCAGTGCGTCGGGCCTCCCGGCTGGTCGGTGAGCAGGTCGACGGGTCTCGGCGGGCCGGGATCGGGGTGCCTCGAACCGACGTCCGCGAGCTGGCGGCGGCCCGGCACGAAGCCGACAGCGCGGCCCGGGTGGCGCTGGCCCGACCCCGGCTCGGGCCGGTGCTGCGCTGGAGCGACCTGGGTTTCTACCGGGTGGCCGGGCAGGGCGCGGCGGCGGTCGAGGCGCTGGTGGCGGGCACTCCGGCGGCGCTGCTGCGATCTCGGGCGGAGGCCGAACTGGTGCGTACCGCCCTGGTGTATCTCGACCATGCCGGGCACGCGGCTGGGACGGCGGCCGCACTGTCGGTACACCGCCAGACCCTGTACTACCGGCTGGAGAAGATCCAGCAGCTCTGCGGTGTGGACCTGGACGACGGTGAATCCCGCCTTCAGCTGCATCTCGGCCTGGCCCTGACCGAGGTCCTCCCTTACCTCCGCTGAGAAGGCACCCTTCCCTCGAGTTGGTCGCGCGTTATGACCCTTTGGAGGGGTCAAATCGCGCGACTAACTCGGCGCAGCCCGAGCAACTCTGCATGATCGCGGGATGGGGAACTGGGGGTTGCTAAGGGGTGTTGGCGGGCGTAAATTCATCACATGATGAAAAACGAAGCCATCCCGAAAAGACCGCTGGAAACGGCGGCGATCGTCGTCCAGGATCTGCGGGTGACCCGCGGCGGCCGATTAGTGATCCCGGGCTTGACCTGGGCCGTTCCCGCCGGCCAGATCGTCGGGCTGCTGGGGCCGAGCGGGTGCGGCAAGACCACGCTGATGCGGGCCGTGGTCGGTGTCCAGATCGTCGCTGGCGGCACGGTGACCGTGCTGGGTCACCCCGCCGGGCACCGATCGTTGCGCCGGCGGGTCGGCTACGTCACGCAGAATCCCAGCGTCTACGGAGATCTCACGGTCACCGAGAACCTGCGGTACTTCGCCGCGATCGTCGGCGTCCGGCGTCGGGATCTGGATGCCGAACTGCGTCGGGTGCTTGAGCTGGTCGACCTCGACTCGCATGCCGGCGCCCGGGTCGACCAGCTCTCCGGTGGTCAGCGCTCCCGGGTCTCGCTGGGCGCGGCGCTGGTCGGAACCCCCGAGTTGCTGGTGCTGGATGAGCCGACAGTGGGTCTGGACCCGGTGCTGCGTCGCGATCTCTGGGCGATCTTCCGCCGGCTGGCCGACGCCGGGACGACCATCCTGGTCTCCAGCCACGTGATGGACGAGGCCAGCCGCTGCGATCGGTTGCTGCTGATGCGCGAGGGCGGCGTGCTCGCCGACGACACCCTCAGCGGCCTGCTCGCGAGCACCGATTCGATCGATATCGAGGCCGCGTTCCTGGCCCTGGTAGACCGGGCCGCGCAGCTGCAGGAGGCCGGAGCATGAACCTCCGACTGACCTTGGCCACTGCCAATCGGGTGCTACGCCAGATCCGGCACGACCCGCGCACGGTGGGGATGCTGATCGTCGTCCCGTGCGTGTTGATCGGCTTGCTCGCGTGGGTGTACCAGGACACTCCGGTCTTCGACCAGATCGGTGCGCCACTGCTCGGCGTCTTCCCGTTCGTGGTGATGTTCCTGGTCACCAGCGTGGCCACGCTACGGGAACGACAGTCCGGCACGCTGGAGCGGCTGCTCACGATGCCGCTCGGCAAGGGCGATCTGATCGGTGGCTATGCCCTTGCCTTCGGGCTGCTGGCCGTCGTCCAGGCGCTGGTGGCCTCCGGGTTCGCGGTCGGCGTGCTCGGGCTGGACGTGGCCGGTCCGGTCTGGCTGCTGATCCTGGTCGCCACCGTCGATGCCCTGCTCGGGACCGCTCTCGGCCTGCTGGTCAGCGCCTTCGCCCGAAGTGAATTCCAAGCCGTGCAGTTCATGCCGGCGTTCGTGCTGCCTCAGTTCCTGCTCTGCGGGTTGCTGACCCCGCGCGAAGCGTTGCCGGACGCGCTCGAGGCGGTCTCGAACGTGCTGCCGCTGTCGTATGCGGTGGACGGCATGCGCACGCTGGCCGTCGTCCCCGACGCCAGCGGCGCCGTCCTGCAGGACGTGCTGATCGTGTTCGGCTTCGTGGCCGCTGCGGTGCTGCTCGGGTCGGCAACCCTCCGCCGCCGCACTGCCTGACAGCCACCCGGCATGATGAGCGCATGTCTGCATCAGCGTCTTCAGCAGGGTCTTCGGCGGGTTCTTCGGCGGGGTCTTCCGGTCGGATCGCGATTCTCGGTGCCGGGATGATGGGCGAGACCATCCTGGCTGGGTTATTGCGGGCAGGCCGCCCGGTGGACCAGGTAGTGATCAGCGAGCGTCGTCCGGACCGGGCGGTGGAGCTGGCTCAGCGCCACGGCATCCAGGTTCTGAACAACGTGGCTGCCGCCGAGTTCGGCGACACCCTGCTGATCGTGGTCAAACCGCAGGACATGACCGGCCTGCTGGCCGAGATCTCCGGCAATGTGAAGCCGGGCACCCTGGTGATCTCGCTGGCGGCGGGGCTGACCACAGCATTCATTGAACAGCACTTGCCCGCCGGTACCCCGGTGGTCCGGGTGATGCCCAATACCCCGGCGCTGGTGGACCAGGGGATGTCCGCGCTCAGCCCGGGCAAGCAGTGCGACAGTGAGCATCTGGCCCAAGCGCAGGAACTGATGTCGGCCACCGGCCGGGTGGTCCAGGTGCCGGAGCAGTACCAGGACGCCGTGACCGCGGTCAGCGGCTCCGGTCCGGCCTACATCTTCTACGTGGCCGAGGCGATGATCGAGGCCGGGGTGCTGCTCGGTCTGCCCCGGGTGACGTCCACCGAACTGGTGGCGCAGACTCTGTTCGGCGCCGCGACCATGCTCCGCGAGACCGGCACCCACCCGAGCATCCTGCGCGAGCAGGTGACCAGCCCGGGTGGGACGACGGCCGCAGCGCTGCGGGTGCTGGACGATCAGCGAGTTCGGGCGGCATTCGTCACCGCGATGGAGGCCGCCCGCGATCGTTCCCGCGAGCTCTCCACCTCCTGAGGAGTCAGCCGACCAGCGGGCGGGTCTCCGGATAGCGGTAGAGCCGCCGGGATTGCCGCAGCGCGAGCGCGGTGGCAGCGGTCACCGGCCCCACCCGGCCGATGAACATCAAGACGCTCAGCAGGTACTGGGCCGGGGCCGGCAGCGTGCCGGTGATGCCGGTGGACAGACCGCTGTTCGAGAACGCCGAGATCACCTCGAACAGCCCGGCGTCGAACGACACCGGGCTCAAGGCGAGCAGTACGAAGGTCCCGACCGCGATGCCGGTCATCGACAGCATGGCGACGGTCAGTGCCTGTCGGATGGTGCTGGTGGTGAGTCTGCGGCCGAAGGCCTCGACGTCGGTGTCGCCGCGGATCTCGGCGATCACCGCCAGCGCCAGGACAGCGACCGTGCCGACCTTGATCCCACCGGCCGTCCCACCACTGCCACCACCGATGAACATCAGCAGGTCGGTGCCGAGCAGCGTGGTCGGATTGACGGCGCCGTAGTCGATCACGTTGAAGCCGGCCGAGCCGGCCACCAGGCCGCTGAAGATGCCGGCCGTCAGTTGCCCGCCGGCGCCACCGTGGACGCCGAGGCTGCGTTCGTTGTTCCATTCGCCGTACAGCACGATCAGCGGCCCGGCCATCACCAGAACCCCATAGGTGAGCAGCGTCAGCTGGGTGTGCACGGACCAGCCGCTCGGCGAGCGCCCACGCAGCAGTTCCAGCAGGACCGGGAACCCGAGCGCGCCCAGCAGGAAGGCGACGGTGATCGGCGTGAGCAGCCACGGATCATCGCCGAACCGCACCAAGCTGTCCGACCAGAGCGCCAACCCACCGTTGTTGTACGCCGAAACGGCATGGAAGAGGCCCAGATAGACCGCCCGGCCGAAGGGCTCGTCGTACCCGAGGCTGAGTCGTAGGGTGAGGGCCAGCCAGGTAATCGCCTCGATCAGCAGGCTGATCCGGACCACGTTGAACAACAGCCGGCTGACGGTGCCCAGGTCGAGGGCACCGGTCTCGGCCTGCACCAGCAACCGGGAGCGAAGCCCCAGCCGGCGGGCAACCACGAGCCCCAGCAGCGACGTCGCCGTCATGATCCCCAGCCCGCCGAGCTGGATCATGGCGAGGATCATGGCTTCGCCGAAACCGCTCCAGTGATCGGCGGTATCCACCACAGCCAGCCCGGTGACGCTGACCGCTGAGGTGGCCGTGAACAGGGCCACCCGGAAGCTGGTGCCGCCGGGCGTGGCCGACGACAACGGCAGCATGAGCAACCCGGTGCTGACCAGAACGGCGAACAGGAAGCCGAGGGTCACGGTCCGGGCCGGGTGGGCCAGGAGTCGGCCGACTGGGCTGAGTTTGACCGCGTCCGGTTTGGTGATCAGCGAGATTCGGTTCAGCGGTCCTGCGGGCCCTGATGGCCCGGACCTGATCAGCGGCATGGCGGCACCGGTCTCGTCAGCCGGTCAGGGTCGCGCGGCAAAGCGCTCGACGAGTTGGGTGGAACCGCTGACGATCAGCAGGTCGTTGCCGGAGACCCGGGTGTCGGCCTGGGCGTAAGTGAAGTCGCGGCCTGGGGATTTCACCCCGACCACGGTCACCCCGTACTTCTGCCGGACCTTGGACTCGCCCAGGGTGAAGCCCTGAGTCTCCATCGGGGCCCGCATTTTCGCGATCGCGAAACCGTCGTCGAACTCGATGTAGTCGATCAGTTTGCCGGACACCAGATGAGCGACCCGTTCTCCGGCGTCCGACTCGGGGTAGATCACCTTGTGGACGCCGATCCGTTCCAGAATCGTCCCGTGGGCCGGGGTGATCGCCTTGCCCCAGATCTGGTCGATCCCGAGTTCCACCAGGTTGCTACAGGTCAGCACGCTTGACTCGATCGACGTGCCGATCCCGACGACAGCCACCTTGAACTCGCCGCAGCCGAGTTGGACGAGGACATCGAGGTTGGTGGTGTCCGCCTCGACCACCCGGGTCAACCGGCTGGAGAACTCCTGGACGAGCCGGGCATCCCGGTCGATCGCCAGTACCTGGCGGCCGAGCCGGACCATCGCGGCTGCGGTGGCTGAGCCGAAGCGACCCAGTCCGCAAACCAGAACGGCCTCATCTTCGGGCTTACGGCTGGATGGCACCGGCATACTCTGCCACGTCTGGGCGTTTCAACGCGCGGCCAGCGGTTACGGTTGGCGCGTGGATGCCCTCAGGCTGGTCTGGGACGATGCGTTCGGCGCGTACGACTTCGGTGCTGGGCACCCGATGGCACCGATCAGGCTGGAGCTCACCGCCCGGCTGATCCGTGATCTCGGGCTGCTGAGCGAGCCCGGGGTCCGAGTGGTGAGTGCCGAACCGGCATCCGACGAGGTTCTCCAGACGGTTCATGACCCGGCCTACGTGACCGCGGTCCGGCACGCCTCTAAGGATCCGTTCTCGGCCGACCAGAGGTACGGCCTGGGTACGCCCGATACCCCGGCCTTCGCCGGGATGCATGAGGCCAGCGCCCGGATTGCGGCCGCCAGCCGGGACGCCGCGCTCGCCGTCTGGGCCGGGCAGGCCGCCCATGCGGTGAACTTCTGCGGCGGGCTGCATCATGCGATGCCCGCGCTGGCCAGCGGTTTCTGCGTGTACAACGACATTGGCGTGGCGATCGCCGCCCTGCTGGATGCCGGTGCCGAACGGGTCGCCTACGTGGATGTCGACGTCCACCATGGTGACGGCGTCCAGCAGATGTTCTGGGACGACCCCCGGGTGCTGACGATCTCGCTGCACGAGAGCGGGCGGGCGCTCTTTCCCGGCACCGGTTTCCCGCCGGATCTCGGCGGGCCCGCGGCGGAGGGATCCGCCGTCAACGTGGCTCTGCCGCCGGGAACGGCGGACGCCGGTTGGCTGCGGGCCTTCGATGCCACTGTCCCGGGCCTGCTGCGGGCCTTCCGTCCGCAGATCATGGTCACCCAGCACGGCTGTGACAGTCACACGCTTGATCCGCTGGCGCACCTGGCGCTGTCTCTGGACGCTCAGCGGACGTCGTACGCCGCGCTGCATGACCTTGCTCACGAACTCTGCGAGGGCCGTTGGCTGGCCACCGGCGGCGGCGGGTATGAGGTGGTGGACGTCGTCCCACGGGCCTGGGCGCACCTGGTCGCGATTGCGGCGCACCGGCCGATCGACCCGGCCACTGAGGTTCCGCAGGCCTGGCGCGAGTACGTGCGAAGTCGCTGCGCTCGGGTGGCGCCGGGCCGGATGACGGACGGGGCGAGCGCCGACTACCGGACCTGGACCACTGGGTACGACCCCGCAGACGCGCTCGACCGCGCGGTCCTGGCCACCCGCAAGGCGCTCTTCCCGCTGCATGGATTGGATCCCTGGTTCGACTGACGGGTTTTCTGAAGCGGATCGACGAAACGCTGTTTAGCCCCGCATTCAGGAATTGCGGAACCTCATCGGCAGATCTCCTCATTCGTTCGGGGGAGTCCGCAGAACTGCGCGCACATCCTCCCCAGATACACCTATGGTGATTACAGGGCGTTGTTGAGCGTATCCGGAGAGGAATCACTCGATGAGAAGAGCTGCCGGGGGCCCGCCCGAAGCCGACGATCCGCACGGATCGTCCGACCGAGCTGAGGAGACATCTGCCATGTCTGTAGTGCGACCCCTACCCAGGGGAGATTTCGAAGTTCGCTTTCTTACCGTCGCCGAGGTGGCCGTGATCATGCGGGTGTCCAAGATGACCGTCTACCGGTTGGTGCACGCCGGTGACCTGGTCGCGATGCGGGTTGGCCGGTCGTACCGAGTGCCTGAGCGAGCGGTGCAGGACTACCTGCGGCACTCCTACCTGGGCTCGACCGGCATCGCCTGAGGTCGCCCGAGATCATCGGATCTTGCGGGATATCGCCGCCGGACGGCCGTGACGACGGGGTCCTGGCCGTGGCCGGTACGCGATACGGGCTGCCTCCCGCTAGGCTGAGGCCTAGGTAAGGCGTGCGCGGATCTGCTTCCGCGCCGGATGAACCGAGATCCCGCGCGGCCGTCGCGGGCGTTACGACCAACTGAACTGCGAGGACCCGTGGGCTCCGTCATCAAGAAGCGCCGCAAGCGGATGGCTAAGAAGAAGCACCGCAAACTGCTGCGCAAGACGCGTCACCAGCGTCGTAACAAGAAGTAGCCACGCTGCCGCGAGCTATGGCTCATAGTGCACGACGGCGGTCGGTGTTTCACCGGCCGCCGATCGCGCATTTCTCTGCGGGGCCCGAGGGGGCGCTATGGGACGCGTAGTACTGGTCACCGGTGTCTCTCGTTACCTCGGTGGTCGCTTTGCCAAACTGCTGTCCGGCGACCCCGAGGTCGAGCGGGTGATCGGCGTCGATGTGATTCCGCCGCCGCACGACATCGGGTCGACCGGATTCGTTCGCGCCGATATCCGAAACCCGGTGATCGGCCGGATCATCGAGCACGCCGGTGTGGACACCGTCGTTCATATGAGCGTCATTGCCACCCCGATGGGCGCCGGTGGCCGGGTCTCTATGAAAGAGATCAACGTCATCGGCACCATGCAGCTGCTGGCTGCGTGCCAGCGCTCGCCGAGCCTGCGTCGGCTGGTGGTGAAGTCGACCTCCGCCGTGTACGGCAGCAGTCCGCGCGACCCGGCTCTGTTCTCCGAGGATCTGGTCGGCAAGGTTCCGCCACGCAGTGGCTGGGGCAAGGACTCCGTCGAGGTCGAGGGGTACGTTCGCGGCTTCAGTCGCCGCCGACCCGACATCGACGTCGTCACCCTGCGGTTGGCCAATCTGGTCGGCCCCGGGATCCGTACCCCGATGACCGACTATTTCTCCCTTCCGGTGATTCCCACCGTGCTCGGCTTCGACCCACGACTGCAGTTCCTGCATGAGGACGACAGCCTCGAGGCGCTCCGGTTGGCCACTCTGCGGGACGTCTCCGGGGTGGTGAACGTGGCCGGTGACGGCGTGATCAGCCTCGGTCAGGCAGCCAGGTTTGCGGGTCGGCCGACGGTTCCGGTACCGCCGATGCTTGGCGGGGCGGTCCGGATGCTGTATCGCGGGAGTGGGCTCACCGACTTCTCCCCGGAACAGATCCGCTACCTCAGCTACGGCCGCGGCCTGGATACCACCCGGATGCGTTCGGTGCTCGGCCTGATTCCGCAGTTCAGCACCCGGGAGGCCTTCCTGGACTTGGTCCGCACTCGACGACTGACCGGCCCGCTCTCGCCGCAGGTGATCCATGGCGTCGAGCAACGGGTGGCAAGCCTGTTGGCGAGGGAAAGGTCGACTCGATGACCGATGCCAAAGTGATCTCCATGGATGGTGACCGGCCTCGGACGCAGGGAGCCCGTTCCGTGCTGCTCGGCGCCGACCGAGCCTCGGACGAACGGGCCCGGCGACGTCGCCGGACCACCCCCCTGCTCAACGCCCAGCCGACCGAGCAAGCCCAGTCGACCGAGCAAGCCCAGCCGACCGAGCAAGTGGCGAAGAAAGCCCCGGCGAAGAAGGCTCCAGCGAAAAGGGCCGCCGTAGCGAAGCCGCCAGCGAAGAAGGCTCCAGCGAAGAAGGCTGCGGCGAAGAAGGCGACGCAGCGGCCGGAGCCGGAGCGGGTTGACGTGCCGCAGCCGGAGCGGTTGGAGCCGCTGATTCCGCCGGGTGATGAGGCGGTACCCCTCGGTGGTCAGCATTCGATCGCCAGGGCGTTGCTGTTGCAGGCCGGTGAGGCCCTGCTCGAGGCGGTGACCAGCCGGGCTCGCCCGGCCGAGGTCGAGGCCAGGGTCGCGGCCGTGCTGCGCTTCCTGGGACGGCGACTGACCGGCGACTACGAACTCGACAGTTTCGGCTTCGATGCGGAATTCGCCGAGGCTGTGCCGCTGCTGCTGTTGCGGCCGCTGTATCGACACTGGTTCCGGGTCGAGGTACGCGGGATCGAGAATCTCCCCCGCACCGGCGGCGCGCTGATCGTGGCCAATCACTCCGGTGCGGTTCCGATGGATGCGCTGATGACGGCCGTCGCGGTGCACGAAGAGCACCCTGAGCACCGGTTCTTGCGCACCCTCGGCGCCGATCTGGTGTTCCAGACGCCGTTTCTGGCCGGGCTTGCGCGCCGGTCCGGGGCAACGCTGGCCAGCAATCCGGACGCCGAGCGGTTGTTGTCCGACGGTCACCTGGTCGGGGTCTGGCCGGAGGGCTTCAAGGGAATCGGCAAGCCATTCACCGAGCGCTACAAGTTACAGCGGTTTGGCCGGGGCGGGTTCGTCTCGGCGGCACTGCGGACCGGCACCCCGATCGTGCCCTGCTCCATCGTCGGTGCCGAGGAGATCTACCCGATCATCGGCAACGTGCCGTCCCTGGCTCGGCTGCTCGGCCTGCCCTACTTGCCGATCACGCCGTTCTTCCCGTTGCTCGGCCCACTGGGGGCGATCCCGCTGCCGAGCAAGTGGCTGATCGAGTTCGGGCCGCCGGTGGCCACCGATGACTACGACCAGGGAGCGGCCGAGGACCCGATGCTGGTCTTCGACCTGACCGACCAGATCCGCCAAAGCATCCAGCAGACCCTCTACTCGCTCCTCGTCCAGCGTCGCTCGATCTTCTTCTGACGTTACGATCTTCTTCTGAAGTTACGGGCGGGCTGGCTTGCTAGGGGTGTAGACCCAGGCGGTGAACAGGTCGTCCAGTTGCCGGCCGGAGACCTCTTCGGACAGCGCGATCAGGTCGGCCGTGCTGACCACACCGTTGCGGTTGTCCTGCGCCCAGCGCCGGAGCACGGTGAAGAAGGCGTCGTCGCCGATCGTCAGCCGGAGCGCGTGCAGGGCCATGGCGCCGCGGTTGTACACCGGGTCCTCGAACATGGCCTTGGCGCCCGGGTCACCCGGTTTCGAGGCCCAGAAGCTCTTGCCGGCACCGGTGGCGTAGAGGCTGTCGAAGCTGGCCTGCGGGCCGGGTTTGCCGCGCTCCTCCTGCCAGAGCCATTCCGCGTAGGTGGCGAAACCCTCGTTCAGCCAGATGTCCCGCCAACGCCGCAGGGTGACGCTGTTGCCGAACCACTGGTGGGCCAGTTCATGGGCCACCGTGACCTCGCTGGGGACGCCGGAGTAGATCGGCCGGGTCTGGTTCTCCAGCGCGTAACCGACCGAGTCATCGTCGATCACCGCACCGAACGAGCCGAACGGGTACGGGCCGAACAGCGTGGTGAAGAACCTGAGCATCTTCGGCTGCAGCGCCAGCACCGTCTTGGCCGCGGCCTTGTCCTTCACCGACAGGTCCTTGTCGACCGCGTTGATGATCGGCAGCCCGTCCGCCGTCCGCTTCGTCGTCAGGGTGTAGTTCCCGGTCGCGACCATCGTCAGGTAGCTGGCCTGAACGTCCTTCGCGACCCAGCGGAACGTCTTCCAGGCGCCCTTCGTCCGGGTTGAGGTCAGAAGGCCGTTGCCGACCGCGACGGTGCCCTTGGGGACGGTCACGGTGAACCGGTAGGACGCCTTGTCGTAGGGGACATCGTTGACCGGGTACCAGGTGGAGGCGCCTTCGGGCTCATTCGCGACGAGGGCGCCGTCCGGGGTGGAGAACCAGCCATAGGGTGCGCCGGTGTTGTCCTCCGGCTTGCCCATGGTGCCGGTGTAGGTGATCTTGGCGGTGAACCGCTGGCCAGCCGGTAGCGCCGATTTCGGGGTGATCACCAGTTCGCCGCGGGCATGCCGGAAACCGGCTTTGTGGCCGTTCACCGTCACCCCGCTGACCCGCAGTTTCCGCAGATCCAGGCTGAAGCTGCGGAGCGTGACCTTGGCGGTGGCGCTGACCCGAGCGGTCGCGGTCAGGGCCCGGGTGGCGGGCCGGTACTTCAGGCGAAGGTCGTAATGTCGGACGTCGTAACCGCCGTTGCCCGCCTTGGGGAAATACCTGTCCCCGCCGCCGGTGCTGCCAGGAACTCCACCGGAAACGCCGGCGGAAACCGGCGTGGGGATGGCCGTGGGGGAGGCGGACGCCGGGGCCGGTAGCAACAGCGTGCCCGCCGCCAGGGCCGATACCCCGACCGCGCTGACCGCCCGCAACGGCGCCCACCTGAAGCCTGCCCGGCCAGTACCCGCTCGTGTCATAGCAGAGAGGGTCGCATGGGACCGGTCTGGGACGAAAGCAGCAAGAGCGGTGTATCAGCGCGGTGAGAGGGCAGCTCAAGCTTCAGTGACGGTGTCGACGATTCGCAGCGAAGGCCCCGACTGCTGCGCCGGCGACCACACCGGCGGCTGCGGACGGCAATCCGATCTTGGCGGCCTTCCGCTTGGTTCGATAGTCGTGCACTTGCCAGCCGTTGGCCCGGGCATGTGCGCGCAGCTTGCTGTCCGGGTTGATCGCCACTGGATGGCCGACCAGCGACAGCAAGGGGATGTCGTTGGACGAGTCGCTGTAGGCGGCACACCGGCGCAGCGCCAGTCCTTCACGGTCGGCCAGGGCCGCGACTGCCTCGGCCTTCGCCTGGCCATGCATCGCGGCGCCGACCAGCTGGCCGGTGTAGAGGCCGTCGACGTGCTCGGACACCGTGCCCAGCGCGCCGTACAGCCCGAGCCGGTCGGCGATGACCTGCGCCACCTCCACCGGGGTGGCGGTGACCAGCCAGACCCGCTGTCCGGCGTCCTCATGCATCCGGGCCAGTGCCAGCGTGCCGGGCCAGATTTTGTCCGCCAGCACCTCGTCGAACACTTCCTCGCCGACCGCGCGCATCTCGGCCACCGAGCGCCCGGCGATGAACGTCAGTGCTCGGGTCTGGATGTCGGCGACCGTGTCGAGGTGCTCGCCGATGGCGACGAACCGCGCCTGCTGGAGGGCGAACCGGGCGATGTCACGCATTGTCAGGAAGTCGCGTCGATACAGGCCGCGGGCGAGATGGAAGATCGAGGCACCGCGAACGATGGTGTTGTCGACATCGAAAAAAGCCGCCGCGGTGGGATCACCGGGTGGCGGACGCGGAGTTCTGGTCTCCGCCATTCGGATCTCACCGTCCGGCATGGGCAGAGTCTACGCGACGACTTTTCCCATTGCCAGTGCTTCGAGACTGACCTTGCCTGGTCCTGATGAT